>CAZXKD010000008.1:0-5776 GCA_964641215.1 uncultured Gemmatimonadaceae bacterium
GCCGACGAGCCCACGACCGCGCTCGACGTCACCATCCAGGCGCAGATCCTCGAGCTGCTGGAACGGCTCCAGACCGACCTGGGCATGGCGATCATGCTGATCACCCACGACCTGGGCGTCGTCGCCGGGACCGCCGATCGCGTGATCGTGATGTACGCCGGGCAGGTGGTGGAGACCGCCTCCACCCGCGACCTGTTCGTGCGCGCGCAGCACCCGTATACCGAGGGGTTGCTGGCCTCGGTGCCGCGGCTCGACGGCCCCGTCCCTTCGCTTCCCTCGAAGGCGCGGCTGCACAGCATTCCCGGCAACGTCCCGGCCGCCACCGATTGGCCCACCGGTTGCCGCTTCCATCCCCGGTGCCCCTACGCCTGGGACAAGTGCCGCACCGAAGAGCCGCCGCTTCTGGAGACGGGCGTCGCGGAGCAGGCCGCCCGCTGCTGGCTCATCGCCGAACCTCAGCGCCGGACGCGGCGCGGGGGGGGGAGGGAGAGGGGGGAGGCGGGCTCGTGAGCGCGGCGCTCGTCGACGTTCGGGATCTCGTCAAGCACTACCCCGGCGAGCGGGCGTGGCTGGGGCTGGGCCGCCCCCGCCGCGTCGTTCGCGCCGTCGACGGGGTGTCGTTCACGATCACACCGGGCCAGACCCTCGGCCTGGTGGGGGAGTCGGGGTGCGGGAAATCGACCGTCGGACGGACTTTGTTACGCTTGCAGGAGCCAACGGCAGGTCTGGTGCTGTTCGACGGCACCGACGTCTTCGCCCTCGGAGCGCGCGACCTTCGGGCGCTGCGGCGCCGCATGCAGGTCGTGTTCCAGGATCCCTATAGCTCGCTCAACCCTCGCATGACAGTGCGTCAGACGCTGCGCGAGCCGCTCGCGATCCACCGGCTGGCCGTGGGAGCGGCGGCCGACGCCAGGGTCGTCGGTCTGCTCGAGGAGGTCGGGCTCGACCCTCGCCTCGCCGGCAGCTACCCGCACGAGCTCTCGGGCGGCCAGCGCCAGCGCGTGGGGATCGCACGGGCGTTATCGGTTGAGCCGCGCTTCCTCGTGTGCGACGAGCCCGTCTCCGCGCTCGACGTTTCGGTTCAGGCGCAAGTCCTGAACCTCCTGATGGAGCTGCAGCAGAAGCGGCAGCTGACGTATCTCTTCATCGCTCACGACCTCGCGGTCGTGAAGCACCTCGCTGAGCAGGTTGCGGTGATGTACCTCGGCAAGATCGTGGAGCTCGCCGCCGCCGCCGAGCTGTACCGCGCACCGCGCCATCCCTATACCCGCTCGCTGCTCTCGGCCGTACCGGTGCCCGATCCCGACGCCCGGAGGCAGCGCATCGTTCTGCCGGGCGACGTGCCTTCCCCCGCCAGTCCCCCGCCCGGCTGCCCCTTCCACCCACGTTGCCCGCACCCCAGGAAGAACGAGCGCTGTCGCACCGAGGTCCCTGCGCTGCGGGTCGTCGGGGCCGGCCAGCTCGCCGCCTGCCACTTCGCCGAGGAGCCGATGTAGGACGTCAGCCGCCGGATGCCACTCGTGGCGCCCCCTGCAGGTCGCGCGCCTCCATGCCGACCGCCACCAGATACCCCGCCGTCAACATCCACCCGCCGATCTTGAGATCGTGCGCGTGAAGCCCGCTCAGGAAGTACAGCACCTCCGGTAGTCCCACGATGACCAGCAGGAGTAAGGGCAGGCGCTGCGCCTTGGACCCGCGTCGCTGCTGCCACCAGAGAACCGCGGCCGTGAGCGCGATGGCGACCCCGGCGTGGAACCGGTCCGCATGCTCTTCCCCCTTGTGGAGCGCGAAGGAGAGATAGGCGCCGGCCAACACAAGGTAGATCGCCCGAAAGATGCCGTGGAGTGCGGCACCGTGACGCTCGTGAAATCGCGCCAGCGCCGGCACGAGCACGTGCAGCGCGTACGCCACGGTCACGAGCACCGGGATCCCGACCATGACGATGGTTTCGGGGTCGGCCCACACAACCGTCACGGGGCGTGCATCGCAGCTGTAGGGCAAAGACAATCCCACCAGCAGCAACACCGCGGCGAGTCGCTTGAGCATGCCCGGCCTCCTTGAGCGGGGGATTCGGACGCCAGCAAGGGCTCAACATAGGGTGTCGCGCTCGCTCCGGCGAGCCGGTAGGTTTCCGCCCCATGCGCACTCATCTCCGTCACGTCGCTGTGGTGCTGCTCTTCGGGCTCGTTGTTGCCGCCCGGGGGCACGCCCAACAGCCAGCTTTCACCCTCGAGCAGGCGCTGTCCGCGCCATTCCCGGAAGCGCTCGTTCCCGCGCCCACCGGTGGCGCTGTCGCCTGGATCTTCAACGACCGCGGCGCCCGCAACATCTGGGTCGCGGCTCCGCCCGACTATCAAGGCAGGGCGGTCACCACCTTCAGCGGGGACGACGGCCAGGAGATCGGAGGGCTCCGCTGGACGCCCGACGCGAAGGCGATCCTCTACGTGCGCGGCGGTGGCGCCAACGGTCGCGGCGAGGTTCCCAATCCGCACAGCCTCCCCGAGGGCGTGGAACAGGACGTCTGGGTCGTGGCGGTGGCCGGCGGCGCCCCCCGACGCCTCGGCGAGGGGTCGAGCCCCGCCGTCTCGCCCAAGGGCGATCGGGTGGCCTTTCTCCGCCACGGCCAGGTCTGGTCGGTCTCACTGGCCGATTCGGCGGCTCCGCAACAGGTGATTCACGCGCGGGGTCGCGCGAGCGCGCTGCGCTGGGCTCCGGACGCCTCCGCGCTCGCGTTCGTGAGCCGCCGCGACGACCATGCGTTCATCGGCGTCTACGATGTCACCGCCAGGACGCTTCGTTTCGTCGATCCCAGCGTGGACTCGGACGTCGATCCCGTCTGGGCGCCGGACGGCAAGCGCCTCGCGTTCGTCCGCATCCCGACGGCGACTGGAACGCTGCCGTTCACGCCCGAGCGCGCGGCGCAGCCCTGGTCCATTCGGGTCGTGGACGTGGCGAGCGGCGCGGGGCACGAGGTCTGGAAGGCAGACACCGGCCGCGGCAGCGCATTCCAGGACGTCGTCGCCGAGAATCAGCTGCTCTGGGCGGCCGGCGATCGACTGGTATTCCCATGGGAGAAGGATGGATGGACCCACCTGTACGCGGTGCCGGTGGCCGGAGGGGCGCCAACGTTGCTCACGCGGGGAGCATTCGAGGTCGAATGCGTCAGGCCAAGCCCGGACGGTAGCACCATCGTCTACAATTCGAACCAGGACGACATCGATCGCCGGCACTTGTGGAGAGTCGCGGTGAGCGGTGGGGCTCCCGTTGCGCTGACGCGTGGCGCGGGAATCGAATGGGCGCCTGTCATGACCAGCGACGGCAAGGGCGTCGCGTTCTTCCGATCCGACACGCGCCAGCCGCCCCGTCCGGCGATCGTCCTCGGGGCGGCGGCGCCGCGCGACATCGCGCCCGCCGCCTTCCCGGCCGACTATCCCGCAGCGGCGCTGGTCGACCCGCAGCAGGTGCTCTTCTCCGCGGCGGATGGCATGACGATTCACGGGCAGCTGTTTCTTCCAAAGACCCTGAAGCCGGGAGAGCATCGGCCCGCGGTGGTCTTCTTCCACGGCGGCTCGCGCCGCCAGATGCTGCTCGGCTGGCACTACCTCTACTATTACCGCAACGCCTACGCCCTCAATCAGTACCTGGCCAGCCAGGGTTATATCGTTTTGTCGGTGAACTACCGCAGCGGCATCGGCTACGGAATGGAGTTCCGCGAGGCCCTCCACTACGGAGCCCAGGGAGCGAGCGAGTTCAGCGACGTCCTGGGAGCAGGGGTCTACCTGCGCGGCCGCGCCGACGTCGATCCGGCGCGCATCGGCCTATGGGGCGGCTCCTACGGCGGGTTCCTGACGGCGATGGGGCTGGCGCGGGCCTCTGATCTGTTCGCGGCCGGCGTGGACCTCCATGGCGTGCACGACTGGAACATCGAGATCCGCAACTGGGTCGAGGCCTACGATCCCGAGAAGCAGGCCGACGCCGCGAAGCTCGCCTACGAATCTTCGCCGATCGCGTACGTGAAAGACTGGCGCTCGCCCGTCTTACTGATTCAGGGGGACGATGACCGCAACGTGCAGTTCAGCCAGACGGTGCAGCTCGCCGAGGCGCTGCGGCGCCAGGGCGTGGCCGTCGAGCAGCTCGTTTTCCCGGATGAGATCCACGATTTCTTGACGCACGCGCACTGGCTCGCGGCCTATCACGCCGCGGCCGAGTTCTTCGGGCGGCGGTTGAGGCAGTAAGCCCCCTCGGCCATCACGGAAAACGGACAACGGAAGACGGCTGACGCGTTTGGCTCCTAGTGCACCCCCCCCATCAGGCTGCGGACCGGCTTGATCAGCAGGAACATGACCACGGTGGCGACCAGCATGGCGGCGGCGGTGGCGCCGAACAGCGACGTGAGCGGCATGCGGCTGATGAATCCCGCCGCCCAGCCGGCAAGCTTGTTTCCCAGCGCATTCGAGAGGAACCACACGCCCATCATGACGCCGACGACTCGCGTCGGCGCGAGCTTCGTCACTACGGACAGCCCCACGGGACTGAGGCTCAGCTCGCCCAACTCCTCGATGAAATAGGCACCTACCAGCCACAGCGGACTCACCTTGACCCCGCCCTGTGCCATGGATCCCGCCGGCATCAGCAACAGGAACGCGAGTCCCATGCAGAGGAGCGCGAGCGCGAATTTCGCCGGGCTCGACGGCTGGCGCGAGCCGAGCCGCACCCACAGCCACGCGAAGATCGGCGCGAGCATGATCACGAACAGGGCCTGGATCGACACGAACCACGACGCGTAGAGCCTGAGGCCGAACAGATTGAGGTCGACGTAGCGATCGGCGAAGAGGTTGAGCGTCGAGCCGGCCTGCTCGTACCCGGCCCAGAACAGCGCGGCAAATAAGAAGAACACCACCACCGCGGCCATGCGCTTCCAGTCGACGGCCGTGAACCCAGCGCTCGTTACGTTGCGCTGGGCGGTCGCGACTGGCGCCGGTCCCACGGCGAGCCGCGCCACGCCCGGAGCGAGGCGCTGGCGCCCCACGACGTACTGCACCAGCCCAAGAGTCATCCCGACGCCCGCGCAGGCGAAGCCGAGGTGCCAGTCGACTCGCTGCGCGAGGTATCCGGCGATGATCGGGCCGATGAACGCGCCGAGGTTGATCCCCATGTAGAAGATCGAGAACCCCGCGTCGCGGCGTTCATCTCCCTGCTCGTACAGCGAGCCGACCAGGGTGCTGACGTTGGGCTTCAGGAGGCCCGTCCCGATCACGATGAACGACAGGCCGGCGTAGAAGAACGGCAGCGCGTGAAGGGCGAGGGTGAAGTGACCGAGGGCGATGATGATCCCGCCGACGAGGACGCTGCGGTAGTGGCCCAGCCAGCGGTCGGCGATGATGCCGCCGAAGATCGCGGCGAACCAGACGCTGCCGGTATACGTCCCATACACCGACCCCGCGCGCGCGTCGTCGAAGCCGAGCGCGTGCACCATGTAGAGAATGAGGAACGCCCGCATCCCGTAGTAGCTGAACCGCTCCCACATCTCCGTGAAAAACAGCGTGGAGAGCCCGCGCGGGTGGCCGAACCACTGGGAGCCGTTCACGGACGTTTCCTCCGCCGCGCTAGGATGTCCTCCAGCGCCACACGGTCGATCCTGCCGTCGCTGCGCACGCGCACGTCGTAGTTCTCCCAGTACATGAAATTCGCCAGCGCTTGCAGGAACTTCGCATTCGCCGTTCCTTGCGGCGCGTCGAGCCACTTCTCTTTCTGGTTGACCGGCTCGGCCAAGAGG
>CAZXKD010000008.1:5786-24293 GCA_964641215.1 uncultured Gemmatimonadaceae bacterium
ACGACCCCGGTCACGTTGCCGGGTTTCGACCAATCCCACACCCCGGTGAAGAAAAGGCGGGACGCGCCGCGGGGGGGCCCCGCCCACCCCGGACCGTCCCGCCCGCCCCCCCCACCCCCCACCCCAGTCCCGGCGCTGGCCGTCATGAACGGTCTCCCGATGGGATCAGGTGAACAGGTCGTCCTGCCCGGCCGGCTCGGTCGCGGGCGCGGGCCGCAGCAGGTCCCCCAGCCGTTGCTCCCACCGCTCCACGTCGAAGTGGTGCTCGTGCTGGAGCGCCCGGCGCAGGACGGGGGAGAACTCGTGGAACGCCTCCAACAGCTCCCGCGTCGCGTCCCGCAGCGCCTGCATCTGGAAGCTGTCGTCGCTGGCGCCCATGTCCTCGAGGATGCTCTGCTCGGTGCGCGATGCCACGATCGGCTCGGCGCGGCCCTCGACGAAGACGTTGGTGCGCTGCCCGGGCCCGCGGCCCTCCTCGATCGGCATCAGGCCGAGGATCCGCTCGGAGCGCCAATACTTGCCGTAGCCCAGAAAGACCATGCGGTCGCGCTTGATGTCCATGGGAACTCCCCCGGAAGCGGTGCGCGGTAAGCGGTGCGCGGGCAAACGGCTCCGCGCACCCCTCACCGCGCACCGCGCACGTTTCTCCGCCGCGCCAGGATGTCGTCCAACGCCACTCGATCGATTTTCCCGTCCATCCGGACCCGGACGTCGTAATTCTCCCAGTACATGAAGTTGGCCAGCGCCTCGAGGAACTTCGGGGTCGCGGTCCCCTGGGCCGTGTCCAGCCACTTTTGCGGCTGGTTCAGGGGCTCGCGCAGCAGAATCGGCTCGAGCTGCCTTACGACGTCCGGGGTGATAGGAATCAGGTCCTCGGAGCGACTCTGGAAGAAATAGAGCTGATGCAGGCGATAGAGCCGCTGCAGCTCCCGGATCGGTTGGCTGTCGTCATAGACGCGCAAGTCGATATAGCGGTCATTGCCGCCGAGGTAGCCGGCCCCCGCGCGCACCACCAGCAGGGCCGCCGACTCCATCCCGCGCTTGTCGCCGCCCCCCGCCTGCCCTGCCTGGAGCGCCGCCATCAGCCGGTCGGCGAGCGCGCCGGTGGCGTGCTGGAAGGCCTCCGCCATGTTTTTCACCGTCTGATCGGACACCATGATGTTCGCCTGGGCTGCGAAATACCGGCCGACGATGATCTGGCCCTTCCCCGCCGCGATGATGTCGCCTGCGGGGGTCACGGTCCTGCCGCCCGCCCAGTCGAAGCAGGAGTCCCCCGTCCAGCTCGCGGCGTTGCCCCGCGCGTCCACCATGCCGACCTGGCGCTGCGCGCGGCGCGCGTCGCCGCGCATCACGATCCGCAGCACCTCCGGCGCGGACGCCCCTAGGGCCATCAGCTCGAGCCCGCGCTCGCCGTACGCGGTGTTGCCGAGCGATTGCGTGGCCACCGCCCCGACGCCCGCCTTCGCCCAGGGCACGATCCCGCCGACGTTGGGGAACTTGGACTGTACCGCGACGCCCAAGTCTCCGGTAGCGGAATCCCAGGCGACGATGCTGTAGGTATGGGCGCGCTTCTGAAGGTCGGCGGGGGCGGGGTGCTGCAGCAGCGCGGCAAGCACGACCGGGAGCATGCGCTAATCCTTTCGCAGTTTCTTCTTCATCTCCTCGAGTTGCTTCTCGGCGGCGGCCTCGCGCGCCGCCCGATCCATCTCCGACTTCAGCAGTTCGTCCCGCAGGTCCAGCCCGGGACGCTCTCCGCCCGCGGCCTGCAGGTCGCGCCACGCCTCCTCCGTACTCCGGCCGGCACTCGTCTGGGGCCGGTCCAGCTCGGCCTTGCGCAACTGCGCTTGCATCTCCGCCAGGTCGCGCTCGGCGAGGGCCAGTTCGTCCTGTTGCGCGGCGCGCTTGCGCTCGAGCACGCTCACGCGCTCCCGGTGCTTCGTCGCGAACCGCTGGGCCACCTCGACCGTCTCCCGATCCTGGATCTCGGCGGCGAGCCGGCCACGCCGCTCGGCGTCGGCGAGCCGCTGGCGCTCCGCGGCGAGCGCGGCCTCGGAGCGCGTCAGCGCCTGGTGCATCTCCTGCACCGCGACCCGGGCCTCGACCACCGCCTCACGCATCTGCCGCGCCAGATCCCGCAGGTCGCCAGGGGGCGTGGCGGCGTCCAGCGCGGCCCGCAACGCGTCCCGCAGGCGTTCGAACATGACCGGCCTCCCCCCTTCCCGTCAGCTCTTCCGAACCGTCTTGGCGAAGAACGACGAGAGCACCGGTTGCACGACCCTCGATTTGCAGTTTGGGCACGTGGGGTGACGCCGGCCATGCTGGCTGATCGGTTGCTGTTCGCTGAAGCGCTTCCGGCACTTGCTACAGCGATACTCGTAGATGGGCATAGGACGGGATGAAAGTACTGCCCGTTGGAAACGATGGTCAAGTTGACGGCCCGGGCGGCGGGCCCAAGTTTGCTGGATGCGGCTTTCCCCTGCCCCCCTCCGGTTCCCGGCGGCGATCGCCGCCATAGCGTTCGCCTGCAATGAGGGGCTGCAGCCGGTTCGTGCACCGACGGCCTGCCCGCACGGCTTCGTCGGGATTTGCGGAACGGTGCGCCTGCGCGGAGCCTTGCCCGACTCGACCGAAGCGGTGTATCTGGTCGCTTATCCCTCCTTCCCTCGGACCCGGAACGATCTATTCAACTTCGTACCGTTCCCGCCCCAGGCGATCCCCACTGCCGACTCGACGTACTTCTACACGTTGGGCATCCCCACCGGCCGCTACGAGTGGGTGGTCGCCGTGTGGAAAAAGCTGGGCGCTTTCAAGCCCGACTTTTCCAATGCCGACTCTCTGTTGCGGGAGGCCGGCTATTTCCCCGACCCGAGCGATCCTACGAAGCCGGGGGTCGTGGTGGTGAATGAGACGGGCACTGACTCGATCAATATCGTGGTGGATTTCACGAACATGCACCCGATCTCGTATTACTTCCCGGCGGCAGTGCAGCAATGAGAGTCCCCCTCATCGCCCCGTTCGTCCTCGCGACGACGCTGGCGGCCCAGGGAACCGTGATCGTGTACGGGACGGTGCAGGACACCGCCCGGAAGCCACTGTACCAAGCCCACATCAGGATTCTCGGAGCGCCAAACGCAGGGTCCACGGATCGAGCAGGGCGGTATCGCATCGGTGACGTGCCGAGCGGACGCATCACTCTTGAGGTCGGCCTCATAGGTTACCGGACGATCAACGATACGATAACCGTCGTGGCGGGTGATTCGGCTCAGCACGACTACATCCTCGTGCAGGCGAGGGTCTACAGGAGCGTTGACCGTTTCGAGGTTTCGCCGATCGTCGTCACCGCCGCCAAGCGTCCGCAAAGCCTCGAAGACGTCGTGCCGAGCGTGGCCCTGATGTCCGACTCCGACATCGTCAAGCGCGCGGTCAATACGATCGACGAAGCCGTGGACAAGGCACCCGGCGTCCAGTTCCTCTCCGGCCAGGTCAACATCCGCGGCTCGAGCGGCTTCGTGCTGGGCCTGGGCAGCCGGGTTCTGCTGCTAGTGGACGGGGTTCCCGCCAACCAGGGTGACCGTGGCGGCATCAACTGGGATCTGCTCCCCGTGGACGACGTCGAGCGCGTCGAGGTCGTGAAGGGCGCAGGCTCAGCACTCTACGGCTCCGCTGCCTTTGGCGGCGTGGTCAACCTCATCACGCGCGAGGTCCCGCTGGGCTGGCACGCCCGCCTGCGGGCCACCGGCGGGGCATTCGCCAACCCACCTCATCCCGAGTGGCGCTTCCGCGACTTCACCGGCACCCGCGGCGGTGCCGACCTGACGTCGAGCTACGGACGCGACGATCTGGGAGGCGCGGTCACCGTCGGTGGCTGGCGCTCCGACGGCTACCGCCAGCAAGACCGTCAGGACCACTGGCAGCTCGCCGGCAAGGGCAACTGGCAGGCGAGTCCGGACACGCGCTTGACCGTCTCCGGCTCATGGGCGAGCGACCAGTACCAGGTGCCGCTCGCCTGGTGCGAGCGCAGCGACAACGGCTGCGGCGACAGAGGCCAGGCCTACCAGCCGTTCCTGGTCGACACCGCCGGCCTGGGGAGCCACACCCGCTCCGACAAGGGATATCTCTCGGGCGTGCTGGTACGCACGCCGAGCGAGCGGGTGCATTGGCAGGTGCGCGCCTCGTGGCTGCGCACGCACTTCACCGATTTCCAGCCCAAAAGTCGCGACGACTATGGCGTCGCCGACCGCTTCGGCGGCGAGCTGCGCGGCGAGTTCCGCCCCGACGGCGGGGGCAGCGTCGTCACCGTCGGCGCGGAAACCGGCCTCTCGGACGTCACGAGCAACATCTTCGGCTCCCACCGTCAGGGGGAATACGCGGCGTACGGCGAAGGGGAGCGGCCGCTCGGGGCAATTGGGAGCGCCGCCCACGTTACAGTGGGTGCGCGCATGGATTTTCTGACCATCGACGGCGGCGCGCTCACCGCGGTCGTCAGCCCCAGAGTTGGCGCGGTGCTTCCGGTCGGCGCTGGGATTTGGCGCGCCTCCGCCGGTCGAGGGTTCCGCGCCCCCTCCCTGGCGGAGCGGTTTCCGTCTACCGTGGCGAGCGGGTTCACGGTGGTTCCCAATCCCAACCTGGAGCCGGAGAAAGCGTGGACGTTCGAGGTAGGCCACGCGCGGCCCATCGCCGGGGCGGCGCGCGCCGACGCGGCGTTGTTTTGGACCGAGGCGAGCCAGCTGATCGAGCCGGGTGTCAACACGCAGGTGCTGCAGATCCAGTTCCGGAACGTAGCGCGCGCCCGCCTCGCGGGCCTCGACCTCGCGCTGAGCGCGACTCCGCTCACGCCGCGACTTCGGACCACGCTCGGCTACACCTTCCTGTATGCCCGCGAGCTCGCGCATGACTCGGTGCCGCAGCAGCCGCTCGCCTTCCGGCCGCGCCACCTGCTCACCCTCGCAGCCGACTTCGCCACGGGCGCGGTTGGAGTCGGCGCCGAGTTCCGCTACAGCAGTCGCTTCGAGCGCGTCGAGCTCACGCCGCCGACCGATCCCCGAGTCGCCGTCAAGGTGCTGGACCTGCGCGCCGGCTGGGCGCGCGGCCCCGTGAGCGTGCGACTGCTCGTCGCCAACGCGCTCAACTATCTCTACAACTACGCGCCCCGCACCCTGGAGCCGGTGCGTACCGTGTCGGTGACGCTCCTCTACATCTATTAGATTCTCTCCATGCGCCGGGACCTCGGCTGCCTCGCCACCCTTGCGCTCGCTGCGACCGCCTGCGGAGGCGACGGCGGCCGCTCTCCAGTGTGCGGTTTCGCGCAAGTCGCGGGGCCCGCGCTCATTCAAGATCGGCTCCGCAATGCGCGCGCGCTCCTCACCGACGCGCCCCGTGGCCTGCCGGGCCGGCTCCCAGCGCGGGTCGTCGGCCAGCAGCTGCAGGACGAGGTGCAGGTCGGCTACACCGAGCGGAGCGCCAGCGGCCAGCTGGTGCTGAGCTATCAGGGGCCCGGCTTTCATGTGCGCGCCGTGAACGACACGATGACGTACGGTGTGCTCGTGGTGGACGACACCTCGGAGCGGGCGATGGGCATCCTCGTCTACGAAACGCGCCGCCCGCCGCCCGATTACCCCCAGCTGGGCACCCTGGAGGGGACGGGAGGGGCGACCGTAGTACCGGTCTACGGCGTGCGGGTGAACTGGGCTGGGACGAGCAACCCCCGCTGCCCCCTGCTCGGCCCAACTGCCGCTTCCCCCGGCAGGAAACCGTGACCCGGGTCGTCGCCGTCTCCGCCCCGCGCCGTACCGACGCCGGGCGCGAGCGGGTCGCCCTCAACACGGCATACGTCAACGCGCTGAGCCGCGCTGGGTTGGTGCCCCTGGTCGTTCCCCCGCTCATCGACCCCGCCGACGCAGGAGCCGTGGTGGACGCCACGCGCGGTCTGGTCCTCACGGGGGGCGAGGACGTCGACCCTGCGCGTTACGGGGCATCGCCCCATCCCCGGCTCGAGGAGACCGATGCCCAGCGCGATGCGCTCGAGCTGCAGCTGATCCACTGCGCGCGCGCCCGGCGCCGCCCCATCCTGGCGATCTGCCGTGGCATCCAGATTCTCAACGTGGCCCTCGGCGGCACCCTCTACCAGGACCTGGGCAGCGAGCGCGCCGGCCCGCTCGACCATCAGGACAGCGGCGGCCGCCACGCGATCCGCGTCGCGCCCGACTCCCTGCTGCACCGGACCCTCGGCCTCGCCACCGCGACGGTCAACAGCCGCCACCACCAGGCGGTGCGCGACCTCGCCCCCGGCCTGCGCGCGACCGCGTGGGCCGAGGACGGCCTGGTCGAGGCGGCGGAGTTCGCGACGCCGGGCACGGCCTGGATGCTCGCCGTGCAGTGGCATCCCGAAGACCTGACCGAAACGGCATTGTTCACGGGTTTCGCGCAGGCGGTGCGGTAATCCCCCGCGCTGCGCCTGCATCAAGAGGCTGCCCTCGGCACCCGCCGGCTCCTTCCCTAGGTCGCTGACGATATCCACGAGATAATTGTAGGTTTGGTCGGAGCCTCTCCCCCGCGAGGATCATGAGCAAGCCTCCAGCCAAACGAGCGGCCCCGCGAGGGGCGACGCAGGTCCTGGAGCGCCTCACGGCGCTCTCCCAGGACCTGGCCGGCGCCTACCGGCCGACGACGGTGGTGGAGATCATGGCCCGGGCCGTGCACGACTGCCTCACGCCCGAGCGGGTGTCCATTGCGCTCCTGGACATCGACGCCAACCGGCTGGTCGTCTCGTACGACAGCGACGACGAGCCCGTACCGACCGACGATCCCCTGCTGCAGCTCGCCCTGCGGCGCGGCCCGCTCGTGTTCATGCGGGACATCGCCGCGGAAGCGGCACGACTCGGCGTGACCGTGCCAGACGCGCCTGCGTCGTGGCTGGGAGCACCGATCGCCGCTTCCGGCCGGACCATCGGGGCCGTGTCGCTCGCCGGCAAACGCGCCGATGCATACGGGCCGGCCCAGCTCGAGGTCCTCAAGGCGATCGCCGCCCAGGTGGCGATCGCGCTCGAAAACGCGCGGCTCGTCGAGCTTCTGTCGACCGGCAAGCGCCAGTGGGAGCTGACGGTCGACGCCATCACCCAGGCTATCTGCATCGTGGACGCCCAGGGAATCGTGCAGCGCGCCAACCGTGTGTTCGCCGAGCTGATCCAGGTCCCCGTCACCGCGCTGCCCGGGCGCCCGTGGATCGGGCTCCTGCCCACCGCCTGGGCGGAGGTCATCGCGCGGGCGCTGGGCCAACCCGGCTCGGCCCCAGCGGAGGTCCGCTCAGGCGACCGCATCTTCGTCGTCAGCACCGTGCCGATCGCCGGTGATCAGGGTGGCGCGGCGGTGTTGCTGTTCGAGGATCAGACGGACAAGCGACGGCTGCAGGATCAGCTCATCCAATCTGAGAAAATGTCGGCGATTGGTCAGCTCATCGCCGGGGTGGCGCACGATTTGAACAACCCGCTGGCCTCGGTGGTGGGCTTCAGCGACTTCTTGGCTGAGGCGGGCGAAGTGCCCCCGCGTCTCGCCGAGCCTCTCCAGGTAATTCGCCAAGAGGCGGAACGGGCCGCCAACATTGTCAAGAACCTGCTGACCTTCGCCAGGAAACAGGAAGCGGAGCGGCGCCGCCACCCCATCCGGCCGGTCCTCGAGTCCACCCTGGCGTTGCTCCGCAACCAGTTGATGGCCTTCAAGGTCGAAGCGTCGCTCCTGGTGGAAGCGGGCGTGCCGGACGTGGAGATGATTCCCAATCAGATCGCCCAGGTGTTCGTGAACCTGGTGAACAACGCCGCCCAGGCGATCGCGACGACCGGCCGGAGCGGCCACGTGCGAATCACGGCCCGCAGGTGGCTCGACGGCGTCGCCGTGACCGTGTCCGACGACGGGCCTGGCATCTCTGAGGAGGTCGCCGCCCGCGTGTTCGAACCGTTCTTCACCACCAAGTCCGAAGGCGAGGGGACGGGGCTCGGGCTCTCGATCTGCCAGGGTATCGTCACGGAGCACGGCGGCCGCATCACGCTCGAGTCGAGCCCCGGCGCCGGCGCGACGTTCACAGTCGAGCTCCCCGGCGCTCCTCGCCAGGCCAAGTCCCAGGAGGCCCCCGCCGCCCCGGCACCAGGCACGCCTTTGCGGATTCTCATCGTGGACGACGAACCCCACATCCTGCACTACATGCGTGCTACGCTCGAGAGCTGGGGCCACCGCGTCGACGTCGCATCCGACGGTGGCCAGGCGCTGACGCGCGCCCTCGCCCAGCCATTCGACGTGATCATCTGCGACCTGCGCATGCCCCGGCTGGGCGGCCGGGAGATGTTCCAGAACCTCGTCCGGCTGCACCCCGGCGTGGCCGAGCGGATCATCTTTGCCACCGGCGATACTGTTCGGGGCGACACACTGCAGTTCCTCGAGGGCCTCGGCAGGCCCTACCTCCATAAGCCGTTCACTCTCGCCGAGCTGCGGAGCGTGCTCGGCCGGGTGACGCCGTCCGCCTGACCGCTCTGCGCATCCTGCAAGTTGACTCCGGCCGCGAGTGGCGGGGCGGCCAGAACCAGGTGCGGCTGCTGTGCCGAGAGCTGGCGCGGGAGCGAGACACGGAGCAAAGCCTCGCGACACAACGTGGCAGCGAGTTGATGCAACGGTGCCAGGACGCCGGGGTGCTCGTCCACGGCCTCCCCTGGGCCATCAGCCTCGACCCGCGGGCGTGGTGGTCGCTGCGCCGTGTCCTCTGGAGCTTTCGCCCCAACATCGTCCATGCGCACGACAGTCACGCCCTGACGCTCGTTCATGCGGCCCTGTGGGGCAGGAAGCCGCCCCGGTTGGTGGCGCATCGGCGCGTCGATTTTCGCCTGCGGCGACGCGGTCAGTGGCTCCGCGTCGACCGCGTGATCGCCGTGTCCGAAGCCGTCAAGCAGGTTCTCCTCGCCGACGGCGTGAGCCCCGGCAACGTCACCGTCGTCCACGACGGCATCGACCCCGACGAGGTCCGCCGTGCCGCCGTCGTCCCAATCGGTATCCGGCGCCGCCTTGGCCTTGCCGACGGCACCCCCCTCGTCATTCAGGTCGCCGCGCTGGTAGGGCACAAAGACCAAGCCACGCTCGTTCGAGCCGCCCACGCCGCCCGAGACCTGGCGCCCGCTTTGCATTGGGCTGTCGCCGGGGAGGGCCAGCTGCGGTCCGCCCTCGAGCGCGAGATCGCCGACCTAGGCGTCGGGGACCGCGTGCACCTGCTGGGGTATGTGACGGCAGCGGACGCGCTGATCCGGGAAGGGGATGTGTTCGTGATGTCGTCGAAAGAGGAGGGACTGGGGAGCGTGGTGTTGGACGCGCTCGCCCTGGGCAAACCGGTCGTCGCCACCCGCGCCGGCGGCCTGCCGGAGATCGTTCCTCCCGAGTGGCTGGTCCCCGTGGGAGACGCCGCGGCGCTGGCGCACAAAGTGGTCGCCGCGCTGGGCCACCATGCCCCGGTCCCCTTTCCCCAGCAATGCACCGCCGCAGCGATGGCGCAGGCCGTCTTGGCCTGCTATCGCTCGCTGGCCTAGCTAGATTGCAGAGCCATGATCTACGTGTGCGTTCCGGTGCACTGCGAAGCCAGGACGGCCGGCCTCGTGCTCTGGAAGGTGCGGCAGGTGTTCACGGCCTTCCAGCGCGAATATCAGCTGCTGGTGTGCGACGACGGCTCCACGGACGGCACCGCCGACGTGCTCGCCAGCTACGCCCGCGTGCTCCCGATGACGGTGGTGACCCACGCTGCGCGGGTGGGGTACGCCCCGAGCCTCGAAGAGCTGCTGCGGCTCGCCCTGCAGCGGACCGACCGGCCGAAGCGCGACTGCGCCATCATCATCCACGCCGACTTTGCGCATGGCCCCGAGGCCATGGAGGAGATGGTGAAGAAGCTGGAGTCGGGCGCGGACCTGGTCGTAGCCGAGCAGCTGCGGGAAGTCGGCTCGACGTCCTGGAGCCTGCGGGTGGCGCGCCGGCTGACCCCCCGCCTGTTGCCCGTCGCCGGCGTGCGGGACACCGTGTCCGGGTACCTCGCGCTACGCCTCGCCGTGCTCCGGCAGGCGACGCGCGGCGAGGCGCCGCACGACCGTTCCCTGCTCCGCACCGAGGGCTGGTGCGCCAACGCCGAGCTGCTGGCACGGCTGGCCCCCCACGTGCGTCGCCTCGAGACGGTGCGTGCGGCAGCCCGCTACGACCTGCACCAGCGACCATCCCGGGTCCACCCCTGGCGAGCCCTGGTCGCGGCTTGGCGTGCCCGACCGGTGATCCGTGCCGTCCGAGCGGTGACTGCGGCGACGGCGCTGCTGTTGCTGGCTGCGTCGCTGCGGGGACAGAGCGATTCCGGGCACGCCTCCGGCGCGCTACCGGTCGGGGCCATCGTCGAAGCCCCCCCCCCAACACCGGTCCCGTTTCACGTGGGGGAGCGTCTCGCCTACCAGGCGAAGTACGGGATCTTCAACGTCGGCAACGCCACCATGGAGGTCGTCAGTCTGGACACCGTGCGCGGCGTGGAGACCGTCCACTTCGTGTTTCGCATCGTCGGCGGCGCGCTGTGGTACCACCTCGACCAGACGATGGAGTCGTGGGTCGGCCGGCGCGATTTCCGCTCCCGCCGCTTCCGACAGGACACGGACGAGCGGGGGAAGCAGTGGCACCGGGGCTACGACATCTACCCCGACTCCGGGTTTTACCGCGAAGAGGGGAAGGACTCCACCTTCCCCACCGTGGTGGACCCGCTCGACGACGCGGCCTTCCTGTACTGGATCCGCACGGTGCCGCTGGAACAGGGCAAGCGCTACGAGTATCGCCGCTATTTCCGGCCCGACTTCAATCCCGTCATCGTGACGGTCGTCGGCCGGGAGCGTGTGAGTGTGGCGGGACACAAGTGGAACGCCGTCGTTGTCCGCCCGGCGATTCCCAACGGGCGCGGCATCTTCGCCGAGAAGGCCGACGCCCGGATGTGGCTGTCCGACGACGACCGTCGCATCATGCTGGCGTTGCAGTCCAAGTTTTCGTTCGGCCAGGTCACGCTGAAGCTCAAGGAGTTCGCCGTTCCGGAGCAGCCATGACCGACTACCGCGAGGCGGATTTCTCCCGTCTCAAGACCGTCCCCATCGCGCAGCGCTCCAACAAAGTCGATCCCACCCTCTTCGCCCACGTTCCCGGCCCGGACCGCAGCTTCGCCGCTTTCTGGAGCGCCCTCCCCGACATCCTCGCGGCCCGTGACCTCCGACTCGTGGTCGAGCAAACCGCGCGCGCGGCTGGTCGCCGCGCCGTCGTGACCATGCTGGGTGGCCACGTGATCAAGGTCGGCCTGGGACCGCTGCTCATCGAGCTGCTGCGGAGGAAGGTCATCACCCATGTGGCCATGAACGGCAGCGCCGCGATTCACGACTTCGAGCTCGCCGCCTACGGCGGCACCAGCGAAGAGGTGGCCGCCGGCCTGGGCGACGGGACGTTCGGAATGGCCGAAGAGACTGGCCGGGAGATGAACGCTGCAGTGGCCGCCGGCGCCCGCGAGCAGCGCGGCATGGGTGAAGCGCTCACCCGCTACCTGCAGCACCGCAACGCCCTGCCGGGGCGTGCAGTCTCCGTGCTGGTTGCCTGCGGGGACCTGGGCGTGCCGGTCACCGTGCATGCGGTGGTCGGCGCGGAAATCATTCACCAGCACCCCAGTGCCGACGGCGGGGCGCTCGGCGTCACGAGCCACCGCGACTTCAAGCGGCTCGCCGCGGCGCTCCCCGATCTCGACGGGGGAGGCGTGGTGTTCAATCTGGGAAGCGCGGTGGTAATGCCCGAAGTGTTTCTCAAAGCGCTCACGGTCGCCCGTAACCTCCATGCAGGCCGACCCACGGACTTCACGGCCTGCGACTGCGACATGCAGCGACACTACCGCCCGCGCGTCAATGTGGTCGAGCGACCGACCCAGCAAGGCGGCCGGGGGATCATGCTGACCGGTCACCATGAGATCCTGTTTCCCCTGCTCTGCTGGGGCGTGCTGCTGCGGCTGGATGGACGCTAGGCGCTGCGACACCGTCCTGCTGACAGCGCTGCTGCTGGCCGCCTGCACGACCTCACGGCAGCGCATGCCGAGCGTTGCCCCGCAGAGTGCTCGGGCAACGCCTCAACGCATTGAGGAGATGGTGCGGCAAGCGATCCAATTGGATGCCGCGGCAGACCGGGCGGCGGATACGCTGTACGGCCCGGGGTCACTGGTGGTCGCGAATGCTCGCGTCCGGCTCGCCGCGCCACGGTTCGCCGGAATTGGTTTGGGGGGCAAGGTCACCATCGCCGCCGCGACGGTGACCTTGGAGGGCGGGTTTGCCTGGGTGATGACCGACTACCGCTGGTTCAACCTGGCGCGCAATCAAGCCGAAGCGGGGCGGGCGACCTTCGTGCTCGAAGAGCAGGCTCGCGGCTGGAGGATCGTGCACGTCCACTCCAGCCAGGTGTTGCCCTGGGACCGCTAGGATTCGGCGCGACGCCCCTTGATCATGTCCCGCAGCTTGTCGGCGGTGCTGGGGCTGAGCACGCGCAGCACGAGGTAGAAGAGGAAACCGAGCGCCGCGAGCCACAGCACCGTGCCCGCGATGGCGATCAGCCCGCCGAGCAGCCCGAACAGAATCTTCAGGCCCAGCCAGGCGACGACTGCGAATATGGCGAAACCGAGTATGCTCCGGAGCATGGTGTCCTCCGCGTGGTCCGGCCGTACTGACGGCCGTACGCCACTCTGATGGCCCAAGTTTCGACCTACGAGGTCGCCGTGATCGGCGGCGGGGTCATTGGGACCGCCTGCGCGCGCGCCGCGGCGCTGCGTCAGCTCCATACAGTCATTCTCGAGCCGGGCCCCGACCCCGCTGCCGCCTCCCCCGCCTCGGCCGGGATGCTCGCGGCGCAGATCGAGCCCAGCGATGACCTCATGCTGGGGCTGTGCGTCCGCGGGCGCGATGTCTATGAACACCTCGCCGCCACCTTGAAAGATACCACCGGCATCGATATCGCGTTTTGGCGCGGCGGCATCGCGGCGGCGGCATTCGACGAGTCCCAGGCCGACCGGTTGCGCGACGCCGCCGCGCTCCAGCGCCAGGCCGGGCTCCGTTGCGACTGGCTCTCCGGTGATGAGGTGCGCGAGCGCTGGCCCGGTGCCGCCCCCGACGCCACCGGCGCGCTGCTCGCCTCGGAAGACGGCGCCGTGGATCCCCAGACGTTGACACGCGCCCTGCTCGCCGATGCCCGACGGCTGGGGGCGAGCCTCCTGCCGCGACGAGCTGATCGGATCCTCATCGCCGGGGACCGAGTCACGGGCATCGTGGCCGGGAACGAGACCGTCGCCGTCGAGCAGGTCGTGCTCGCCGCCGGAGCCTGGTCGCCGCTGATCGAGGGGCTGCCGCGGCCGCTCGCGGTGACGCCGGTGCGCGGCCAGATGGCTGCCACACCGTGGCCCGGTGAGACGCCGCCGGCCATCCTGTATTACGACCATGGCTACATCCTCACGCGGGGCGCGGAGGCGGTGCTGGGCAGTACTATGGAACACGCCGGGTTCGACTGTCGGGTGACCAACGAGGGAGTGGCCCAAATCTTCCGCACCGCGGTGCGACTGCTCCCCGCCGTGGCGAGGCTTCCTGTGCAACGGATGTGGGCCGGGCTGCGGCCCGTGACCGCCGATGGCCGGCCGATCATCGGCTCTGACCCCGAAGTCCGCGGCTTGTTCTACGCTACCGGCCACGGCCGGAATGGGGTGCTGCTCGCCGCCTGGACCGGCGACACGATCGGCGACCTGCTGTCGCAGGGAGCCACGGACCTGGATCTGACGCCGTTCCGTCCGGACCGCTGATGTACGCCACCTGTGCCTTCTGCAACGGCAAGTTCGACGGCGACGGCGGCCCGTCGGGCCTCGGGGTGGGCCGGCGGCTCGCCTTCGACGAATGGCGCGGCCGGCTGTGGGTGATCTGCCCAAAGTGCGCCCGCTGGAACCTCACCCCGCTCGACGATCGCTTGGAGCGCATCGACGCGCTGGCGCGCGCGGCGCACGCCGGCCGCCTCATTGCCGCGACCGACCAGGTCGCCCTGCTACGCTGGCAACGCTACGACCTCGTGCGCGTCGGCAAACCGCCCCGGGTCGAGCTCGCCCCCTGGCGCTACGGCGAGCGGCTGCGGGCCCGCCAGCGCGAGCGCGCCAAGGTCGTGATTCCGCTCACGTTGGCCGCCGTCGGACTCGGTATTGCGGCGAACGTGGCGGCCGGTGGCTCCCTCGGCGTGTTCGCGTGGAACCTGCACACGGTCGCCGACTGGACGTACGTGCAGATCGTCGGCAATCGCAGAGTGCCCTTCGTCGAACCGCCGATCTGTGAGCATTGTGGCACGGTGATGCAGCTGCGGGCGAAGCACGTCCAGCATGCTCGGCTCGTCGCCGATCCGAAAGCCGATCTCGCCGTGCTCCTCAGTTGTCCAGCCTGCCATCACGAGGGCGCCATGCTCACGGGGCGTGACGCCGCCCAGGTACTCCGGCCAGGTCTCGCCTATCTCAACGTACGACGGAGCAGCCGGCGGCGTGCCGAGGACGCGGCGCGAGCGGTGGACCAGAGCGGCGGTCCGGACCGGCTGATCCAGGACATCTCGCGGCGGGCGTTGACGCTGCGCTCCCTCCGGGCCGAGCGGCAGCTGGCGCTCGAAATGGCAGTGGACGAGCAAGCCGAAGTGCAGGAGCTGGAGCGCCAGTGGCGTGAGGCGGAGGAGATCGCTGAGATCGCGGACGGAACGTTGAGCAGCTCCGCGCAGTTGGAAGAAGAGCTGCGCCGACTCAAGCGGCAGCAGGGGGATCAACCGAACGGTTGATTTCTGTAACCAAAGCCTACCCCCGTCCAAACAGGCCGGCTATCTTCCGGCACTTCCGCTCACCAAGGACCATGGCCGCTCCCCTCGTCCAGCTCACTACCTCCCCCCGCAGCCCCGGCCTCACCCAGGAGCGCAAGCCTCCCTGGCTCAAGGTCAAGGCCCCGGGCGGCCCAAATTACGTCGCCCTTAAACAGATGATGCGTGGCCTGAAGCTCCATACGGTGTGCGAGGAGGCGCGTTGCCCCAACATCGGCGAGTGCTGGGAGCACAAGGCGGCGACCTTCATGATCCTCGGCGACGTATGCACCCGTAATTGCGCCTACTGCGCCGTGGCCCATGGGACACCGGCATCGCTCGACCCGGACGAGCCCGCCCGTCTCGCCGCCGCGGTCGCCCAAATGGGGCTCCGGCACGTCGTTATCACGAGCGTGGACCGTGACGATCTGCCGAACGGCGGTGCCGAGATATTCGCGGGGTGCATCTCCGAGATCCGGCGGCGACTCCCGGAGACGTCGATCGAGGTGCTGATCCCAGACTTCAAGGGCAACGCGCACGCCTTGGAGCTCGTGATCGCCGCGCGACCCGACATCCTGAACCACAACCTCGAGACCATCGAGCGGCTCTACCGGATCGCTCGGCCGGGCGGCCGCTACGTCCGGGCACTCGAGCTGTTCCGCCGGGCTCGGGCGATCGCGCCGCGGCTGCTCACCAAGTCGGGAATCATCTGCGGCCTGGGCGAGGAGTGGGACGAGCTGCTGGTCGCGATGCGCGACCTGCGCGCCCAGGAGGTCGACATCCTCACGCTGGGTCAGTACCTGCGCCCCTCGGCCGACCACCTGCCGATCGCGCGCTGGTACACGCCCGACGAATTCGCCGAGTTGAAGCGGCTGGGATTGGAGCTGGGCTTCCGGCACGTGGAGGCCGGCCCGCTGGTGCGCTCGAGCTACCACGCCTGGGAGCAGGCCGCCAGTGCGGCGGCGACCAGGTAACCCACGAGGACGAGAAGCATGGCGACGGTGAGCGCCCCCTCCCAGTCCGCGCATAGGGATCAAGCCCAGGCGGCGCTGCACCGCCAGATGCTGCGCCAGATGCTGCTCATTCGCCGTTTCGAGGAAAAGGCGGCGGAGGCCTACGCGCTCGGCAAGATCGGCGGCTTCTGCCATTTGTACATCGGACAGGAGGCCGTTGCCGTAGGTGCGCTCACGGCGCTGCACGACGACGACTACGTGATTTGCTCCTACCGCGAGCACGGCCAGGCGCTGGCGCGCGGCATCCCGGCTAACGCCGTGATGGCGGAGCTGTTCGGGAAAGCGACGGGCTGTTCCAGAGGTAAGGGCGGCTCGATGCACCTGTTCGACGTCGCAAAGCGCTTCATGGGCGGACACGGGATCGTGGGCGGGCATATCCCCCTCGCCGCCGGGATCGGGTTCGCCATCAAGTACCGGGCCGGAGACCAGGTGTGCCTCTGCTTTTTCGGAGAGGCAGCGGTGAACATCGGTGCCTTCCACGAAGCGTTGAACATGTCGTCCGTCTGGAAGCTGCCGGTCATCTTCCTCTGCGAAAACAACCGCTACGGCATGGGCACCGCCTTTGAACGGGTCGCCGCCATCACCGACGTCGCCGAGCACGCCTGCAGCTACGACATGCAGGCCGAAACCGTAAACGGGATGGACGTGGTGGCGGTGTACGAGGCCACGCAGCGCGCGGTACAGCGCGCCCGGAAGGGCGGCCATCCCACGCTGCTGGAGGTTCGCACGTACCGCTTCATGGGTCATTCGATGTCCGACCCGCTGCACGGTGTGTACCGGACCAAGGAAGAGGTCGAGGAGCAGAAGAAGCGGGATCCGATCACCCACCTTGCGCACCGGCTGAAGGATGAGGGCGTGCTCGCTCAGGCGGGCCTCGACGCGATCGACGCCGAGGTCCATGCGGAGGTGGATGCGGCAGTCCGGTTCGCGGACGAGAGCCCCGACCCCGCTCCGGACGAGCTGTTCAAGCACGTGTTGGCGGACTGAGCGATGCCGACCTTGACGTACCGCGACGCGCTGAACCAGGCGTTACGCGAGGAGATGCAGCGAGACCCCAATGTCTTCCTCATGGGCGAGGAAGTGGGCGTCTATCAGGGGGCGTACAAGGTAAGCCGCGGCTTGCTGGAGGAGTTCGGGCCCCAGCGCGTGGTGGATACGCCGATCGCCGAGCTCGGCTTCGCGGGGATCGGTATCGGTGCGGCGATGGCGGGCCTGCGGCCGGTGATCGAGTTCATGACCTGGAACTTCGCGGTGCTGGCGCTCGACCAGATCGTGAACTCGGCCGCGAAGATGCTCTATATGTCGGGCGGGCAGATCCCCCTGCCGATCGTGTTCCGCGGCCCCAACGGGGCCGCGTTGCAGCTGTCGTCTCAGCATTCCCAGGCCTGGGAGTCCTGGCTCGCCCACATCCCGGGCCTCAAGGTGGTAGCGCCGGCGACGCCGGCCGACGCCAAGGGCCTCCTCAAATCCGCCATCCGCGACAACAACCCCGTCATCGTGCTGGAGGGCGAAATGCTCTACAACACGAAGGGCGAGGTACCCGAGGGCGAGTACGTCGTGGCGATCGGCGCGGCGGACCTGAAGCGCGTAGGCGGGGATGTCACCCTGATCTGCCACTCCAAGACCGTCGCGATCACCCTCAAGGCCGCGGACGCGCTCCAGGAGCAGGGCGTCGCGGCCGACGTCCTCGACCTGCGCTCTCTGCGACCACTCGACGAGGCGGCGATCGTCACGTCGGTGGCCAAGACCAACCGCGCGGTCGTGGTCGAGGAGGGTTGGGCACACTGCGGCGTGGGCGCGCAGGTGGTGGATGTGATCCAGCGCGACGCATTCGACCACCTCGACGCGCCGGTGGCCCGCGTCACGCAAGCCGACACCCCGATGCCCTACAACAAACAGCTCGAGCGGGCGGCCAAGCCCTCAGCCGAAAAGATCGTCACGGCCGCGCGACGCGTCCTCTACCTCGAGTAGCCCATGGCCATCAAGGTCGTGATGGAGGCCCTGTCGCCCACGATGGAAGAAGGACGCCTGGTCAAGTGGACCAAGCAGGCAGGAGACGCCGTGAAGACGGGCGACACCCTGGCCGAGGTCGAGACCGACAAGGCGGTGATGGAGCTGGTGGCCCGAGCGGACGGCCAGCTGTTGCAGATCGCGGCGGCGGAGGGCAGCACCGTGCCGGTCGGGAACGTGGTCGCGTACATCGGAACGCCAGGAGAGAAGGTCGACGGGGCTGCCCCGACAGCGCCAGCGGCGGCGCAACCCACAACCCTCAGCCCTCAGCCATCAGCCGTCAGCCTTCAGCCGTCAGCCGTCAGCCCGCGGCCCGCACCGCTCGTCGTTCCAGCCGATGCCTCGCGGGTCAAGGCCTCGCCCCTGGCTCGGCGCATCGCCAAAGAAGCCGGTGTGGACCTGCAACTGGTCCAAGGGTCCGGCCCGGGGGGACGGGTCGTGAGGCGGGATCTCGAGGGAGCGGCGGCCAGTCGCTCGGCGACAGCGCCCGTGACGACTCAGGCCGCGACGCTTCCCGTTGCTCGTTTCCCGCTTCCCGAGCGCGCCGGGAGGGAGGGGGGGGGGGGGGGGGGGGCGCGGCGAAGAACGCGCTCGCCTCCACCAGTCACGCACA
>CAZXKD010000008.1:24303-35441 GCA_964641215.1 uncultured Gemmatimonadaceae bacterium
TATGAAGACGTCCCCCTGACCCAGATTCGCAAGACCATCGCGAAACGGCTTGCCGCGTCCCTCGGGCCCATCCCGCATTTCTTCCTCACGACCGAAGTCGACATGGAGCGGGCGGCAGAGGCCCGGGCGGCGTTGAACGCGCAGCTCGGCGAGCAGGGCAAGGTCGGCTTCAATGATCTGATCCTGCAGGCGGTGGCGCTCGCCCTCGCCAAACACCGTGCCTGCAATGCGTGGTTCCAAGACGACCATATCCGCTACTGGAACGAGGTGCACCTGGGGATGGCGGTGGCGGTGGAAGACGGGCTGATCACCCCCGTGATCCGGAACGCAGATCGGAAGTCGCTCACTCAAATCGGCGCGGAGGCGCGGGAGCTCGCGCAACGGGCGCGAAACCGACGGCTCAAGCCTGAGGAGTACACCGGCGCCACCTTCAGCGTCTCCAACCTCGGGATGTTCGACATCGATCAGTTCACGGCCGTGATCAACCCACCGGAGGCAGGCATCGTGGCCGTGGGAACGATCGCGGAGAAGCCGGTCGTGGTGGCGGGTCAGGTGACGTCGCGCAAACGGTTGCGCCTCACGATGAGCTGCGACCACCGCGTGATCGACGGAGCGACCGGGGCGATGTTCCTGCAGACCCTGAAGCAGATGCTGGAGAACCCTCTCGCCATGCTCTTGTGAAAGGGGATCCACTTGGCAAGCTTCGACGTCATCATCCTGGGAGGTGGACCCGCCGGCTACGTCTGCGCCATTCGCTGCGACCAGCTCGGCCTGACCGCTGCCGTCGTCGAGAGGGACAAGCTCGGCGGCGTGTGCGTGAACATCGGCTGCATCCCCACGAAAGCGCTGCTGCATTCGGCCTACATCGCCCACCTGTTGAAGGACGCCAAGGACTTCGGGGTCGCCGCGACCGGCGTGAAGACCGACTACGGGGTCGCCATGAAACGCTCACGGCGCGTGAGCGACCAGAATTCCAAGGGCGTCGAATTCCTGATGAAGAAACACAAGGTCACCGTCGTCAAAGGGAGCGGCGTCCTCCAGCCGGGGAAGACGGTGAAGGTCGGCGGCGACGTGTACGAAGCCAAGAAGGCGGTGGTCGTCGCCTCCGGCTCGCGGGTGAAAGGAATCCCTCAGATCGGCCTCGAGATCAACAAGACGACCGTGATCTCCTCCGACGAGGCGCTGCTGCTCGAGCAGTTGCCTCCCTCGCTGATCATCGTGGGGGCCGGAGCGGTGGGGATGGAGTTCGCCGACATCTTCAACGCCTTCGGCGTCGCCGTCACCCTCATCGAGGCCCTGCCCCGCATTCTGCCGCTCGAGGATGCGGAGGCCTCGGACGCGCTCGCCAAGAGCTACCGGAAGCGTGGCATCGACGTCATCGCCGGCGCGAAGGTCACCAAGGCGACCGTCGGGAAAGACAAGGTCGTGCTAGACGTCGAGGCGAGCGGCGAAAAGAAGCAGGTGAGCGCGGCCGCCGTGTTGATGGCGGCAGGCCGCGCCGTGAACACGGAGAACCTCGGGCTCAAGGAGTGCGGCATCCAGCTCACCGATCACGGGTTCATTAAAGTCGACCAGCGCCTCCAGACCACGGCGCCCGGTTACTACGCGATCGGCGACGTGGCGGGTCCGCCGATGCTGGCGCACAAGGGGTCCCGCGAGGGCGTCGTGGTGGCCGAGCTGCTTGCGGGCCGGCAGCCGCATCCGATCAGATACGACAACGTGCCGAGCGTGACCTATTGCCACCCCGAGGTGGCGAGCATCGGCCTCACCGAGGAGCAGTGCAAGGAGCAGCAGCGTGACTATGTGGTCGGGCGCTTCCCGTTCTCGGCCAACGGCCGAGCGCGCGGCACGGGCGAGACCGACGGGTTCGTGAAGCTGCTGCGGGACAAGAAATACGGCGAGATGCTTGGCGCCCACATCGTGGGCGCACAGGCCTCGGAGATGATCCACGAGCTCACCGTGGCCCGCGAGAACGAGTACACCGCGGAAGAAGTCGAACTCGCCATCCATGCGCATCCCACGATGTCCGAAGCCATCGCCGAGGCAGCCCTCGACTCGCTCGGACGGGTGGTGCACATCTGACCGAGCCCATCGAGAAGGATCCGCTCGCCATCGGTCTCGGCGCCCTCACCGCCGGCGTGGGCCTCGGCGCCGCCTGCATCACCGTGGTGCTCCTCCTGGTGCAGGTGCTGCAGCGCACGGCGCAGGCCAACGGCAACCCCGCGACCGACGTGAGCGGCGATCTGCTGATCGCGGGTCTGATCGCCGGGATCGCGATCGCGGCGCTGTTCGGCTGGCGCCGCAGCGACGGGGTCGAGAACCTGTGGCAGCGCGGCGTGGTAGGCGTCCTCTCGGTGTTCGGCGCCTTGATGGTCGCCTTCTTCCTCACGATCCCCGCCCGTCAGCTCCTCGGCTCGCCCGGTCTGGTTCTGCTGGCCGCGCTGATGACGATCATCGGCGTGGCGGGGAGCAGGTGGGCGATTCGTGGACGGGGGGGAGGGGGAGCGGAGGGGAAACGAGGAGCCGGGGGCGGGACATGAACCAGCGCATCCTCGAAGTCGTCCGCGCCGGCCGGGTCCCGTACGGAGAGGCGCTCGCCTGGCAACGTCGCCTCGCGCAGGCGCGCATCGAGGGTCAACAGCCGCACGACGTGCTGCTGCTCCTCGAGCATCCGCCCGTCGTCACGCTCGGCCGCAACTCCCAGCAGGCGCACCTGCTGCGGGCCGAAGGTATCGAGGTGTTCGAGGTGGAGCGGGGAGGGGACATCACTTACCACGGCCCCGGTCAGCTCGTCGGGTATCCGATTCTCGACCTGACACAGCACCGACGGGACCTGCATTGGTACCTGCGCACCCTGGAGCAGGCGCTGATCGAGGCCCTGGCCGAGATCGGCATCCCGGCCCAGCGCAATCCCGGCTATACCGGCGTGTGGACACCCGAAGGACGGAAGATTGCGAGCATCGGGATCCACGTGAAGCAGTGGGTCACCTGGCATGGATTCGCTCTCAACATCACGACCGACCTGGGCTATTTCGAGCGGATGGTGCCGTGCGGAATCCCCGGAGTCGTGATGACGTCGGTCGAGCGCGAGATCCCGGCGCCCACGGAAAAGGGGAATGGGGAACGGGGAATGGTGAACCACTCCACGGCGCTATGGGACGATACGGTCGCGGCGGTGGTGCGGGGGTTCGAGGGGGCGTTCGCTGTGACGGCCGTAGAGGCGTCTAACAGGAGCGTCTAACGCCGGCGTCTAACAGAGGCGTCCAGCAGAGACGTGAAGCGCGAGGCCATTCGCCGCTCACGGTTCTGTTCGACGATCCTGTTCGACGACCTTGCTCGACGAGGTTCAATGATGGATCGCGTCCCCCCCGGTCAAGTCGTAACGACCAAGTGGCCCGTCCTCCACTACGGCAACGTACCCCGCGTGGACCTCACGACCTGGACTTTCACCGTGTCCGGGCTGGTGGAGCGGCCGTTCTCTCTCCCGCACGAGGCCTTGTTGCAGGAGCCGAGGAAGAGCGTCGTTTGCGATATCCATTGCGTCACGACGTGGAGCCGGTTGGACAACACGTTCGAAGGTGTGCCGGTGCAGGTTCTGCTGGAGCGGGCGGGCGTGAAGCCCGCCGCCAAGTACTGCCTCGTATTCGCCGAGCAGGGCTTCACCACCAACCTTCCTCTCAGCCATCTCGACCGGCCGGACAACCTGATCGCGCTCAAGTGGGGCGGCGAGTGGCTCACGCCGGAGCACGGCTGGCCGGCGCGGCTCCTGGTGCCGCACCTCTATTTCTGGAAGAGCGCCAAATGGGTACGCGGCCTCGAGCTCCTGGACGAGGACATGCCCGGGTTCTGGGAGCAGAACGGCTACCACATGCGCGGCGATCCGTGGACGGAAGAGCGGTACGGAGGGCGGGGGCTCACGCAACACGAAATCAATGCGTTTCGGAATGCAAGTAAGAAATTCGTCTAGGGGATACGTCGAGGGAAAAGGTCGAGGAGATTCGTCCAGGGGAGCCGTCAGGTCCGGTGGTCCTCGACGCCTCCCCTCGACGCCTTTCCTCGACGATTCCCCTCGACGCCTTTCGTCCCAAGCAGCTCGTAGAACCGCTTGAAGACGGCGATCCCATCCCACAACTGCTGCAAGTTGAGTTTTTCGTCCGGCGCGTGCAGCCGGTCGTCCGGAAGTCCGATGCCGGTGAGGATGATCGGGGCACCGGCCTCGCGAAGGGCCGGGATGACGGGAATCGAGCCGCCCGCCCGAGCCGTGACGGTGCCCCGCCCCACGACCTCCTTGAAGGCGCGATCGAGGAGATTGAAGGAGGGGTGGTCGACCGCGATCACGGCAGGATCGGAACCGTGCAGGAAGCGCACCGTCGCGGAGAGGTACCTCGGGGCGAGCTTCTGAACCGCGGCGGTCACCTGGCGCTCGACCGTCCGCAGCGTCTGTCTGGGCACGAGTCGTAGGCTCACCTTCGCCGTCGCCGTCGCTGGAATCACCGTCTTGGCGCCGTCGCCCGTGAACCCGCCCGTGATGCCGTGGATTTCGAAGGTCGGCAACGCCCACAGCCGCTCCAGCACAGAGTACTTCTTCCAGCCGACCAAGGCTTTGGCCTGAACACGCCTGGTGAGGAACGTTCGTTCCTGGAACGGGAGCTTTTTCCAGAGGGCCCGTTCGGCCTTGGTGGGCGCCTGCACCGCCCCGTAGAGGCCGGGGACGTTGATCTTGCCGTCCGGCCCCTTGAGCCGACCCAAGAGACGGCACAGCTCCTCATGGGCGTTGGGCGCCGCCCCACCGTATTCACCCGAATGAAGGTCGGACTTGGCAGTGCGGACGGTGACCTCCGCGTAGGCGATGCCCCGCAGCGTCGTGTAGACCGCTGGCCAACCGGGCGCGACGTAGGCCATGTCCGCCACCAGCATCACGTCGGCCTGGGTGCGCCCGGGCTCCCGATTCAGCACCTCGAACAGGACTTTGCTGCCGTACTCCTCCTCGCCTTCGATCAGGAAGCGGAAGTTGACAGGAGGACGTGGGCATGCCTCGATCGCTTTGAGGAGGCAGAAGACCTGGCCTTTGTCATCGGCCGCGCCGCGGGCGAACAGCTGACCGGCGCGCACCGTGGGTTCGAACGGCGGCGTGCTCCACTCGTCGAGGGGGTCCGGCGGCTGCACGTCGTAGTGACCGTAGAGGAGCAGGGTCGGCGCGCCCGGAACCTCCGGGCCCGCGCCCCACACCACTGGATGAGAGTCGCTGCCGAGGAGCTGCACGTCACGGCACCCGAGTTGGCGCAGCTGGGCAGCCACCCACTCGGCGGCGCGACGGCAATCAGCGTTGTGCGCGGGAAGCGTGGAGACTGACGGAATGCGCAGGAACTCGGTCAGCTCCCGGAGGAGACGATCGGCACCCATTGTGCGCCGAAATGTAGAGAGTCGCGCCTCGCCTAGCCAGCATGTCCGGGGGGCGTAGATTTTGGCGGATGCGGACGACGGCGTCCTACGATTTGTTCCCGGACGCGCCCAGCGAGCGGGCGATGGCTCGCGCGCGGTGGCTGGCGCGTGAGGGGCGCGTGGCCGACGCCGAAGCCGCCTACCGCGAAGTCCTCGCGACCCATCCCGATCTGAAGCCCTGCTGGGCGGAGTATTTCGAGCTGCTGCGCACCGCCGGTCGCCCCCAGGACGCCCTGCGGCTCGCCGAGGAGGCCACGGCGCAGCTCGGAGGCGGGGCGTTTCCCCTCGCGCTCCAAGGCGCGGCCTTGATCGAGCTGGCGCGATTCCCCGACGCCCTGGCGGTGCTGGAGCGCGCCGTGGAAGCCGACCCCGACCTCGCGCTCGTCTGGCACGAGCTCGGCTACGCGGCCTACCGGCTGGGCGACCCGAATCGCGCCCTGCTGGCGCTCGACCGCGCGTTCGCGCTCGAGCCACACACCGAGACGCTGAAGCTGCGAGGCCGGATCCTGCGCGAGGCCGGGCATTACGCGGCCGCGGAGGTCGCGTTCGAGGCGGCCGCTCAGGCGGCCGAACATCGCGAGCAGCGCGACGAGGCCGAGCATGAGATCCGGGCCACCCGGCGCTACGCCTTCTGGGCGCCGCGACGGCCGGACGACTTGGAGCCGGCAGAGCGATGGTTCGCGGATACCGGGTCGGTCGTCCTGGCTCCGATGCCGGGGCCTGTCCCGCCCAGCGACGAGGCGCTGGCCAAGGCGTTCGCGGAGCTGGCCGAGGATTCAGGATGGCGGTTCGGGCAGGTGGTCGCGGTGGGCCCGAGCCTGCCGGTCTGGGGCCCGCTGGCCGAAGCGCTGGGCGCGCCGCTGGTTGGACGCGACCAGGTCGACCCGCGCGAGGTGCCGCTGGTGGCGGCTCTGCGTCCGCTCGCCCCGGACGCGGGGTGGACGGCCGTCGCTGCGGCCATCACCGAGGCACAGGCGGGCCTGGTGTTCGTGCTCGAGCACCCGGCCGAAGCACCCGGCGCCGTGGGTGCCGACGTGATCGGCGTGCTCACCGAGGCGGGCCAGCGGCGGTCCCGTATGCCCCAACCCGCCCACGCGCTGGCGGTCGCCCAACACCCCGGCGCCCGTATCGCCGGTCGCCGCCTGCGGATTCCCTAGCCGCCGACCTGGAGGTCCGTGTGACAGCTGCCGCCCGCCCGACGATGTCGGGGAAGGCCATCGCACAGAGTCAGTTCGACCGCGCCGCCGACCTGATCAACCTTGAGAGCTACATGCGTCGCATCCTCACGTCGCCGTTCCGCGAGGTCCAGGTCGAGGTTCCGGTCCGTCTGGACGACGGTCGCATCGAGGTGTTCACCGGCTACCGCATCCAACACAACGGTGCGCGCGGCCCGTGCAAGGGCGGCATCCGCTTCCACCCCAACGCCGACCACGACGAAGTCCTCGGGCTCGCCACGATCATGACGTGGAAGACCGCCCTCATGGACATCCCGTTCGGCGGCGCCAAAGGCGGCGTGACCGTCGACCCGAAAAAGCTGTCCCGGCTCGAGCTCGAGCGGCTGACACGGCGCTTCACTCAACGCATCGCCATCGTGCTCGGCCCCTACCGCGACATCCCCGCCCCAGACGTGAACACCAACGCGCAGGTCATGGCGTGGATCCTGGACGAGTACTCCAACCGCCAGGGGTACACGCCTGCCGTGGTGACCGGCAAGCCCATCTCGCTCGGTGGCTCGCTGGGGCGGGAGGAGGCGACGGGCCGCGGAGTGATGTACGTGATGGCGGAGTTCGCGCGCGACTTCGCGATCCCTCTGAAGGGGGCCCGAGTGGTGATCCAGGGATTCGGCAACGTGGGGAGCCACCTGGCCCGCCTGCTCGACTCCGAAGCGGGGGCGAAGGTGATCGCCGTGAGCGATGTCGAGGGCGGGATCCTCAACGACAAGGGGCTCAACCTGCCTGGCCTCCTTGCCCACGTCGCCGAGAAGAAGCCGGTCTCGGCTTGGAAGGGCGGCAAGGCGATCACCAACGACGAGCTCTGGGCGGTGCCGTGCGATTGGCTGGTTCCTGCCGCGTTGGGCAGCGTGATCACCAAAGAGGCCAACGCGCGCACGATCGACTGCAAGGTTCTGGTCGAAGGAGCCAACGAGCCGACGACCCCGACGGCAGATCTCATTCTTGAGGAACGCGGTATTCCGGTCCTTCCGGATTTCCTCGCCAACGCCGGCGGCGTGACGGTCAGCTATTACGAGTGGGCGCAAAACCTTCAGCAGTACCGTTGGACGCACGAGCAGGTGAATCGCGAGCTCCAGGCGACGATCACCAAGGCCTACGTGGCCGTGCGCGACCTGGCCAAGCAGAAGGGCGTGACCTTTCGGACGGCCGCGTACGCGATCGCCCTGCAACGAGTCGCTGAGGCGGAGCGGTTGCGGGGAAACTGAGGGCGGACGGGCGGCCAGGCAGTCGGGCGGTCGGTTGATACAACCCGCGCGACCGCCTGACCGCCCTCAATCCTCCGCAGGCATGCCGGGTCTCGAATAGAGAGCCCGGTACGGATCTTGGTCGGGCTGCGTAAACACGCGGATCTGGATCGCGCGGATCGCTTCCGCGATGTCGGCATTGCTCTGCAGGTAGATCTCATCGAACAGGTTGAGGTTCATACGATAGAGGCGTTGGGCGATCACCACGGCGTTGTTGAGCGGCGCCCGGGTGAACCAGCGCCAGTCGTAGGTCTCCAGCCCCTGCCCCACCCCACCGGCGAGCTGCTCGCCCGCCCAGCGGAAGATCGTCGCCCGCGCGCGCGCCAGCCCGGCCGCGCTCAGGGTATCGGTGTACGCGGAATCCAGCCGCCGCGCCAGCTCCGCATAGAACACATCCAGCGTGCGCTCGTCTCGCCAGCGCGCCGCCGCCCGTCCCCCGTCGAGCGTGTCGCCGCGCGAGCGGAAGAACCGTTCCGCCCCGCGATACCCTACGAAGCTCGCGAAGCTTTCATTGAACGGCGTCTGGCTCTTCACGTACAGGGTGTTGTGGGCCAGCTCGTGAATGACGGTGGCGACCAGCTCCATCGTGTCGCGGTCCACCGCAGTGGAAAACAGCGGGTCGCTGAAATAACCCAGCGTCGAGAACGCGCCCGACGGACGCAAGTAGACGTCGTACCCGCGCCGGTCGAGGTCGGCGGCTTCCGCCCGTGCGCGGCGGGCGTCGAAGAATCCTTTGTACGGCACGACGCCCACGATCGGGAAGGTCCAGGTGACCTGCCGCAACTTGTTGCGGGGGCTGGCCGACAGGACCAGGAGCAGGGTATCCCGTCCGACGTCCACGTAGGTGGTGAACGTCTCGCCCGCCGCAAGGTGCAGCGAGTCAGCGGCGAACTGCCGCGCCGCGAGCACCAGCTTGAACCGCTGCACCAGCGGGGCGGGAGTGGCAGGGTCGGCGAGCAGTGTGCTGATCGACCGGCGCTTGAGGAGCACCCGTGCCTCCTCCAGCCCCGCGCGGGCCACGAAGCGGGCGTCGGCGCTCGCGACCAACAGCAGCCCGATCGCCGTGACGAGGCCGACCAGCGCCCCGAGCGCCAGCCGTCCGAGGATCCGCCCCCAGCGAGGGCGGTGGCGCTCGGTCAGGGCGTCCATCGCAACCCGACACGGTGCGTGCCGCCACCCAGGACGTCGAAGCCCTGGTAGGCGTAGTCGAAGTGCAGCCGGCCCAGCTCCACCCCTCCACCCACCGTGAAGCGTGACGCGTCGCTCGTCGGCGAGCGTGTGGCGTAGCCCAAACGTCCCACCAGTCCGACGCCTCCCGTCACGACGCCCCCCTCGATGCCCGTCACCAACAAGGCGGGCTGGCCGGCGACCCATTGCCCCTCGAGCGTGCTGAGTAGCCGCATCGTCCCCTGGGGGTCGACATAGTTCAGCGTGACGCCGGCGCGGCTGCGCCGCGGCAGCCGAGCGCCGTTGCCGAAGTCCCCGCCGAAGTTCTGCACGCTGGCGCCGAGCGCGAAGATGTCGAACACGGCGATCGCGAGGCCGGCGTCACCCGCCCAGGCGTCGGCCGTGTAGCCGCCGATCTGCTGCCGGGCGTACTTCCCCGACACGCCGAGCGCGATCAGACCACGCCGGTATACGAACGAGGATACGGCGATCAGGTCGGCCGCGGTAAAAGTGCCGCCCGTAGGCATCCCGCGACGACCACCGGTGGACGAATCCGGTACGATGATCGGCTCGGAGCCGTAGTCGAGCGCTTGGGCGCCCGCGCCCCAGGTGAGCCGCCCGAGACGGACGGCGAGGGCGGCCGTGGAATAGACAGTGCCCGAGAGATAGGGCTCGTAGGAGCCTTCCACCGCGACGTGCCGGATGGTGGCGAGGCCCGCGGGGTTCGCGAACAGGGCGCCGGCATCGCCGACCAGCGCCGCTCCCGCGCCGCCCAGCCCGGCCGAGCGGGTCGAGCCGGGCAGGCTGGCGAGCGCACTCCCTTCCGATTGGCCCGCCAGCACCGTTACGACGAAGACGTAGAGGAACAGCGTCAAGGAGAATCGTCGAGGGAAAACGTGATGACCTTCCTCGACGTTTCCCCCCGACGGTGTTCCTCGACGCCGTTGCATTTTTACCGGATGCGGATGATCTCGAGCCGCGCCACGACACTCGGCGGGAGGGGTGCGATCCCGGGGAGGTGGACGAACCCCTCGGGGGCGCCGAACAGCAGCGTGAAGCCGGCCGCGCTCGGCCCCTGCAGGGCGCGGTGATAGGCGCCCGAGCCCGCGCGCAGCGTGCCGCTGATACTCACCGCATCACCGGTGCTCACCGTCGGCACGAGCGGGAACACCTTGGGGAACCTGGACGGGGCCTGGTTGTGGAGGGAGGCGTAGGTCGTCCGGAACCGCCACGACGCGTACTTGAGCGCGGCCGGCGGCGTGAACCCCGGGACGGTGTCGAGATCGGAGACGAAGTTGGCGAGCAACCAGCGCGCAACGAGCGTGTCGAAGCTCACTCCGGTCTGAGTCGCGACGTTGGCCGCCCCCGTCAAGCTCGTCTGCTCCAGCTTCCGGGTGACGGCCGCCGTGGCGGCGAGCGACGTGTCCGCCGGCGTCTTGAACTGGTCCACGAGATACCGGACGAACAGCCACATGGCGCCACGCTCCGCCAGCGTGCCGATCCCTTCCGTCGCCAACAGGTAATGGTCGCCCGGCGCGTCCAGGTACTGATAGGCGTTGGCGACGTCCCCGAAGGCGAAGGTGGAGAATTGCGGGCCGCTGGTGCCGAACGACCGCCCCCCAAGCTCCTCGGCAAGATGCGACATCCCCTCGTTCAGCCACAGCACCTCCGCCTGCTGGCCGCGGAGGAGCACATGCTGATTGAAGCTGATCATGTGCTGGAACTCGTGAATGAACGTGACCGGGACGAGCTGCCGGATGGCGGCTGCGTTGTGCGGGCAGCTCAGGGTGCCATTGGGATCCGCGACGAGCGAGTAGAACACCTCACCGTGATTGTAGTTGCTGTTATTGGCGTTCGCGGGGTCAAGATCGGCGCCGAAGAAAAACCCGGCAACGAAGCCCGAGGTCTGGCAGGTGGAGGCCGTGACTAGCTTGTTAACCGCCGCCGTCATGAGCACGTCCACGACCTGATTGTTGTCGATGTCGGATTCGCGCCCGAAGGCCGTGGTGTCGATCGCGTACAGGCGGCTGTTGAACATGTCGGCGATCGAGTC
>CAZXKD010000009.1:0-33989 GCA_964641215.1 uncultured Gemmatimonadaceae bacterium
GCGACGCAGCGGCGGCACGCGAGCGGGGCGTGGCGGAGCGGGAGCGGGCGCTGGATCGAGCCGCGCGCGAGCAGGCGCGCGCCTACCTGCTCGAGGCACGCAAGACCGTCGAAGCCGCCCTCGCACAGGCGCGCGCGGCAGTGGATGAGGCGACGGCGAAACAAGCGCGGCGGATGGTAGAAGATGCGCTGCAGAAAACCGTCGGACAGTCGGCCCGTCGGCCTGTCGGACTGAACGCCTTCAAGGTCGGAGATCGGGTGCAGACACAAGGCAATGCCAGTGGCACCATCGTCGAGATTCGAGAGGATGGCGATTTGGTCGTGCAAGTCGGCTCGGTTCGCCTAGTCCTTGATGCCACGCAGGTCAAACGGTCCGACCGTCCGACTGTCCGACCGTCCGACGCATGAGCATCCCCGACGACGTCATCGAGCAGGTCCGCGACGCGGCCGATCTGGTCGGAATCATTGGGGAGCACGTCGACCTCAAGCGTACCGGCAGCGACTACCGCGGCCCGTGTCCCTTCCACGGCGGGACCCACCGCAACTTCGCTGTCATCCCCAAGAAGGGCATGTTCTACTGTTTCGTGTGCCACGAAGGGGGGGACGTCTTCACCTTCTTCATGAAGAAGCTCGGCATGGACTACCCGACGGCCGTGCGGGAAGTAGCGCGCCGGGTCGGGATCACGATCCCCGAGCGCGGGCCTTCCGGCCCCGACCCCCGCGAACCGCTGTTCTCCGCGGTCGCCGCCGCCGCCGACTGGTTCGCGCGCCAGCTGCGCGAGGGCGCCGAAGCGGCGCTGGCCCGCGACTACCTCGCCGGACGTCACCTCGACCTCGAGACCGCGGGGGTGCTGGGACTCGGGTACGCGCCTCGCGGCATGACCTTCACCGATGCAATGAAAGGATTGGGCCTGCGTGACGAGGTGTTGCTCGAGGCGGGCTTGCTGCGTAAACGGGAGGAGGACGGCACGCTGGTGCCGCGCTTCCGGGGGCGACTGCTGTTCCCGATCCAGGACCTGCGCGGCCGCGTGGTGGGCTTCGGGGGACGGATCCTCGGCGAAGGTGAGCCTAAGTACCTGAACTCGCCCGACACGCCGATCTTCCACAAAGGCAAGCTGCTCTATCACCTCCACGCCGCCCGCCACGCGATGCGCAAGGCCGAGCGCGCTATCCTCGTGGAGGGGTACTTCGACGTGCTGCGGCCGGCGCTGGCGGGCATCGAGGAGGTCGTGGCGCCGCTGGGTACGGGCCTCACGGGCGATCAGGCGGTGCTGCTGAAGCGGTTCGCCGGCCACGTCATCCTGCTCTACGACTCCGACGAGGCCGGCCTGCGGGCGACGTTCCGCGCCGGCGACGAACTGCTGCGCACGGGGCTGCGCGTGAGCGTCGCTACGCTCCCCACAGGCGAGGACCCCGATACGATCGTCCAGCGCGGGGGGGCGGCAGCGCTGGAGGCGGTGCTGAAGGACGCCTTGGACTTCTTCGAGCGCAAGATCCAGATCCTCGAGCGCAAGGGGTTCTTCGGGACGCTGCCGGGGCGGCGGCGGGCGCTCGATCGCCTGTTGCCGACGATCCGGGCGGCGCAGGAGCCGATCACTCGCGAGCTCTACCTCACGCGGGCGGCGGAGGTGGCTGGGATCCGGAAAGACGTCCTCGAACGAGAACTCGAACGGGAAACGGGTAGCGAGAAACGGGAAACGGCCCAACCCACACCCGCGTTTCCCGCTTCCCCTTTCTCGTTTCCCGATTTGCCTGCTAATGCGGAAAAGGCTCTGCTCCTCCTGCTCCTCGACGGCGAGCCCTGGCGCGCCCGAGTGCTCGAGGTGGTGCGCGTCGAGGACTTCGAGTTCCCCCCCTACCGCGCGGTGTTCCAGGCCGTGGCCGAGAACGCCCCCGAGCGGCTGGACGACACGGCGGCGCGCGCCTACGAAGAGCTGAGGGCGCAGGGGACGCGCGGCGAGGCCGATGGCCTGTTCGAGCGGGCGGTGAACTGGGTCGAGGCGCGGCGGATCGAGCGCCAGGTCGACGCATTGAAGCGGGCGCTGCCGCTCGCCTCGGCGGAGGAGCAGGACCGCATGGTGCGGGAGATGCAGCGTCTCGTGCTCGAGCGGAACCGGCGGTTTCCGCAGTACGGCATAACCAAGAGGAGGAGTAGTGCACCCGGATCTTGAAGCGTTGTTGGCCCTGCAGGAGAAGGACCAGGCGGTGACGGCTCTGGACGAGGCGTTGCGCGCCCTGGAGCCGGAGGTCGGGACCCTCGACCAGGAACTGACGGCCGCCGAGCGGGTGCTCGAGAGTGCGCAGCGCGGGATCCGGGACGCGCAGCGCCGGCGCGACGAGCTCGAGGGCAAAATCGCCTCGTACCGCACCATGCAGGAGCAGCGCCGCCAGCGGCTGGAATGGGTGCGCGGGGCGAAAGAGGCCTCGACGCTCATGGCGGAGCTCGACCTCGCCCGCTCGGTGCTCGCCAAAGAAGAAGCGGAGTTCATGCGATCGGGCGACGCGGTGGCCGAAGCTGAGCTGAAAGCCGCCGAGGCGGAGGCGGCGCTCGACAGCGTGCGGGCCGGGCAGGCGCCGCGGCGCGAGGGGCTCACCGGACGCCGCGACGCGTTGGTCACCCAGCGCGAGCAGGCCCTCCTCGCCCGCGAGGCGGCCGCCCGCGTAGTGAACGCCGCGCTGCTGGGACGCTACGAGCGGATCCGCAAAGGGAAGGCGCCGCTGGCGCTGTATCCGCTGCACGGCGACGCCTGCGGACACTGCTTCACGGCGGTGCCGACGCAACGCCGCGTCTTGATTCAGCGGGGGGCATCCATCGAAGGCTGTGAAGCCTGTGGCGTGCTGCTGTACGGGGCGGAATGATCCCGGCCCGCTGGACGCTCGTCACCCCCGCCGACCCTGAGACGACCGGAGCGCTGGCCGCGGCGCTCCACATTCCCGAGCCGCTCGCCGCGCTGCTGGTGCAGCGGGGCCTGGAAGCGCCCGAGGTGGCGCGCGCCTTCCTGCGCCCCGACTTGGATCGTCTGAGCGATCCGGCCGACTGGGCGGGAATGCAGGTTGCGGTGGACTTGATCCTCGACGCGGTGCGGCGGGGCGCCGCGATCCTGGTGCACGGCGACTACGATGTGGACGGCCAGTGCGCGGCCGCCATGCTGACGCGGATCCTGCGTGCCGCCGGCGCGGCGGTCCACGCCTTCGTCCCCCACCGCCTCCGGGACGGATATGATTTCGGCCCCGCCGGGCTGGCGCAGGCCCAGACCGTGCATGCGGGGCTCATCATCACCTGTGACTGCGGCATCACGGCGGTCGAAACGGTCCGGGCCGCTCGCGCCGCGGGCATCGAGGTGATCGTCACCGACCATCACCTCCCCGGGGACGCGCTGCCGCCGGCCAGCGCCGTACTCGACCCGCGGCGCCCGGACTGTCCCTCGGTGGACAAGGACCTGTGCGGGGCCGGCGTCGCCTTCAAGCTGGCCCAAGCGGTCGTGCGCGCCCTCGGCTTGTCCCAGAACCTGCCGCTCCACTTCCTCGACTTCGTCGCGCTCGCGACGGTGGCCGATGTCGTCCCGCTCACGGGCGAAAACCGCATCCTGGTCCGCCACGGCCTCAAGGTGCTGGCGGACTCGCACTGGCCGGGCGTGCGCGCGCTGGTCGAGGCAGCCGGGCTCGCCGGCAAGCCGCTGCGGGCCGGCCACGTGGGATTCATCCTCGCCCCGCGCCTCAACGCGGCCGGCCGCATCGGCGACGCCAACGACGGCCTCCGGCTGCTGCTCACCGAAGACCCGGGGGAGGCCGCGCGGCTGGCGCGAGAGCTCGAAACGCTGAACGCCCGCCGCCAGGCGCTCGACCAGCGCATTCTCGACGACGCCATAGAGGCCGCCGACCGCACGCTCGGCCCCGAGGACCGGGCGTTGGTGCTCGCGGCCGACGGCTGGCACCCCGGCGTGATCGGGATCGTGGCCTCGCGCCTGGTGGAGCGCTACGGCCGTCCGGCCTTCCTGATCGGCTGGGAGGGCGAGACCGGGCGGGGCTCCGGCCGCAGCATCGCTGGTTTCGACCTGCATGCCGCGTTGCATCGCGTGGGCGCGTGCCTCGAGAAGTACGGCGGCCACACCATGGCGGCGGGTCTCACCATCCACCGGTCCCGCTTCGAGGAATTCCGTGTTGCCTTTCTCCAGGTTGCACGCGAGCTTCTTGCCCCCGATGACCTCGTGCCGGCGCAGCGCGTGGACTTGGAGCTGCCGCTCAAGTTGGTGAGCGACGACCTGGAGAAGCTGATGCGCCACCTCGAGCCCTGCGGGCCCGGCAATCCCGCGCCGGTGTTCGGCGTTCGCGGGGCGCGGGCGGTCGGGGCTCGGCGGGTGGGGATGAATCATCTGCGATTCACCCTCGACGACGGCTCGGGTGTGCTCCCGGCCATCGGATTCCGCTGGGCGGATGTGGTGCCGGACGCATGGCTGGGGCAGCCGCTGGACGTGGCGTTTCGCCTGGAGCGGGACGAGTGGCAGGGACGCACGGCGCTGCAGGCGCGCGTGGCGGCGATCGCCCCGAGTGGCGAGGAGGCGGCCTGATCACCATCATCGCCGGAGCCTTCAAGAATCGACGACTCAAGACGCCGGCCGGGGACAAAGTGCGACCCACGGGGGCCCGGGTGCGGGAGGCGTGGTTCAGCATTCTGCAGCGCTGGATCCCCGACGCCCGTGTGCTCGATCTGTTCGCCGGCTCGGGCGCCCTCGGTCTCGAGGCGCTGTCGCGTGGGGCCCAGACCGCCGCGTTCGTGGAGATCCACCGCACCGCTCTGGCGGCGCTGCGGGCCAACCTGCGGAGCCTCAAGGTCGAGGAGCGGGCCGTCATCCACCGCATGGACGCGCTCAAGTTCACCGAGCAGCTGCGCCCCGCGACCTACGACGTCGCCTTCGCCGACCCGCCGTACGCCAGCGAGCAAGCGAAGCGGCTGGTGGCGATGTTCCGGATCGTCCCGTTCGCGCAGGTCTTCTCGATCGAGCACCCGGCCGACAACCCCATCCCCGGCGCGGACCCCCGCCGCTACGGGGACACCGCTGTCACGTTCCTGTACGCGCCATGAGCCCTCCCGCCCCCCCGCCCCCCCGCGTCGCGGTGTACCCGGGGTCGTTCGACCCCATCACGCGTGGTCATGAGGACCTGATCCGTCGCTCCCTTGCCTTCGTCGACCAAGTGGTGGTCGCGGTGGCGGTGAACGTCGCCAAACAGCCGCTGTTCGCGCTTGACGAGCGCGTCGCGCTCATCCGGCAGTGCGTGCGCGACCCGCACGTCGAAGTGCGGTCCTTCGACGGTCTGCTGGTGAATTTCGCGCGCAGCGTGGGCGCGAGCGTCATCGTGCGGGGCCTGCGCGCGGTGAGCGACTTCGAGTACGAATTTCAGATGGCGCTGATGAACCGCAACCTGGGTCCCACCCTCGAAACGGTGTTCCTCGTCCCCGCCTTCGATCTGACGTACCTGAGCTCCAGTCTGGTGCGCGAGGTGGCGCGCTTCGGCGGCGACGTCTCGGCCCTCGTCCACCCCGCGGTCCAGCAGGCTCTCAAGCAGAAGTTCGCGAAGTGAGCTTCCTCGACCGCGTCTTCGCCCGGGCGCGCCGGGCGAGCCGGCGGATCGTCCTCCCCGAGGGCGACGACCCGCGGGTCCAGGAAGCGGCGCGGCGGATCACGGCAGAGAGCCTCGGGATCGTGGAGATCTTGGGGGGAGGGGGGGCGGACGGGGTGCGGCCGTCTCTCGACCCCCGTTTCCCGGCCTGTGTTCGTCATCTCCGTGCCCGCTGCCCCGACAAATTTGCCAGCGACGCGGCGGCCGCGGCGGCGCTGGCTCATCCGCTGACGTTCGGCGCGTGTCTCGTCGGGATCGGCGCCGCCGACGTGATGGTGGGGGGCGCCAACTTCCCGACTGCCGACACCATCCGCGCCGCCCTCTGGGCGGTCGGGACGGCGGCGGGCATCGAGCTCGTGAGCGGGTCATTCTACATGGTACGCGGCGACGCCGTGCTCACCTTCACCGACTGCGCCGTGGTGCCCCGGCCGACCGCGGAGCAGCTGGCCCAAATCGCTCTCGCCGCCGTGCGGGACCGCCGCCGCATCGTCGGGGACGAGCCGGTGGTCGCGTTCCTCTCCTACAGCACCAGGGGGAGCGCGGCGGGACCGGAGGTGGAGCGGGTCCGCGCCGCCCTGGCCGCGTTCCGGGGGCTCGCCGCCGAGGTGCGGGCCGACGGCGAGCTGCAGGGCGACGCGGCCCTCGTGCCGGAAGTGGCGCGCCGCAAGGCACCCGGCTCACCGGTGGGCGGCAGCGCCAACGTCCTCGTCTTCCCCGACCTGGACTGCGGGAACATCGCCTATAAGCTGGTCCAGCGGTTGGACGGCTGGACCGCGCTCGGACCGATTCTGCAAGGGCTGGCGCGCCCCGTCTCCGACCTGTCGCGGGGCGCAACCGCGGACGATATTGTGGAGACCGCGGCCGTGGCCGTCCTACAAGCGGAGGAGCAGGCATGAGCTTCAGCGTGAAGAAGGATGCGCGCGGGGTGGTGATCGTCGGTGTCGATGGGCAGCTGATCGTCGGGAACCGCCAGGAGCTGAAGCAGAAGGTCCTCGACGCGTTGGAAAGCGGCGCCAGGAAGTTCGTCGTCGACTTCACCCGCACCGGCTACATCGACTCCTCGGGGCTGGGCGTGCTCGTCTCGCTGTCCAAGAAGATCCGCGAGCAGGGGGGGGACCTGCGCCTGGCCGGCCTCAACGAGGACCTCCAGACCCTGTTCGAGCTCACCAAGCTCGACACGCTGTTTTCCATCCTGCGCACCCCGGAGGAGGCTGTCGCTGCCTTCTAGCCCACGGCTGCGCCTCGACGTCCGCCGCACCGGGCGCGGGGGCCGCATCGCCGAGATCGCGCTCGCCGTGCCGAGCGATCTCGGCTACGTGGGGGACGCGGTCGAGCTGGTGGCGGCCCAGTGCCGCGACGCCCCGCTCTCCCCCCGCCGCCTGCAGTTCAACCTTCGCACCGCCCTGGCCGAGGCGCTGGCCAACGCGATCATCTACGGCAACGGGCACGATGCGTCGAAGCTGGTTCGCGTACGCGTCGAAGTCCTCGCGGACGCCGTTCGCATCCATGTTACCGACGACGGGGACGGCTTCGATCCGGCGCGCGTGCCCGACCCCACGATCCCTGAGAACCTGGAGCGCGAGTTCGGCCGCGGCTTGTTCGTACTGCGTCACTTGGTGGACCAGTTGAGCTTCAACGAGAAAGGGAACGACGTCTGCCTGATCCTCCGGGCGGGGTAACGAGGATCGAACAGCTCCTGCCGGAGCTGGAGCGGCTGACGGGAGTGCGGCTGCGGGTGTGGCGGTTCGACGGCCGGTCGCTGCGGCGCCTGGCAGGCCCGTATGCCGGCACCTGGACGCCTCCGGTCGACGGCGATCGGTTGACGGGGCGCGAGCTGCAGGCGCCGGAGGGGCGAGCCTGGTTCGAGCCGGTGCGCGAGGCCGAAGGGGTGTGGCTCGAGGTCGGGGAGCCGCATACCGAGGGCAGGGAGGGGGAAGGGGGCCGGGTGCAGGACCCCGCGTCGCTCGCGACGGTGATCGGGGCGGTGCTCGCTGCCGAGCGCGAAACCGCCCAGGTGGCGGCCGAGCTCTCCGAGCGCTACGAAGAGATCGACCTGATCTACACGATCAGTGAGATTCTGGGCCACACCATCCGGCTTGAGGAGGCGGCGCGCCGCATCCTGTCCGAAGTGGCCAACGTTGTACGCGCGCGCCGCGCCACCCTGCTCCAGTTCGACGCTGAGCGCCAGGTGCTCCGCATCGTGGCGGCGCGTGGGATGGATCCTTCCGAGGCCGTTCCCATCGAGGTCGATGACGCCAGCTCCGTCGCCGCACGCGCGTTCCGCGAGATGCGGATCATCAGCGACGATCCGCGCCAGCTTCCCGCCTCTTCCCCCCCCGCTCCCCCCTCCCCCCACTCGCCCCCGGCCGACGTCTCCCCCGGCCGCGGGGGTCGCGACTACCGCGGCCGGGCCTTCCTCTCTGTCCCCGTGCTGTATGCGACCCCCGACGGTCCGGCCCGGCCGATCGGAGTGATCAATCTCACCGACCGGATCGGGGCGGACGCCTTCACGGCCGGGGACCGCAAGCTCGTCGCGGCCATCGCCAATCAGATCGGCGCGGCGCTCGAGAACTCCCGCCTCGTCCAGCGAGATTTGAGCCAGCAGCGCGTACGGCGCGAACTCGAGCTCGCCCACGACCTCCAGTTGAAACTGATGCCCTCCCCCGCAGTCCTCGGCACCCTCGCCGACATCGCGGTGCGCTGTCGGCCCGCGGAGTCCGTCGGTGGCGACTTCTACCACCTGCTGCGCATGCACGGCGACCGGCTGGGCGTGATGCTCGGCGACGTGTCCACCCACGGCTTCAGCGCGGCCCTGATCATGGCCCTGGTCATGGCCGCCGCCGGCATCCACGCGGAGTCGGCCGAGACCCCGACGGCAGTGCTCGCCCGGCTCGAGGAGTCCCTCGCTGACGAGCTCACGGAGACCGAGATGTTTCTCTCGCTGTTCTATGCCGTGATCGACCCCGCCCGCGAGCGGGTGGTGTACGCCAACGCCGGCCACCCGCATGCCTTTGCCGTGGACGGTCGCTCCGGCGCCGCCGACCGCCTCGGCAGCACGCGCCCTCCGCTCGGGCTCGGGGCGACCGGCGGTGCCGATGGGGAGCGTCCTTGGCGCCGCCGGGCGGACGTCCTCTGCCTGTTCACCGACGGGCTCGTCGACGCACTGAGTGAGCGAGGCGAGCGCTACGGCGAGGAGCGCATCCTCGCCCACGTGCGCAACCTGCGGCGACGCCCCACCCGAGAGATCCTCGAGGCGATCTTCACCGATCTGGCGGCGTTCACCGGCGGCGCGCCCGCCTCCGACGACCGCACGCTGCTGCTGCTCAAAGCGTGACATCCGGGAAACGACTCGGCCAGCACTTTCTCACCGATCCCCAGCTCCTACGCCGCATCGTCGACGCACTCGAACCGGCCTCGACGGACGTCGTGATCGAGATCGGACCGGGTCGGGGAAGCCTGACCGCAGAGCTCGCTCCCCGCGTCGGCCGAATCGTCGCGATCGAGAAAGATCGGCGGCTCGCCCATGAGCTCTGCGAGTCGCGAATCGGGAAACGAGAAACGGGAAACGTGGTCGTGGTGGAGGGCGACGCGCTCGAGCTCGACTGGCACGCCCTTGCCGGGGCCGCCTCGTTTCCCGTTTCCCGTTTCTCGTCTCCCGGCCTCAAAATCATCGGCAACATCCCTTACAGCATCACGTCCCCGTTGCTCGAGAAGGCTCTGACGCCCCCGCTGCCCGAGCGGATCGTGTTTTTGGTGCAGCGCGAGGTGGCCGAGCGGATCGCCGCCGCGCCGGGCCGAAAGGCCTACGGGGCGCTGTCCGTGGGCGTGCAGGTGGTCTGCAACGTCGAGCTGCTGTTTCGGGTTCGCGCCGGTGCCTTCCGGCCGCCGCCCCAGGTGGAGAGCGCGCTGCTGCGCTTGACCCCCCTCGCCAAGCCGCTGATCGCCCCGGCGGACGGGCCGGCCCTGCGGCGCTTCGTCACCGCCTGCTTCGGCCGCCGCCGCAAGCAACTGCGCAACGTGCTGGCGGGGGCCGTCGGCCGGCCGCTGGCCGACGTGAGCGCTGGCCTGGCGGCGTTGGGGCTCGACCCGGCGGCGCGACCCGAAACGTTGCCCCCAGCGGCGTTCGTCCGACTCTTGCGTTGGAGCGGGCGATTGTGAAATTGTTCACAATATGCGGAAGATCTCCCAGAGCACGGTGCGGCGGCTCTCGCTCTACCTCCGCTTCCTCGAACAGTCCGACGCCCAGGGCCTCGCCACCATCTCCTCCGACGAGCTGGCCCGCCGCGGCGGCACCACGTCGGCACAGGTCCGCAAGGACCTCTCGTTCTTCGGCTCCTTCGGCAAGCGCGGGCTGGGGTACTCGGTGCCGGAGCTCGCCGCCCGCATCCGCGATATCCTCGGACTCAAGCGCTCCTACCGCGTCGTCCTCCTGGGAGCCGGCAAGATCGGGGGGGCGCTCGTGCAGTATCAGGGGTTCCGCCAACGCGGCTTCCACGTCACCGCGATCTACGACCGCGATGCCCAGAAGATCGGCACGCGCTGGAACGGGCTCGTGGTGCGCGACGTCAAACACCTGGAGGCGGACCTGAGGAAAGAGCCCACCGACATCGCCATCGTGGTGACGCCCGCAGAATCGGCGCAGGACGTCGTGGACCGGCTGGTGCGGGCGGGGGTGAAGGCGATCCTCAACTTCGCACCGGTACAGCTCGCCGTCCCGCGAGACGTGGTCGTGAAGGACGTGAACATGGCGCTGGAGCTGGAAACACTGAGCTACGCGTTGGCGAACCGCTGAACCTTAGCCGCTGCCCTCATGTCAGGTTAGATTTGCGCGCCATGCCGCGTGTCCATGTCACCTCAGAAATCGGCCCCCTGCGGGCCGTTCTCGTCCATACCCCCGGCAACGAGCTGGTCGCCGTCACCCCGGGGAACCGCGCGGCCTACCTCTATGACGACATCATCGACCTCGACATCGCCCAGCGCGAGCACCGCCGGCTCGTGGCGGTGCTGGAGCGCTATGCCGAAGTCTTCGAGGTGCGCGACCTGCTGACGGAGCTCGTCGCCCGTGCGGACGTGCGGGAGTTCTTGACGACCAGGGCGCTGGAGGTGGTGCCGTCGGACGCGCTGGCCAAGCAGCTGGCCGGGCTTGCGCCCGGGGATCTCGTGGCCCTCATGGTCGAAGGGGCGACCGAGGAAGCAGGGCCTATCGCGCGCGCGCTGAACGAAGTGGGATACGCCCTGCCGCCGCTCCCCAATCTCTTGTTCACCCGCGACGTTGGGATCGTCATCGGCGAGCACTCCATCATCGGCTCGATGCGCTACGGCGTGCGCTGGACCGAGGAGCTGCTCGTCAAGGCGCTGTTCCGCTATCACCCTCAGCTCGAGAACGCCGGAATCCTGTACGACGGCTCCGAGGAGAAGCGCACCAACTACACGCTCGAGGGCGGGGACGTGCACCCGATCCGCCCCGACCTGCTGGTTCTCGGCTTCAGCGAGCGCTCCAGTCCGGCCGCGCTGGACCACTTGTGCGATCTCGTCTTCGAGCACTGCGGCGTGACGGACACCATCATCGTCGTGCTCCCGAACGAGCGGACGGCGATCCACCTCGACATGATCTTCACGCAGCTCGATAGGGACCTGTGCGGGCTCTACCCGCCGCACTTCGTCGGGCCGGAGCGGCTGGCCGTGCTGCACCGCCGCAAGCGTTCCAAGGGCGTGAAGGAGATGCCCAATTTTTTCGCGGCCATGCAGGCCGTAGATCAGCCGCTCGAACCCGTGTTCTGCGGCGGCAACGCGCGCCCGCTGCAGGAGCGCGAGCAGTGGTCTTCGGCATGCAACTTCTTCTGCGTGCGTCCGGGCGTGACAATCACCTACGCCCGCAACGAGGCCACGATCCGGGAGATGGAGCACGCCGGCTTTCGCATCGTCTCGGCGGTGAATCTCCTCACCGGCGAGGATCGGCTCGAGGACGGGGAACGGGGGGTCATCACAGTCGACGGCAGCGAACTGGTGCGCGGTGGGGGCGGCCCGCGGTGCATGACCCTCCCCTTGCGGCGGGACGACCTGTGAGGCCAATCCTGTCATGACCCACACCGCTCTCCCCGTGGGCCGGCTGCGCTGTTATGCGCTGGAGGGCGGCACGCAGCGCCTAGACGGCGGCGCCATGTTCGGCGTCGTCCCCAAGCCCTTGTGGGAGCGCCGCATCCCCGCCGACCCGCGCAACCGCATCCCGCTCGCCCTGCGCTGCCTGTTGGTCGAGCACGACGCCGGCCTCGTCCTCATCGACACCGGCCTGGGCAACAAGGAAAGCGACAAGTTCCAGGACATCTACGGCGTTGACAACGCCGGGGCGGGCGGCCGCACGCGGCTCGAGGATGCCCTGGCCGCGCTGGGCCACCGCCCCGAGGACATCCGCTGGGTCATCAACACCCATCTCCACTTCGATCACGCCGGCGGCGACACCTTCCGGGAGGCGGGCGGGGTGGTGCGGCCCTCGTTCCCCAAGGCGAGCTACCTGGTGCAGCGGCGCGAGCTTGAGTTCGCCCGCCATACCAACGAGCGCACGGCGGCAAGCTACCTGGCCCACAACTTCGAGGCGATCGCCTTCCAGCTCGTGGATGGCGAGGTGGAGGTGCTGCCCGGGATCCGCTGCCTCCCGACTCCCGGGCACGTGCCCTACCACCAGTCCGTGCTGGTCGAAAGCGGAGGGGAGCGGGTCTGCTTCCTGGCGGACCTGGTGCCGACGTCGGCGCATCTGCCGCTCCCCTGGATCATGGGCTACGATTTGGAGCCGCTGGTCACGCTGGAGAACAAGCGCCGGCTCTACGCCAGGGCGGCAGCCGAGCAGTGGCTGCTGTGCTTCGAGCACGACCCCGCAGTGGTGGCGGGCCGGCTGGGCCGGGAAGGCAAGGGGTTCGGTCTTGTGGCCCCGGTGATGCTCCGCTAGTTTGGTGACCACGATGCGGATTCCGGGGCTTTCGGGATCCGCTTTTTCGCTTCCTTCGTGAGGAGGAGACCCGTTTCTGGCGATCGACACCGGCAATAGCAAGCAGCCGCGGACGCGCGTGAACCGGCAGATCCGCATCAGTCCGGTCCGCGTGATCTCAAATGATGGAGAGCAGTTGGGGGTGATGCCCGTCGAGGAAGCCCTGGCCGCCGCGGTGGAGCGGGGTCTCGATCTGGTAGAAGTGGCGCCGCTGGCGCGGCCCCCCGTCGTGAAGATCATGGATTACGGGAAGTTCAAGTTCGAGCAGGCCAAGGCGGCCCGCGCCGCGAAGAAAAAGCAGCATGTGATCCATCTGAAGGAAGTGAAGTTCCGTCCCGGGATCGACGATCATGATTTCGCGTTCAAGACGCGCCACGCCCGGGAGTTCCTGCAGGACGGCAACAAGGTGAAGGTGACGATGATGTACCGGGGCCGGCAGATGGCCCACCTGGAGCTGGGCCGGGAGGTGCTGGATCGGGTGGCGACCGAGCTCAAGGACGTGAGCAAGATCGAGCAGGAGCCGAAGCTCGAAGGGCGCAACATGTCGATGGTGCTGGCGCCGAAATGACTGAGGCGTCATCCGTCACCCGTTATCCGTTTGCCGTAACGGACAACGTCTAACGGACGACGGACAACGGATAACGGACAACGATTCATGCCGAAGCAGAAATCGAAACGCGCGCTGCGCAAGCGGGTGAGACTGACCGGCTCCGGCAAGCTGCGCCGCTATCGTGCGTACAAGAGTCACATCCTCACCAAGAAGCATCCCAAGCGGAAGCGCCACTTGCGCAAGGCGGCGCTGGTGTCGCACGCCGATGAACGACGCCTCAAGCGCCTGCTGATGGCATAAGGAGATCAGAGAATGCCTCGCGTCAAAAGCAACGTCGCGCGCCTGAAGCGCAAGCATAAGATCATGAAGCTCGCCAAGGGGTACTGGGGCGGGCGCAGCAAGCTCTGGAAAGCCGCCAAGGAGAGCGTCGAGCGGGCGCAGAAATACGCCTACCGCGACCGGCGCCGGAAGAAGGGCGACTTCCGCCGGCTGTGGATCACCCGCATCAACGCCGCCGCGCGGCTGCACCAGCTGTCCTACAACCGGCTCATGAGCGGGCTGCGCACCGCCGGCGTCGAGATCAACCGCAAGGTCCTCGCCGACCTCGCGGTGCGCGACCCGGTCGCGTTCGCGCAGCTGGCGGAGGTCGCCAAGCAGGCCCACTGACCATGCGCGACCTCCTGGCAGCCCTCGACGCGCTGCGGGAGCGTCTCACCGAGATTCCGCAGGCGGACCAGCGCCGGCTCCAGGATCTGAAGACGGAGATCCTCGGCCGCAAGGCCGGCGCCCTGACCACGATCCTCGCCCGTCTTCCCAAGCTCGACCCCGAGCCCCGTCGGACCATCGGCGCGGCGGCGAACGCGCTGAAGCGTGAGTTCGCAGCGGCGTTCGAGGACCGCGAGCGCGCCTTGGCGCGCGCCGAGCGTGCGCCAGGAACGGCTGACCTCACCATGCCGGGGCGCGCGACGTGGACCGGCGGCCTGCACCTCGTGACCCAGGTCGTGACCGAGATCTGCGAGATCTTCCACGAATTGGGGTTCACGCGGGCCGTCGGCCCCGAGGCCGAGACCGAGCGCAATAACTTCACCGCGCTCAACTTCCCCAAGGACCACCCGGCCGTCGATGCCCAGGACAGCTTCTACCTGGGCCCCGACGTGCTGCTGCGCACCCACACTTCCCCGGTGCAGATTCGCACGCTGGAGTCGTTCCCGCCCCCGATTCGCGTCGTCATTCCGGGGCGAGTGTACCGGCGCGATCCGTTCGACGCTTCCCACTCGCCGGTGTTCGAGCAGATCGAGGGGCTCGCGGTGGACGAGGGCATCACGTTCGTCGACCTCAAGGCCACCCTATCGACCTTCGCGCGCCGGTTCTTCGCTCGCGACACCGTCGTCCGGTTCCGGCCCTCGTACTTCCCGTTCACCGAGCCGTCGGCGGAGATGGACGTGCAGTGTCAGATCTGTAAAGGGGCGGGGTGTGCGACCTGCAAGCAGAGCGGCTGGATGGAAATCCTCGGCTCGGGGATGGTGCACCCCGCCGTATTCGAGAATTGCGGGTGGGACGCCGAGCGCTACACCGGCTTCGCGTTCGGCATGGGTCCGGAGCGCATCGCCATGAACCGGCACGGCATCGCCGACATCCGGCTGTACTTCGAGAGCGATATGCGCTTCCTGGCGCAGTTCGCGGGGTCGACGTCGTGATCCTCTCGCGCCGCTGGCTGCAGGCGCTGCTGGGCCGCCCGCTCGACGCGTCGGAAGTCGCGGGCCGCCTGGCCATGCTGTGCGCCCCGGTCGACGGCGTCGTGCCGATCCACCAGGATCTGGGAGATGTGCTCGTCGCCCGGGTGCTCGAAGTCAAGGCGCACCCCAGTGCCGACCGTCTGACCCTGTGTCGCGTGGACGCCGGCCGACCGGATGGTCCGGTTGAGGTCGTGTGTGGCGCGCCGAACGTCCAGGCCGGGAAGATGTATCCGTACGCGCCCGTCGGCGCGGTGCTTCCTGGGGGGATGAAGCTGGAGCGACGCAAGATCCGCGGCGTCCAGTCCAACGGGATGCTGTGCTCGGCCAAGGAGCTCGGACTCGGGGAGGACCACACCGGCATCCTCGAGCTCGAGACCAGCGCGCCGCCCGGCACCCGCTTCCTCGACGCGGTGCCGATCGGCGATCACCGCATCCTGCTCGACGTTCCCGCCAACCGGCCCGACCTGCTGTGCCACAAGGGCGTGGCCCGCGAGCTCGCTGCGGCCTTGGGAGGCACGGTGAAGCTGCCGGCAATCCCGGGCGTGAAGTCACCGTCCGACCGTCCGACCGTCCGACAGTCAGACAGGGGAGTGGTGGATGGGGTGGAGGTCCGCCTGGAGGACGCCGAAGGTTGTCCCCGCTACATCGCCGCGGTGCTCCGCGGCGTGCGCGTGGGACCGAGCCCCGCCTGGCTCGCCGACCGGCTGGACGCCGTGGGCCAGCGGCCCATCAATAACGTCGTCGACGCTACCAACTACCTCCTCTGGGAGGTGAACCAGCCGCTGCACGCCTTCGATCTGCGCAGGCTGCGGGGGCCGGCGGTGGTGATCCGGCGGGCGACGAGGGGCGAGAAGATCGTCACCTTGGACGGCGTTCCGCGAACGCTGACGCCCGATATGACCGCGATCTGCGATGCCGAGCGGCCCACCATTGTTGCCGGCGTGATGGGCAGTGCCGAGTCCGAGGTCGGCGCCGCCACAACTGACTTGGTGCTCGAGTGCGCCTACTTCCAGCCGACGCGGATCCGACGCACCCGGCGCGCGCTCGGGCTCTCGAGCGAATCGAGCTACCGATTCGAGCGCGGCATCGACCTGCTCGGCATGCCCGAGGCGATGCGCCGGGCGATCGAGCTGATTGTCACGGTGGCGGGCGGCGAGCTGCGCGAGGGGCCGCTCGACCTCTGGCCGCGGCCCGAGCAGCCGCGGGCGGTGTTCCTCCGGCCCGCGCGGGTGTCGCAGCTGCTCGGGGTCGAGGTCCCGCGAGCCGAGATCGAGCGTCTCCTCTCCAGCGTGGGCTTCGTGGCCGCCCCGAAAGACGACCGGCTGGCGGTGCAGGTGCCGGGGTGGCGTCCGGACGTGACGCGCGACGTGGACCTGATCGAAGAGGTCGCCCGGTTGCGTGGGTACGATTCCTTCCCGGACGAGCTGCGCCCCTACCGACCCGGGACGGTCCCGGACGCCGCGGCGGAGCGCGCCAAGGCCCGCGTCCGGGAAGCGCTGGCCCGCGCCGGCCTGTTTGAAGCCCGGACCATGAGCCTGGGGCCCGGCGAGGGTCCGGATGCCGTGCCCGTCCTCAATCCACTGTCGGCAGAGGAAGCGCACCTGAGAACCCGGCTCCTGCCGGGTCTGGTCCGGCGGGTCGAACACAACTGGGCAGGGAGCGTGCGCGATGTGCGGCTCTTCGAGGTAGGCGCCGTGTTCCGGAAGGGGGGCGGGGGCGAGGGGCGGGGAGCAGCGCCGGAGGAGCACCTCTCCGTGGCAGGGGTCGTCACGGGAGCCCGTCGGCCCCGCCATTGGACCGAAGGTGCGAAAGTACCTGATATGGACTTATGGGACCTCAAGCATCACTTTGAGTTAGCGGCTGGCGTGGCCTCACCGGCGGCACGGCTGCAGGCCGCCGCCGACGGGGTCGGCTGGGAGGCGACGACGGGCGAAGGCCGAGTGGTCGGCTGGGGTGGGCCGCTCGATGTCGACGTCCCCAAGTGGGCGGCGCCGGTGTACGGCTTTGAGATCAGGCTCGTGGTCGGGGCTGCTGCACTCGTCACTTTTCGGCCGCTCCCGGTCACGCCGCCGGTCACGATCGATGTGGCGTTCGTGTTGCCCGCAGATGTCAGCGTCGCAGCGGTCGAAGCGGTGCTGCGACGCGAGGCGGGGCCGTTGTTGGAGCGGTTGGATGTGTTGAGTGATTACCGAGGCCCCGGCGTGCCGCCGGGCAGTCGCAGCGTCGCGTGGCACTGCGAGTTCCGCGATCCGGCCCGCACGCTGCGCGAGAGTGACGTGGAGGGGCCCGTGGCGAAGGCGCTGCGGGCGCTGGAGGGCGAGCTTGGCGTACGTCGGAGAGAGAGAGAGAGCTGACAGTCGCGCGCTGGACCAGCTGGAGGCGATCCTCCGGATCGTGACGGAGGAGGTGGCCGGCTGGCGCGCGCGCGCGCTCAAGGCCGAGTCGGAACTGAAGGAGGCGCACCCGCGAGGCGCTGGGGGAGGGACCTCGCGCGTCGATCCCGAGATGCGGAGCCGCGTGGGGGAGCTGGAGTCCGAAAACAAGGTGTTGCGCTTGCGGGTCGAGGCCGCGCGGGTCCGGGTGGGTGAGTTGCTCTCCCGTTTGACCTTCCTCGAGGAGCAGGCCAACGCCGCGGCCGGTGGAAACGGCGGGCGCCGCGGTGAGGCCACGAAGTGAGCGCCAAGAAGCATGCGGTCAAGGTGATGATCGGTGGGGAGGAATACACCGTGCGCTCCGACCTGCCGCCCGAATACACCCGCGAGGTGGCGGGGTACGTCGATCAGGCCTTGAAGAAGGTGCTCAGCCAGGGTCCGATCGTCGAAACGCACAAGGCGGCGATCCTGGCGGCGCTCGACATCACCAATGAGCTGTTTCAATCGCGCAAAGGCGAGCGGGAAGTCGCCGCGCGCCTCGCGGCCCTGGCGGACGACTTGGTGAAGCTGCTGCCGCCGGAAAAAAGACGAGCCATCAGTCATCAGCCGTCAGTCATCAGTTAAACGCCTTCACTGAAGGCTGACGGCTGACTGCTGATGGCGACATCCATACGCGTCGCGCTGGGCGGCGCGTTGTCGGAGATAGATGCCATGACGGAGACGATGGTTCTCATTGCGGCCGTTCTCGGCGGTGGAGTCGCCGCGGGAACGGCTTTGTATGTCCTGGGACGCCGGCTGGAACGCCGAGCGGCGCAGGCAGCGGCGCAGGCGGCGGCGCGCGAGAGCGAGCGGCTTTTGGAGGATGCCAAGCAGCGGCTCACCGTGTCGGCGAAGGAAGAGCTGCTGCGAACGCGGGAAACGCTGGAGCGGGAGCTTGCGCTGCGCCGCAGCGAGCAGGAGAAACGGGAAACGGCGCTCGAGCGTCGAGCGGCGGCCGGCGAGGAGCGCGAGCGCGAGCTGGCGCGCCGCGACCAGGGGCTGGCGGGGCGCGAGCAGGCGCTCGCGGGGCGGGAGCGGGAGGCACGGACCAGGCTGGAGCGGCTGGCGGGGCTGTCGGCGCAGGAGGCCAAGGAAGAGCTGATGCGCGGTCTGGAGGATGAGGCGCGCAGCAACGCGGCCGCGCTGCTGCGGGACATCAAGGAGCAGGCCAAGAAAAGCGCCGATCGCGAGGCCAAGAAGATCGTCGCCCTGGCGATCCAGCGCATCGCGTCCGAGTACACGGCGGAATCGACCGTCGCCGCCGTGGCGCTGCCGTCCGACGAGATGAAAGGGCGCATCATCGGGCGCGAGGGACGCAACATCCGGGCGTTCGAGGCGGCGACCGGTGTCGATGTCATCATTGACGATACCCCTGATACCGTCGTGGTCTCCTGCTTCGACCCGGTGCGCCGCGAGGTCGGGCGCCTGGCGCTGGAGCGCCTGATTGCCGACGGGCGCATCCACCCGGGTCGCATTGAAGAACTGGTGCAGAAGGCACGGGATGAGGTCGAGGCGTCGATCCTGGAGGCGGGGGAGCGGGCGGTCTACGAGACGGGCATCAAGGGCATGCACCCGGAGATGGTCAAGCTGGTGGGACGGATGAAATACCGCACCTCGTATGGCCAGAACATTCTCGACCACTCCAAAGAAGTCGCCTGGCTCGCGGGGATGATGGCCGCGGAGCTCAAGCTGGACGCACACCTCGCCAAGCGGGGCGGGCTGCTGCACGACGTCGGCAAGGTGCTCACGCACGAGCACGACGGCACCCACGTTCAGCTGGGCGTCGAAGTGGCCACGAAGTACGGCGAGCACCCGATCGTGATCAACTGCATCGCCGCGCACCACGATGACGTCCCGCACGAGGGCCCGGTCAGCGTGATCGTCCAGGCGGCGGATGCCGTCTCCGGCTCGCGGCCCGGCGCCCGGCGCGAGGCGTTCGAGACCTACGTCAAACGCCTGTCGGAGCTGGAGCGCATCGGCACCGAGTTCCCAGGGGTGGAGAAAGTGTTCGCGATCCAGGCCGGGCGCGAAGTCCGCGTGGTCGTGACGCCGACTGTGGTGGACGACGGGAAAGCCTCCGAGCTGGCCGAGCAGATCGCCCGCAAGATCGAGCACGAGCTGCAATACCCGGGGCAGATCAAGGTGGTGGTCATTCGGGAGACACGGGCGGTGGAAGTTGCCCGGTGACGCGAAGATCATCGACGGCACCGCCGTCGGGAAGACGATGCGCGCCGAGCTCGCGACCGAGATCGCGGCCCTCAAGGGCCGCGGCGTGACGCCCGGCCTGGCGATGGTGTCGGTCGGAGAGAACCCGGCCTCACAGGTCTATGTGCGGATGAAGGGCAAGGCCTGCCACGAGGCGGGGCTCTACCATGAGACGCTCAAGCTCTCCAACGAGGCGAGGGAGGCGGATCTCCTCGCCCTGGTCGAGCGCCTCAACGTGGACCACAAGATCCACGGCATCCTCGTGCAGCTGCCGCTACCGCCCCAGATCAACGCCCAGCGGGTGCTGCATCGCATCGATCCCGCCAAGGACGTGGACGGTTTCCACCCTGAAAACGTCGGCAAAGTGGCGATTGGGGACCCCAGCGGATTCCGACCCGCCACCCCCTACGGCGTGCAGCAGCTGCTCATCCGCAGCGGGGTCGACACCACGGGGCGGCACGCCGTGGTGGTCGGTCGCTCCAACATCGTGGGCCGCCCCATGGCGGCGCTGCTGCTCCAGGACGGTCCCGGCGGCAACGCGACGGTGACCGTCTGCCACTCACGTACCCGCGACATCGGCGGCATCACGCGGCAGGCCGACATTTTGATCGTGGCCATCGGCAAGCCCGAGTTCGTGACCGGAGACATGATCAAGCCCGGCGGGGTGGTGATCGACGTGGGCGTGAATCGCCGCGAGGACCCATCCGTGAAGCAGGGCTACCGTCTGGTGGGCGATGTCCGGTTCGCGGAGGCGAAGCTGGTCGCGGGCGCCATCACGCCGGTACCTGGGGGCGTCGGTCCGATGACCATCACCATGCTGCTCTTCAACACCGTGCAGGCGGCCCGGCAGTGGTCGGCCCCGTAGACCTGTTCGCCGCGGCCTCCGCGGAGGGCGCCTGGACGGTCGGCGAAGTCACCCGGCGCGCCCGCGCGGTCATCGAGGCGGGGCTGCCGCCGCTGTGGGTGCGCGGCGAAATCAGCGGCTTCAAGGCGTGGCGCAGCGGGCACTGGTACTTCACCCTGCGCGATGCCACGGCGCAGCTGCGCTGCGTGATGTTCGGGCGCGAGAACCGGCGGGTCCCGGCAGCGCCCGCCGAGGGCATGCAGGTCTTCGTCTTCGGCCGGCCGACGGTATGGGAAGACAAAGGCGAGCTCCGGCTCACGGTGCTCGAGCTGCTGTCCACCGAGCAGGGCGGTCTGTGGAAGCTGGCTTTCGAGAAGGCCAAGGCGGCGCTCGCCCGTGACGGACTGCTCGCCCCCGGGCGCAAACGGCCGCTGCCCCGCTATCCCCGACGCGTCGCGGTGATCACCAGCCCCGACGGCGCCGCGTGGCGCGACGTCGTCGCCGTCGTCGGCCGGCGGTGGCCCGCCCCCCTGGCGGAGCTGCTCCTGGTGCCGGCGCAGGTGCAGGGGGACGGTGCCGAGGCTTCCCTGTGCGCAGCTCTCGCCCGGCTCGCCTCCCTGAAAACGGGAGGCGTGGACGTCGCGATCGTGGGACGGGGCGGCGGCCCCAAGGAAGATTTGTGGACGTTCAATAGCGAGCGCGTTGCGCGCGCAGTCGCGGCCGCCGTCGTCCCGGTGGTCTCAGCGGTCGGGCACGAGACCGACGTGACCCTGTGCGACCTCGTCGCCGACCTCCGGGCGCCCACCCCCTCGGCGGCGGCCGAAGCGGTCACCCCCGATCGGGCGGAAGTCAGGGAGGCGCTCGATCGCCTCGCGCCGCGCCTCGCCCGCAGTCTCACTCTGCGCGCGCAGCGGGCGGTGGAGCGGCTCGAGCGGACCGGTGACAGGCTCACAGGCGCCATGGAGCGGCGGCTGGAGCGCGTCGGCGCCCAGCTGACGGCGACCGGCGCGCGCTTGGACGCCCTCTCGCCGCTCAAAGTGCTCGCCCGCGGCTACGCGCTCGCCCGCGGCCCGCGCGGCAGCGTCCTGAAGCGTGTCGCCCAGCTCCCGGCCGGTCTCGCCTTCCGGCTGCGCGTGTCCGATGGCGAAGTCCCGGCACGTGTGACGGCGTCCTGAAGTGCCGGACGCGCCGCCCCCCCCCCCTCCCCCCGTCCCTCTCCTCCCCCTTCGTCGGAGCTGCCTGACTTCGGTCGGCTGGTCGAGCGGCTCGAGGAGATCGTCCGCCGCCTCGAGGCGGAAGACCTGGACCTCGACGAGGCTCTGAAGCTCTTTGAGGAAGGCGTCGAGCGCCTGCGCGACGCGCGTCAGCGTCTCGCCCGGGCCGAAGCCACCGTGAAGCAGGTCCTCCGCCTTGAAGACTTGGACCGCTGACCCGGGGCTGGACGCGTACCTGGCCGGCGCCAGAACGCGAGTGGACGCGGTCCTGACGCGGTGGGGGGAGCGGGCGGAGGCGTTCTGGCGCGGCCACGTGCCCGCCGCCGCGCGCTACAGCCTGCTCGGGTCGGGCAAGCGGCTTCGGCCGACGCTGGTCTTCGCGGCTTACGACGCGCTGGGGGGAAGCGGGGAGGCGGAGTGCGGGCCGGCCGTGGCCGAGCTCGCCGCGGCGGTCGAGGTCGTGCACGCGTACTCCCTGGTGCACGACGACCTCCCGTGCATGGACGACGACGATCTGCGACGCGGTCGGCCGACGACGCATCGGGCCTTCGATGTCGCCACCGCGACGCGGGCGGGCTTCCATATGGTGGCGCTCGCGGCCCGTGTCCTGGCGAGCGGGATGGCCGGGCTGGTGCTGACGCTGGCGCGGCGCCGCGCCATCGCGTTGGAGCTGTTCCGCGCCGCGGGCGCGGGGGGGATGATCGGCGGCCAGGTTCTCGACCTCGCCGCTGAAGGCCACCGTATCCCCCTGGCCGAGCTGGCGGAGGTGCACCGGCGCAAGACCGGCGCGCTCATCGCCGCCTCGTGCGTGATCGGCGGGCTGGCGGCTGGCGAGGCGGCGCCGCCCGGGCACCTGGACGCATTGCGGGCCTACGGAGAAGCGATCGGGCTGGCCTTTCAAATCGCCGACGACGTGCTCGATGCCACCGGAACGACCGCCCAGCTGGGGAAGACGCCCGGCAAGGACGCGGCCCACGCCAAGTCGACCTTCGTGACGCTCCTCGGCGTGGGGGCCGCCCGGGCCGAGGCGGAGCGCCTGGCGGCGCAGGCGGTAGACCGCTTGCGGGAAGCGGGGTTAGTTTCCCCGGTGCTGGTGGCCCTGGCGCACTACATTGTGACGAGGCCGAATTAGAGGAAGAAAGGAAACCGTGGCTCTCCTTGAGGCGATTCACAGCCCCGCCGACGTCAAGCGCGTGTCAGCGGAGCAACTCCAGCCGCTCGCCGACGAGGTGCGGCAGCGGCTGATCGACGTCGTGTCGCAGACCGGCGGGCACATCGGCGCCGGCCTGGGCGTGGTGGAGCTGACGGTCGCGCTGTGCTACTGCTTCGACTCGCCGCGCGACAAAGTCGTCTGGGACGTCGGCCACCAGGGCTACCCCTGGAAAATCCTCACCGGCCGCAATGACCGCTTCCCGACGCTGCGCCAGCCGGGCGGACTGAACGGCTTCCTGCGGCGCGTCGAGAGCGAGCACGACCAATTCGGGGCGGGGCACGCCGGCACCGGGCTGTCGGCCGCCTTCGGGATGGCCACGGCGCGCGATCTGCGCGGCGACGACTACAAAGTCGTCGTGATCGTCGGGGACGGGGCCCTCACCTGCGGGCTTCCCTACGAGGCCATGAACAACGCCGGCCATTCCGGGCGCGATATCATCATGGTGCTGAACGACAACGGTATGTCGATCGCCCCCAACGTCGGCGCGATCAACAAGTACCTGGGCTCCATCATCGCCAACCCGATCACCGTGCGGATGCGCGAGTGGTTGAAGGGGATGATCGAGCGGACGTCGCACCTGATCGGCGGCCCCAAGCTCATCGACTTCGCCAAGACGGTCGAGGAAAGCATCAAGAATCTCTGGTCGCCCGGGATGCTGTTTGAGGAGCTGGGCTTCCGCTACTTCGGGCCCATTGACGGGCACAACATTGAGCAGCTCGTCCAGACGTTCCAGCTCGTCAAGACGCTGAAGGGACCGCGCGTGATCCACGTGATCACGGAGAAAGGGAAGGGCTTCCCACTTCCCGAGCCGGACCTCGAGAAGTACCACGCGCGGGCGCCCTACGATCCGGTGACCGGGAAGCTGAAGCCGGTGAACCCCGGGGCGCCGCCGTGGACCAAAGTATTCGGCGAGGCGATCACGCAGCTCGCCGCCGAGTACCCGAACCTGGTGGCGATCACGGCGGCCATGCCGTCGGGGACCGGCACGAACATCTTTCAGAAGAAATGGCCCGCGCGCTTCTTCGACGTGGGGATCGCGGAGGCGCATGCCACGACCTTTGCCGCCGGCCTCGCGACCCAGGGCATTCGTCCCGTGGTCGCGATCTACTCCACGTTCCTGCAACGAGCCTACGACAGCATCATCCACGACGTCGCGATCCAGAAGCTGCCCGTGATCTTCTGCATGGACCGCGCCGGGATGGTCGGCGACGACGGCCAGACCCACATGGGGCTGTACGACATCGCCTACATGCTGGCGGTGCCCCACATGACGGTGACGGCCCCCAAGGACGGCGCCGAGCTCATCGGACTGCTGCGCTGCGCCCTCGAGCAGGTCGCCGGACCCTTCTGCACCCGTTACCCGCGTGACAAGGCGCCGGCCGAAGCTCCGCCCGCGGCGGAGGTCGCGCCGGTGCCGTACGGCACCTGGGAGGTGCTGCGCAAGGGGAAGGACTGCGCCCTCCTGGCGGTCGGCGTGATGTGCCAGCCGGCGCTCGCCGCGGCGGCCACGCTCGCGGCAGAGGGGCTCGACGTCACCGTGGTGAACTGCCGGTTCCTGAAGCCGATGGACCGCGAGCTCCTCGACGAGCTGGTGCGTGAGCACAAGCTCCTGGTGACCGTCGAGGACGCCACGGTCGTGAACGGCTTCGGCGCCGCCCTCGCGGCCGTGGTGCAGACGACCGCGCCTGAAGTGCGCGTCGTGACGCTCGGCGCTCCCGACCGGACCTACGAGCACGCGCCCCGGGCGCAGCAGCTGGATGAGGTCGGGTTGACCGGGTCCGGGATCGCCACCCGGGTACGCGCCCTCGCCGCCGAGGAATCCCTCTCGCCCCGATGAACGTCGGGGTCGTCGGGAACCCCAGCTACCGCGACCTCGCGACCCTTCTCGCCACCGTGGCGCAGGCGGCGCCACAGCTGGGGATCACGCTGTACAGTGAAGCGCAGCTGCTGTCCCTCTGGCCCGAGCCCAAGCCGCGCCGCTTCGAGGCCGGACAGCCCCTCGACGTGCTCGTGACCCTGGGCGGCGACGGCACGCTGCTGCGCGGCGCCCGCGTCCTCGACGGGGCCAATACCCCCATCCTCGGCATCAACCTCGGCCGCGTCGGTTTCCTCACCACGACCTCCTCGCAGAGCCTCGACTGGGCCCTGGACGCCATGGTGCGCCGCGCCTACGCGACCGAGCCGCGACTCGCCTTGCTGCCGATGATCGTGGACAAGCAGGGCAAGAGTCGCAGCGAGCCCCCGGTCCTGAACGACGTCGTGGTGCACAAGGGCGGCGTCGCCCGCGTGGTGCGCCTGCGGGTCTCGGTCGACGGCGATGACGTGGGCCAGTACAGCGCCGACGGCATCATCGTGGCGACGCCCACCGGGTCAACGGCTTACTCGCTCTCGGCGGGCGGCCCGATCGTCGTGCCGAGCGTGGACGCGATCGTGGTGACGGCGATCTGCCCGCATACCCTCGCCGTGCGCCCCCTCGTCCTGCCCGCGCACGCGGCCGTGTCTATCGAGCCGATCCCACCCTGGACCGAAGAGGTGCTGGTATCCTTCGACGGGCAGGTCGGCACCACCATCCAGCCGGGCGAGCGGCTGCTCGTCAAGAGCGCCGCACGCCCCGTGCTCTTGATCCGGCTCGGCCCCGAAGGCTTCTTCGCCCGCATGCGCCAGAAGCTGCAGTGGGGAGATCTCAGCGACCGCGAGCGGAAGTGACGCGGGCCGAGCCGCTCACCATAGCTGCCGCCAGGTGCGCAGCACGAGGCGGAACACCGTCGCGGCCGGGACTCTCCCGCCCGCGCCGCTGACCGTCTGCTCGACCGACATTCCGGCTTCGAGGCCGGGTCCCAGGTAGCTCATCGCCCACCCGAACCGCAAGCGGCGCTCGGAGGTGCCCGCATCCAACACGCTTGCCGACTGCGGCGCGCCGAGCCGGGCGGCCAGCGCGGTCGAGTCCTGCGGCGAGCGGAAGGAGTAGCGGTCCCGCTGCTTCGTGAAGTAGCTCACCGTCGGCCCGGCGGCGAAATAGCGATCGAGGCGCAGCAGCGGGGCGAAGTCGACGGCCGCGTAATCCCCAGGATCCCACCTGAGCGTCACCAGCGTGGCGCGCGGGAGTAGCAACACGCTCTCGGGACCTACGCGCCGGTCTCTCGTTCCCGGCAGCTGGCGTGCGGCACGGAGCGAGAGGTTGAGCCAGAGGTGCCGAGCGAGCGTGAGCTCCTGCGTGAGCCGGCCTTCCAGGTCGGTCTGATGATCGCCGGTAGGCAGATCGAGCAGGTCGTTGGGAGAGTCCAGGTGCCCGGTGGGAAGCCGGACCACGCCGGTCACTGCGGCTGCATACGTCTCCCCGCCCGCCAGGCGCACCTTGGCCGCGATCTCCATGTCGCCGGGGAAAGAGCGCAGCGCGTACCGCGTGTTGGTGACGGGCGCGAAGGCGTAGGCCGGATCCGTGAGCAGCGAGTCGAGCGCCGCTCCGGCGCTGTCGCGCGGCAGCCGCGCTCGGACCATGACCCGTACCAATGGCAGGAACACCCGCAGCGAGACACGCTCGGTGAGGCCCAACTCCGCCGTGAGCGGCGTGATGCGCCGCTCGGCGTGGACGAACAGCCTGGCGGGAAGTGACGCGCCGATCGGCACCCGCCCGGCCGGCGTGTACTCCCGATCCCAGATGGTGATCGTCGGGTCGAAGCTAAGGCGGAGCTGGCCGGCGCGCGACACGTCGGCGCGCTCGACCGCCTGGGCCGCGAGACCCGAGGAGAGGAGGAGCAGCGGGACGAGGGCGCGCATTAGCAGAACGGCATCCGGCGGAAGCCGGATGCCGTGTGGGGTACCCCGGGGCGCCGACGCGGTTCGCGTCAGGGAATGGCCAACAGCTTCGTGCCGTACGTCGCGTTGATAAGGGAGATCAACGCGTTGGCCAGGAGCTTCTGGGACACGGCGCTCGGGTGCACACCGTCCCGGCTGAAGTAGTTGCCGAACGGCGCCGTGACGGCTGCGGGAGCCGGAGGCAGGGTTGGGAAGGGGGGGATCGAGCCCGCAGGCAAGGCCGTGAACAGCGCGTTGGGATCGAAGTAGGCGTACCCGCTCGCGGCGGCCTGCGCCTTGATAAACGTGTTGTAGCTGTTCACAGTGGCCACGAGCTTCAGCAGCTCTGCCGGCTGGACGGTCTGGGTCTCAGTACAGTTGAGCGTCGTCGGCATACCGCGGCTGGCGCTGTCGACCTTCGGGATCCCAAAGGGGAATGGCACGAGTACCGAGTCGCCCTTCCCTCCGGGGGAAGGGGCACAGTTCGGACCCACGGTGAGCGGGAGCGCGGGGTTGGCGGCTTTGAGGGCGAGGTACGCCTGCCCTCGGGAGAAGAAAGGAATCAGCGTGGCGTTGGCGACGCCGATAAGGACGCCCTTGCGCGCGCTGGTCGTGCCGATGGAGTCGAGGACGGCCTTGTAGCGCGCCGCGAACGTGAGCGTGTCCGTGATCTTGGTGCTGTCGCCAGCGTTCACCGGGTCCGTAGCGGCGCCCAGCACGTCGTCGTTCCCGAGCCAGACGGTGACGAAGGTCGGGTTCACGAGCTTCATCATCTGCGTCTGGGTGAATCCGCCCAGGAAGAAGGTGGTGAGCGCGTTCGGTTTGGAGCCGGGGTTGAGGTTGGTGGTGGCGTCGAGCACCGTTGCCCCGGGTACGGCAACGTTGTTGAGATAAGGCGGTGGCACCGCTTGAGTCTCGCGCAGCGCGCACGTCGTGGCCGTGCCGCCGCCCAGGCGATGGGGAACGCCGCCGGCTCGGAACACGGTGTCGATCGGCGGGGCGCACCCTGGCTTGTTCAAAAGGGGCACGAAGAACGGCGTCGCCATCTGTCGGGATAGCAGCACGGGGTACGCCTGCAGCTGTGTGCTGTCGTTGATCCCGGCGGACTGAACCCCCGCCGAGACCGAGCTGCCCATCGAGACGTACCGGTCGAACAGCGGATCCCGCGTCAGGTAGTTCGCCGGTGTGAACAGCTCGTCGTTGTGACAGGCGCCCACCCCGAGCAGGAACAGGGCCGCCGCCGTCCCGATGAGCCTGATCGTCCGCAGCATAGTGCGCAGTGCCTCTCGCTCAGAAGGTGTAGGCAAGGCCGAAGCCGAACAGGTGGGCGTAAAAGGAGAACAGGCCGGTATTCCCGACGGCCGAGCTCGGGTTCACCCGCCCGCGCCGGTCGAGTTGTTGCACGAACTGGTAGGCCACGTCCCCGCGCAGAGTGCCGCCCAGCTTGAAGCCTGCGCCGGCGGTGAACTCGTAGCGCGGACCCTCGGGAAGGAGCGGCGTCACGAAATCCGCTGGCGAGGCACCCGTGTGAATCAGGTAGCCGCCCCGCAGTGTGACGCGGGAGTTGTACTCGTACTCGGTCCCGAACCGGAAGCCGTGGGTGTCCTTGTTGTGCGGCGTCAGGGTGATGGTCGGCGTCCCCGGGTTCGCGAAGGCGATCGTTAGGCTGTTGAACCAGCCCCACACCACCTGCTGGTAGTCGGCCATCGCCGTCCAGTTGTCGCGCAGCTTGTAAGCCAGGCCGATGGAACCCTGGTCCGGCATCGTGATGGACGTCGTCGCCGCGCCGTTGGTCAACGGACCCGTGCCGGAGAAGTTTGAGGCTACGAGCAGGTCGACCGGCGTAGTTACCCCGGTGATGGGATTGCCCGGCGGCAGAATCAGGTTCGTGAGGACTTGAGTGAACGCCGCGGTGCCCGAATAGTTGATCGTCTTGCGGCTGAGGAAATGGCCACCGATGGACAGTTTGTCGTTCACCTTGATGATCGCCCCGAAGTTCACCGCCACGCCGTTGCCGCTCACGTTCAAGACCCCATCGGCGAAGTCCGTCCCCGTCGGGATGCCGAGGGCGGCGAACGTGAACGGCTGACCGGGCACCGTCTGCGTGGACAGATCCACGCGCTCGTGCAACTCGACCGTGCCGTGGATATAGGCGACCCCCAGACCGACCTTGAGCCAGTCGTTGACTTGATACCCGACGGTCGGCTGAACGTAGATCGACTTGAGCTTGGTGTCGTAGCCGAAGAAGCGACCTTCGAAGCCGGCCGTGGGCCAACGAGTTTCGAGCCCGTAGGGGACGTACACGCCGACACCAACGGTCCACTTGGGGTTCACCGCGTAGGTGAGGTAGCCGTTGGGCACCGGGATCGCGGGACTGTCGAGATCGGTCCGCTGCTGCAGGAGGTCGTCGGTGAAGCCGCCCTTCGGCTGGATCAGCGTCACGCCGCCGCTCAGGTGGATGCCGGAGAGGCCGGCGAGCCCGGCCGGGTTGAACCAGATGGCAGAGCCGTCGGCGCACGGGCTCGCGGCGGCGACGCCGGCGCGGGCCATGGTGCACGTGTTGTGCTCGTAGATGCCGAAGCCTTGCCCCGCGAGCAATGATGGGACGCCGGCGAACAACAACACCGCGAACCGCCGCATACGTGGGTCTCCGGGAGCGATGGAGGGAGATGGTGCAACCGGCCGGGATACGGTAGCATTGGCCCGATTCCTTGTCAAACCCAGTGCGCGCAGCGGCTTTCGCCCTCTTTCATTCCGTCTTCGGGTCCGCCGCCCAGGTCGCCGCCTCGGCGCCGGGTCGGGTGAACCTGATCGGCGAGCACACCGACTACAACGGCGGTCCGGTCCTCCCGATCGCCATCGGCGCGCGCACCACGGTGGCGGTCGGCCTGGGCGCGCCCGAGGCCCTCGAGATCGTTTCAACGCGGGATGGCCGGCCACACCAAATACCGTGGAGAGGGAACCTGCCGGACGACTGGGGAGCCTACATGGTGGGAGTGATGCGCGAGCTGTCGGCGCTCGGCGTTCGACTGCCGCAGGACGGCGCGCGGATCGCCGTGTCGAGCGACGTGCCGGCCGGCGCGGGCCTCTCCTCCTCGGCCGCGTTGACCGTCGCCGCGACGAAGGCGCTCGCCCTGCTCGCGAAGGCCCGCCTCGCGCCCCGCCAGGTCGCCGCGGTCGCGTACCGGGCCGAGCACGACCACGTGGGGGTGAAGTGCGGCGTCATGGATCAGACGATCGCCTCACTTGCCCGACCCGGGCACGCGCTGCTCCTCGAGTGCGCGACACTGGCCCTGCGGTACATTCCGTTTCGCGGCCGGCTGCTGCTGGTGGATACCGGTGTACGGCACGAGCTGGGAAAGAGCGCGTTCAACGAGCGCGCGACGGAGTGCCGGCTGGCGCTGGCGCGCCTGAAGGTCGAGCTGCCGGAATTGATTTGGCTCGCTGCCTGGCCGGCGGGTTGGTTGGCCCGGCTGAAGCGGGCGCTGCCCGAGCCGCTGCGCTCCCGCGCGGTGCATGTCGTGAGCGAAACGGCGCGGACGCGATACGCAGCGCACCTGCTGGCGCGCGGGCGGGTGCGCGCCTTCGGGCGCCTGCTCTACGAATCGCACGAGTCGCTGCGGCGGCTGTACGCCTGCAGCTCCCCGGAGCTCGACCTGGTGGTCGCGGCGGCGCGGCGGGCCGGCGCCTTGGGCGCCCGTCTCACGGGGGCGGGCTGGGGCGGGGCGGCCCTCGTGCTCGTGTCCCCCAAACAGGAAACCGGCGTGACCGGGCAGATCCGGCGGGCCTTCTCGCGGGCCTACGGTCGCGAGCCTGCGATCACGACCGTGCGGGCGTCCGGCGGTGCCCGGCATGAGCGGGTGAAATAGCGACGACCCGTCTATCCAAGCTCATAGGTGAGCGTGATGGGATGCTCCATTCCATGGCCCACGGCTGAGGTGCCCTCGGCGCGCAAGCCGCGAAGATCGCCCGTGCCGGAGCCGGCAACCACGGAATAGGTCTCCTTCGCCACGCCGCCCTCAAACACCCCGCTGCGTTGCAGCACAAAGCTGCCCGCCCTCCCCGCAAGCCGTCCCACCACCCGCTCCAGCCCCACGAACGTGGCCGAGCCGTCGGCGCGGTACATCATCAGATACTCTACCTGCCCCTCGCCCTCGAGATCACCTGTGAAGCTCTTGGTGACGCTGGCTCGCGTCAGCTTCGGCAGGTCTTTCCCCTCGCCGAAAGGCTTCTCTTCCCAGGTCTTGATGGCGAACCGCCCATGCGCACTCCTCTTCACGTTTCCTCCTGAGTCGGCAATGCCTCTCACCACGCTGCGGGCGTGGTTCAGCCGCAGTGCCCGGGGCAGGATTCGAACCTGCATGGGAGTTGCCTCCCTCGAGATTTTAAGTCCGGGCCTGGCTTGGTCCCATCGTCTACTAATGACGCGAACGAGCTCGCAATAGGCCGGTTGCTCGCCGTGATCGAGACGCCCGCGCCCCTCGGTACCCGCCCCGTTGACACAGGATTGACACACTCGAAGTAACCGGCCACCTAAGGTAAGTGTTCCACGGAGAACGTGGGATACACGCGCGCGCCGCGACTGGCGTCCCGACGCGCCCGCCGTTACGCTTCTTCGCGCCAGATGGCGACGATGGAGCCGGACGCGCAACGAGCTGAAATCCGCATGTCGGCGGTTCGGTTCCGCCCCTGGCCACTTGCGCCGCAACGACTTGGCGCGCCGCCCGCCGCGCGACCCTGTCGACGACATGTCAATTGCGCTCCCCACCGCATTGGTTGAAATGAGCTGAGAGTAACGCATGCAGAATCGCAGAGACTTTCTCCGAACGGCCCTTGCATCGTTCGTCGGGCCGTTTCTGTGTCGCCACTCTTCGATGTTCGAGCTCGAGGCAACCGGCCCGACGGAGCCGGTAGGCAGCTTCGAGACGGTGGGGCTGTACGCTTCACTTCCGACCGATCCGCCGCCGCAGGACCCTCGAGTCTACGACTTCTTCAAGGCCTGCGGCTACAACTACCTTGAATTCTGCGAAGGGGGGTTTCGTTATCGCCCCGACCTGCTGCCCGAGTACTGCAAAGACATGTCACGCGCGATCGCGTTGGCGCATGACAAGGGCCTCCGCGTAGGGATCGTCCTGCTGGCCGGTATGGAGCAGTGGACGGGGCCTGACACGACTGTGGGGGCTCACTTCCCCGGGGTTTTCAGCCCGCGCGATACGACCAAACTCAACGAGCGTTTCGCACATCTGCGGTACGCGGTGTCCCAGCTCCGGGACGCCGACGTGTTTGTCTTCCTTCCCGGAGATCCGGGGGGAGACCCCGAGGGCAACGGCACGTTGGAAGACTGCGTGTCGTTCACTCGCCAGGTGCAGCAAATCGTACGGCAGCAAGCGCCTCGAGCGACGTTCATCCTGAATCTCTGGGCGATCGCCCAGTGGGAAGGCTTCCCGTCACCTTCGAGCCTCCGCTTCTGGGAGCAGGAGATCAAACTGTCGCGCGCTGCCGTAGCCACACCGGGGCTGCTCGGCCCCAGGAGTGGCGTGTCCTTCCCTCTCCATAACTATTACCGCTCGCTGACCCTGAGCCGATACTCCCGAGCGGGGCTGAAGCCAGAGCAGTACCCCGCTGCCCAAGACATTCAGGCGCTCCGAAAGCGGGCCGTCAGCCCGCTGCTCGGCTGGCCGTACTTCCTGGTGGACGAAGCGGACGACGGCTATGTGAGACCCAACAATCACGACTCAGGTGGGCAATCCTCCTGCGAGACGCGCTACATCCGGGCTCTAGTCGATATCGGTCTCAGGCTCGGCCTCGATGGTCTGGTCGCCAGCGCGATCTTTCGAGAGGCCGAGTCCCTCAACATCTACGCGTTCGGACAGATGTGTCGCTCTGCCGAGCTGACGCCCGAGCGTGTGATCGACCAGTACGCCGGTTTTGTTGCCGATGAGAAGACGAAGGGCGTTCTCGGACGAGTCCTCCGCTTCATTGAAAACAACAGCAATTGGCAGATCAGCCTCCCGGTCTCGTACCGTCTTAAAGACTTCGACCTGCCGCACGCCCTATCGGCGACCGTGGCGCTGGACCTGCTAGCCCAGGTCAAGCCTTGTGTTCACCCCGCAATTCCACTCTTGGAGCCTCCCGCTATTTACCTAGGGAGACTGAAGAAGCGGTTGCAAGCCATCGCTGAGGGGCTTATCGGCGGTTTCTCAGACTCGACGCTCGGTCCAATGGACGCTCAACATCCGGCGACGCCGTCGCCGCTCGGACGGCGTTACGAAATGGGAAAGCCGACCCGGGTGACGTTCGGTATTTCGTAACGCGAGGGGTTCGACGGTCATCGCGCCGCCTTACGCGTGGCTGTGAGACGCGCGACCGACTTCGCGGACACGACCCAGAACTCGAAGGGGGAAGTCTCTTCCCCTTCAGCTTGTTCGCCGCGACCCAGTTGTGAATCGAGACGTGCGTGACCAGGAGACGTCGCGCCGCCTCCGACACGCTGATCCAGACCATGCCTGCCATTGCGTCCCCCTGCAAAAACAAAAGGCCCGGCTCCCAAAAAACGTCTCGGAAGCGGGCCGCGGGGTACGGGCCTCAGGAGGTCGCGACGAGCTTAGACGATCTCCCTAACGAACCCGACTGTCGATATTCGAGGTTAATCCGGCCTGGAGTCGCCGGGGGCACTCTCTAGTCTGAGTATCGCGTCGCCGCGTTTGATGCTCCGTAAGCTAGCTACGTCTCAGGTTAAAGACCAGTAGTGCCCGGGGCAGGATTCGAACCTGCATGGGAGTCGCCTCCCTTCGGATTTTAAGTCCGATGCGTCTACCGATTTCGCCACCCGGGCTTACTTCCCTGCGCGCTCCGCGCTTTGAAGATCGTCAATGCACTTCCGCACACGCCGTTCAGCTCGACGCAACTTCGCCTGGACTTCCCTTCGATTGGCCGCGTTGATCACGAGCCCATTCGGCGGAAACAGCGGGTTAATGATGTCAGCCGCGTCGTAATAAGCGCCGCGCGCACTACCGACAAAGCGACGAACCGTGCGACTGGCCTTCGAGCGGTCGGTCACGATCTCCTTGAGAGCCGGCTCCGTATGCCCAAATCCGTTGAGTACCTTGCGCGCCCACTTTGCCAGCTCGTATACATCTCCGGGGCTGCCGCCCTGCCACTCCTCGAAGGTCGCTGCCATTTGACGAGCGAGCAGCTTAGCATTGTCGCCTATGCGGATGTCCGTCGACCGTTGCTCGACGGCTATGCCAAACAACTTGTCCGCCAGTTGAGCAAGCAAGCCAACGACGTCCGTCACAATTCAGATCCGTTGTCACAGCGTTTCACAATTTCGCGCCCTAAGTCCTTATGCCGCAACAAACGCGTAGAGATTTTAAGTCTCGTGCGTCTACCCGTTTCGCCACCCGGGCGGGCAGGGGGGG
>CAZXKD010000010.1:0-33834 GCA_964641215.1 uncultured Gemmatimonadaceae bacterium
CCCCCCCCGGGCGGGCGGAACTGAGCTGCAGGATGACGGCCAAGGGGCTCGAAAGGGCCACGCCCCAAAGAAGGTCGTAGCGGAACCGGGCGCCGGCCTCGAGGTCCGTCCCCCAATTGCCCGGGTCAATGTAACCGACGCTCACGAGAAAAGCCGGGCCGATGTACGCGCGATAATGCTGCCAGAAGCCCGCCGTTTCCGCCGGCACGGAAATCCCGCAGCGGTCGTCAGTCGCCGCTCGGCGTGCTGCAGGTGGATTGGCCGTTCTTCGGTGAGCTGTGTCGGGCCCTGGCGCTGAAGGTGTTCCGCGCCTACGACCCGCAAGTGGTGATCGGGATCGCCAAGGCGGGCGTCATCCCCGGCGCGGTGGTGGCGAGCATCATGCAGCGCGACTTCGCGTCGTTGGCGATCACCCGCTCGGAGACCGGCGCCCGCCCGGTGGTCATCGCGGCGCCGCCGCGGCTCGTGACGGGTAAGCGCGTCCTGATCGTGGACGAGACGTGCGACTCAGGCGACACGATGAAGCTCGCGCTCGCGGCGGTCCGCGAGCTCCAGCCCGCCGAAGTACGGACCGCCGTATCGTTCCGCACCGGCCCCTACGCACCGGACTTCCACGCGCTGGAGACGGAGAGCTTCATCATTCTCCCCTGGGATCGCGAGATCATCGTGGGCGGCGAGATCGTGGTGCGGCCGGATTACGCCGAGAAGCTGCGCGAGCTGGGGGCGTGAAGGACCGGCTCACGGAGGCGGTGAAGCTCTCCCGCGCCGCGTACACCGAAATCCGCGTCGAACGCACCTGGAGCTCCGCCGTCTCGTTCCGCGGGCGGCGGCTCGAAGCCGCCACCGCCAGTGAGGACGTCGGCGGCTTCGTGCGGGTATTGAACCGCGGCTGCGGCTGGGGCATCGCCTCGTTCACCTCGCTCGACCGGTTGCCAGCCATGGTGGCGCGGGCGGACGAGCTGTCACGTGCGGTGCGGCTGGAGGAGCCGATCCGGCTGGCGGAGGTCCCCGCGCAGCAAGCCGAGGCGTTGCTCGATCTGGACGGCGACGTGCGCGGCGTGCCACTCGCCGAGAAAAAGCGGTTGCTCGAAGCCTACAACGGCGCCATGCTCGCGGTAAGCGATCGCATCGTGGACACTCAGGCGAGCTACCAGGACGAGGTCAGTGAGTATTGGTACGTGAACTCCGAGGGCACGGCAGTGCACGAGCTGCGCCCTGAAGTGGTGCTCTCGGGGACGGCCACCGCGCGCCGGGACGGGACGATCGAGAAGGGCCTCGAGTCGATCGGTTTGCGCAAGGGCTGGCGCGGCATGCCCGACTTGGCCGCCCAGTTCCGCGCGGCCGCCGAACGGGCGGTCGCCCTCCTCGACGCGCCGACGGTCAAGGGCGGGACCTATCCCGTGATTCTCGACCCCGAACTCGCGGGCGTCTTCATCCACGAGGCGTTCGGCCATCTCTCGGAAGCCGATTTTGTCTACGAGAACCCCCAAGCGCGCGAGATGATGACCCTGGGGCGCCGCTTCGGCAAGCCGGTGCTCAACGCGGGCGATAACGGCGCCGCGCCGGGCCTGCGCGGCACGCTGCCGTTCGACGACGAGGGTACCGCCACGCAGGACACCCCCCTCATCGCCAATGGGATCCTGGTCGGGCGACTGCACTCGCGCGAGACGGCGGCGCGGCTCGGTGAACGCCCGACCGGCAACGCCCGCGCCATTTCCTTCCGCCACCCGCCGATCGTGCGCATGACCAACACCTACATCGGCAACGGGCGCGGCACCTTCGCGGACCTGATCGGTGACATCACCCTCGGTGTGTACGCGTGCTCGGCGTTCGGCGGCCAGACGCTGCTCGAGAACTTCTCGTTCACGGCGGCGTATGGCCACATGATCCGCGACGGCCGGGTGGCCGAGCTCGTCAAGGACGTGGTGATCGCCGGCAACCTGTTCCAGACCCTGGATCGGATCGACCGCATCGCGGGGGACTTCCGGTGGAACCAGATGGGCGGCGGCTGCGGCAAGGGCGGCCAGTTCCCGTTGCCGGTGACCGAGGGGGCGCCACACGTGCGCATCGAGGAGGCGTTGGTCGGCGGCGACGTGGCCGGGTGAGCGAACGGGATCTGGAGGCGCTGCTCGAAGCGGTGCGCCGCCGCGCGGACATCGCCGGCGGGGACGCGCTGTGGCGCCGTGAGGAGCGCACTAGCGTGGGCTTCGAGGCCGGGCGCGTCAAGGCCGCCGCCGTCACGGAAGAGGCTGGGACGAACCTGCGGATCGTGCGGCAAGGCCGGGTCGGCGTGGCCGGCACCACCGCCGCCGACGCGCGCCCCGAGGACCTGCTGGAGAAGGCGCTCGCCTCCGCGGAGCTGGGTGAACCGCTCGATCTCGCGTTTCCCGGCTCGGCCCCGCTGCCCCACATCCTCACCCGCGGCGATCACCTCGCCAACGCTTCTCTCGACGACCTGAAGCAGATGGGGCGGGCCCTGGTCGCGCGCCTCACCCGGGAGGGGTGCCAGGTCAACGTGTCGATCGAGCGCGAGGTCAGCGAAACGCGCATCGGGAACACGGCCGGAACAGCGGCCGCGTACCAGGCGACGGCTCTCGCCGTGTCGGCCGGTCTCGTACGGTTCACGGGCGACGATGTCCTGATGGTGTACGACCAATCCGTTGGCGCCGATTTGCCGGCGGATGGGGATCTCGACGCGCTCGTCGCGTCCATCCAGACGCGCCTCGAGCTCGCGCTCCGGGTCACCGCGCCGCCGGAAGGCGCGCTCCCCGTCGTCTTCACGCCGGCCGGCCTTTCGCCCATCCTGCTGCCGCTCGAGATGTCGCTGTCCGGCAAGGCGGTGGTCCAGGGGACCTCGAAGCTCGCGGACAAGCTCGGCGAGCGGATCTTCGACCCGCGGTTCTCGCTGACCGACGACCCCCTCGTGCCCGGCCGCGCGTCGTCGCGGCCGTGCGACGATGAAGGTGCGCCGTCGCGGACACTACCGCTCATCGAGCGCGGCACCGTGCGGGGGTTCGTGTACGATCTCGAAACGGCCGCTCGTGCCGGCACGACGAGCACCGGGCATGGGCGCCGGGGGGTGTTCGGCAAGCCGCACATCGGCTTCTCGAACCTCGTGTTGGGGACGAGAAGCGGAGCAGGTACGCCCGGCGCTTTGGGTGGCGGGCTGCTCGAGGGCATCAGCGACGGCCTCGTGGTTGACGATCTCATCGGGGTCGGGCAGGGCAACGTGATCAGCGGTGTGTTCAGTCACCCCGTGGCCCTCGCCTACCGGGTGCAGCATGGCGAAATCACCGGCCGGGTGAAGGACGCCGCGGTGACCGGCAACGTCTACGAGTTGCTGCGGACGATCGGGGGGTTGGGGAACGACGGTCGCTGGCTGGGCACGCTCTGGGCGCCGTCGCTGCTCCTGGAGGGCGTCAGCGTCGCGCGACGCTAGCTCTCAGGTTCCGGCGCCTCGGCACCCGGCGACGTTCACGCTCGCAGCGCCTGCAGATACGTTCGCCCCTGCGTCATCTCCTCGTAGACGCGCTGCAGCACAGGAGGAGTCGCCGTGAGAAACCGGCAGCGCCCATCGTTGCGGCTGCGACACTCCACCTCCATGGCCGCCAGCGTCTCTCCCGAGAGCCTTCCCAGGAAGTCGGCGAGCATCCCGGACGAGAAGAAGCACATGGGCATCTGGGCGGTCCCCGGCTCGGCCTCGACCCAATCGGCCGAGTCCACGGCCAACGCCCCGGTGCCGATCGGCGCGACCGTGAGCGTTCCCCAGCCGGCGGTCCGGAAGAACGCCGCCAGCACCTCGCTGAACACGGCGACATCGAGGTCCTGAGGCTTGTCGACGCCGGCCTGCCCGGGGAGCCACTCGCAGAAGGAGCGGTAGACCCCCTCCCCCGACGCGTATCCCGCTTCCTGCAGGATGGTGATCGCCTGGTCCGGGGCATAGGTGAGCAGGCTGGTATGCAGTTGCCGCAGAGCCCCCCGGCCGACGGTGAGGCCGTCGTTGCCGACGAGCAGGTGGGCGAGGGCGGTCATGGCCGCCGCCAAGTTAAGGCTTTTCGGCCACGCGGCGCAACAGTTCCGCTTCGTCGATGACGGGCACGCCGAGCGCCCGAGCCTTTTCGACCTTGGAGCCGGCATCCGCCCCCGCGACCACCGCGGTCGTCCTTTTGGAGACGCTGTCGGTCACGTGTCCTCCCGCCCGTTGGATGCGCTCGGCGGCTTTGCCACGGGAGAGGGTCGGGAGTGTTCCCGTGATCACGTAGGTCTGTCCTGCGAGGGGGCCCCCCCCGACGCCCTCGCCGGCCGGCGCGGTGGGCTCGGTCATCGTCAGTCCCAGCTTCTCGAGTCGCTTGACGAGCGCTTTGTTCCGCGGCTCGGCGAAGAACCCGGCCACCGCCTCGGCGATCGCCTCTCCGATGCCACGGACCCGATTGATCTCGTCCGCTTTGGCCTTGCCGAGGGCCGCCATCGAGCCGAAATGCCGGGCGAGCAACTTCGCTCCTCCGGCGCCGATGTGCCGAATGCCGAGGGCGAACAGCAGCGTGGAGAGGGGCTGACGCTTGGACGCATCGATCGCGTCGATCAGCTGCCGCGCCGACTTCTCGGCGAACCCGTCCAGCGTGAGCAGATGCATGACGCTCAGTTTATCGCGGTCGTACAGGTCGGCCACGTCCGCGATGAGCTTGGCGTCGAGCAGCGCCTTGACCCGCTCGTAGCCGAGCCCGCGGATGTCCATCGCGCCGCGGGAGGCGAAGTGGACGATGTCCTCGAGCACCCGAGCCGGACAGGAGACATTCGGGCAGTAGATCGCCACTTCGCCTTCGGGCTGCTCGACCTTGGATCGACAGACTGGGCAGTGGGTAGGGCGTTGGTAGGCAGGCCCGCGCGCCGCGCCGGGCTTGATCACCGGGCCGAGGACCTGGGGGATGACCTCTCCGGCGCGCGTCACTTCGACCTGATCACTTTCGCGGATGTCTTTGGCCGTAATGAGGTCGAAGTTGTGGAGGGCGGCGGTCGACACGGTGACTCCTCCGATTTCGACCGGCTCGAGAATCGCGTAGGGGTTGAGTGCGCCTGTCCGACCCACGTTGATCCCGATCTTGAGAAGCTTCGTCACCCGGATCTCGGGCGCGAACTTGCGCGCGATCGCCCAGCGGGGCTCACGATCGCCGACGGTGCCGACCTCGGCATGCACGGGGAGGGCGTTCACCTTCAGGACGACGCCGTCGGCCTCATAGTCGAGCGTCGGCAGGAGTTGCTCGAGCTGGGCGACCGCGGTCTGGGCCGCCGCGAGGTCGGGGACGAGGCGGTGGTTGGGCTCCACGGGGAAGCCCCACTCGAGCAGCTGTTCGAGGAGGGCCTGCTGGGTGTCGAACGGCAGCCTGTGCCCCGGGGCCTCCACATGGAAGCAGAACAGGCGCAGGCCGCGCGCCCGGGTGATTTTGGAATCGTGCTGGCGCAGCGCGCCGGCGGAGGCGTTGCGGGGATTGGCGAAGGGCGGCTCGCCGGCCTGGATCCGCTCGCGGTTGACCCTCTCGAACTGCGACTTGGAGAGGTACACCTCGCCGCGCACTTCCATGGTCTTGGGCCACCCTTTGCCGTGGAGCCGGAAGGGTAGGTCGAGCACCGTCCGCAGGTTCGGAGTGACGTCCTCGCCCACCAGACCGTTGCCGCGCGTCGCTCCCGTGACCAGTGTGCCATGCACGTACGTCAGGCTCACGGCCGCTCCGTCGATCTTCACCTCCAGCGTGTAGCCAGCCCGCTTGACCTCCGGGACGAGACGTGCGTTGCGCTCCTCCCACTCGATGAGCTCCGCCACATTGAAGGCGTTGGCGAGCGAAAGCATCGGGACGAGATGACGATGCTTCTGGAACGCCGTCGAGGGCTCGGCGCCGACGCGCAGAGTGGGAGAGTCGGAAGTCCGGAGGTTCGGATGCGCGGCCTCAAGGGCCTGCAACTCCCGGAACAAGCGATCGTACTCGGCGTCCGACAGCTCCGGACGGTCGAGGACGTAGTAGGCGTAATTGGCTCGCTCGAGGAGCCGCCGCAGCTCGGCGGCCCGCGCGGCGACGTCCGTCACCGGCCTTTGGCTTCTTCCTGGATTACGGCGAGGGCGACGCCCACCAAGCGGTCCAGCTCGTCGGCGCTCGCCCGGGGCAGCAGCCCTTCCGCCCAGGCCCCCTCGCGCTGACCAAACGCCTCCATCAGCCGGCGCAGGAATGCGAGCAGCGCCACCCGCTCCAGCTCCATGCGGCGGTTCTGCTCCCCGGTCTCCTGTTGACGCATGGCCAGGCGCTCGTAGCGGTGTGCGTTGCGCAACGCCTGCGCCGTAAGGGCCGCCACGACCTGCACGAACCGCACGTCGGCGTCCGAAAAGGTTGGGCCGTCGCGGAACGTGCGCAGGAAAATCGCCCCGATCGCCACGTTGCGCCAATTGATCGGCACCACAGTGATGGACTTGACGCGACGGTTGATCAGATCGCTGCGGACGTGCTTCAGACTGGGATCGCTGGCCGCGTCGGGGATGAATACCGTCTCGCCGTCCTGGATGGCGCGCCGCAGCTCAGGGTACCGGTCCAAATCCACGACGTAGTTGCGGATCGTGGGATCCTCGTAGGAGGCCACCAGGCGCACCGACGTGCCACCACGCTCGGCCAGGAAGATCGAGCAGCGGTCGAGCCCGAACGCCTCCCCCAGCTTCCGTGCAATCGACTGCAGGATGTCGATGAAATGCAGGGAGCCGGAAATCTCCTTGAGGATTTCGATGATCGCGAGGAGATGCTTGCGCTCGTGCTCGAGCTCGGCGAGTCGCGCGGCGAGTCGCTGGGCTTCCGCCTGCGTGAGGGCCGAGGAGTTGGGCATGGCGCATTAGTTTGACCGTCGTTGCCACCCGGCGCAAGCCGCGATAGCTTCGGAGCCCATGCGCTCCTGCGCGCTGCTGACGTTGGTTGCGGTCGCTGGGCTCGAGGCCCAGAGTCGCCCCGTCCCGCCCCCGGGCCCCATCGGTCAGTGGACGGCCTTGCTGCAACTCCCCGGCATGGGTCGTCCCGTGGATACGACGGCCACCGCCCAGCGCCGCCGCGCGCTGCTGCAGCGCATCGGCCACGGCACCGTCGTGATCCCCGCGGCGCACGAGCGCGATGTCGAGAAGGATTACGTCCAAGACAACGACTTCCGGCAGAACAACACCTTCTTCTACTTCTCCGAGCTCGAGACCCAGGACGCGTGGCTGTTGCTGACGGCGCGCGGCCCCGACTCCCTCGGGACAGTGCTCTTCTTGCCGCCGCGCAACCCGGGGCAGGAGCGCTGGACCGGCCTGCGGCTGGGGCCGGACAGCGTCGCGGCGCGACTCTCGGGGATCCCGACGGTCCTCCCCACGGACTCGCTCGAGCGGCGGCTGCGCGCCGCCCGCGTCGGCGTCCCAGGCCCCATCTACGTCCCGCTCGACGTGACCACCCGCGACGAACGGCGGATCATCGACTTGGTGTTCGGCGGCCAGGACATTCGCAACCTGCGCCCCCTCGCCGACTCGATGCGCGAAGTGAAGGATGCCGACGAGTTGCGGCGGCTCCGCACGGCGATCGACATCAGCGTCGCCGGGCACCGCGCGGCGATGCAGGCGGCGCGTCCGGGAATGTACGAGTACGAGATCGAGGCGGTGCTGGAAGCGGGCTTCCGGCGCAACGGCGCCGACCGCGTCGGGTACCCCTCGATCGTCGGCAGCGGCCCCAACAGCACCACCCTCCACTACGACGTGAACCGCCGCCAGACGCAGGATGGGGATCTCGTCCTCGTGGACGCGGCCGCGGAATGGGGGCAGTACACCGCGGACGTGACGCGAACCTGGCCCGTGAGCGGGCGATTCACGCCGCGCCAGAAGGCCGTGTACGACCTCGTGCTCGCCACCCAGCAGGCCGCCTTCGACTCGCTGCGCCCGGGACTCACGATGCGCGATCTCGATCGGATCGCGCGGGCCTACATGCGGGAGCACTCCGGGACGCTCTGTGGCGACCAGACCTGCGACACCTATTTCATTCACGGGCTCGGGCACCCGATCGGGATGGACGTTCATGACGTCGGCGTGCCGGGTCGGGCGAAGCTCGAGCCGGGGATGGTGATCACGTTGGAGCCGGGGATCTACCTGCCGCAGGAGAACCTGGGGGTGCGGATCGAGGATGACGTGCTGGTCACCGCTACGGGCGGCGAGTGGCTGTCGGCGGGGGCTCCGCGCACGACGCCGGAGATTGAGCGGCTGATGGAGGCGGGCCGAACGGCCTTGCGCTAACCCTTGCGCAGCCGGTCGCGGGCCTCGCCCACGTGCCCGTCCTGGATCTCCTGCAACGCGGTGGCGCCGAGGCGCTGGTAATAGGGATCCATCGGGTCGCCGACCGGCAGCCCCGCGAGCGCCTGCAGCTGCTCGGTCGCCTTCGCGGTCTCGTCGACGTCCAGGTAGACTCCCGCGAGCTCGAGCCGATGGTAGACGTACTGCGGGTTGAGGGCAACGGCGCGCTCGAGGTCTTTCACGGCGTCCGGCCACGAGGCTCGACTCATGAAGCCGGCCCCGAACAGCGTCTTGGCGAAGAAGCGAGTGAGGCCAGAGAGCCGCTTGACCTCCGCGTTCCAAGCGCCGAGGATGTGCCAGGCGCCGTCGTGCGTCGAGTCGAGCTGGACGGCCCGGCTGGCCTCGTCGTAGATGATCTTGGCGAAGCGGACGCGCTCCTTGCCGCCGCGGGTGCGGGAGAGGCGTCCCAGGACGAGGGCGAGAGCGAAATGACCGTTGGCATCGGTCGAATCGGCCGTGAGCGCCGCTTCCGCGTAGCCGCGCCCGAGCGAGTACAGGCTGTCGCGCCGATTCTTGAGCGAATCACCGAGCAACTGCTTGGCGACGTCGGCGATCTCCCGCGCCGCTTTCCAGTTGGCTTCGTAGCTGCGCGGCTCGAGGGCGAGCGCCTCTTGGTAGTGGCGCAGCGCCGGCTCGGCTTGCAGTGCGCGGCGCAGACTGTCGCCCATCGCCAGGTGCTCGGCGAACGTCTGCGCCGGCAGCGGGACCGCGGCGGCGAGGAGTACCGCGAGCAGAGCGAAGCGCATCGGAGTCTCCGGGTCGGAAGAGGGAAGGGCGGGTAAATGTTCGTCGTGCCTCTCATCGAGCGCAAGCGGGACGGCGGCGCGCTGACGCCGGAGGAATGGTCGGCGCTGGTCGCCGCCTACACCGCCGGCCGCGTCGCCGATTACCAGATGTCCGCGCTGCTCATGGCGGTGGTGCTGCGCGGGCTCGAGCGCCAGGAGCTCGCCGCCCTTACCGACGCCATGCTCGCGTCCGGCCAGCGCCTCAGCTTCGACGGCTGGGCCACCGCGCGCGTGGACAAGCACTCCACCGGCGGGGTGGGGGACAAAGTCTCGCTCGTGCTCGCGCCGCTCGTCGCCTCCTGCGGCGTCGCGGTCCCCATGATGTCCGGCCGCGGCCTGGGCCACACCGGGGGCACACTCGACAAGCTCGAGGCCATCCCCGGGTTTCGCACCGCACTGTCGCTGGGAGAGGCGAAGGCCCAGTTGATGAAGCTCGGGTGCGTCCTCATCGGCCAGACACCGGAGATCGCCCCGGCCGACAAGAAGCTCTACGCCTTGCGCGACGTGACCGGCACCGTCGAGGCGATCCCTCTGATCGCGGCCAGCATCATGTCTAAGAAGCTCGCCGAGGGGCTCTCCGCCCTCGCGCTCGACGTCAAGCACGGCAGCGGCGCGTTTCTGCCGGCTACCGAGCAGGGGCTTGAGCTCGCGCGCACCATGATCGCGTTGGGGGAGGACCGCGGCTGCCCCACGGTCGCGCTCCTCACCGCCATGGATCGGCCCCTGGGTCGCGCCTGCGGCAACGCCCTCGAAACTGAGGAGGCGATTCTCGCGCTCCGGGGCGAAGGCCCCGAGGACCTGATGGAGGTGACGTACGCGCTCGGCGTGGAGATGCTACTCGCCGCCGGCGTGGAGAAAGTGGCGGCCAAAGCCCGCAAACGGCTGGAGGATGCTCTGGGCTCAGGCCTCGCCGCCGAAAAGTTCGAGCAGGTGATCGAGGCTCAGGGCGGTAACCCCAAGGCGGTCGAAGACCCATCGGTGCTGCCGCAGGCCCAGGCGGTGGAAGTGTTCGCCGCCCGAGAGACCGGTGTGGTGACGCGCGTGGAACCCCGCACCATCGGGCGCGCGGTCGTGAGCCTGGGCGGTGGCCGCACCAAGGTCGAGGACGTCGTCGACCCGACGGTGGGGTTCGTCATCACCGTCAAACCGGGGGACAAGGTGTTGGAGGGTGAGCCGATCGCGTCGGTGTTCGCGCGCGACGCGTCCGGGGTGAAGCTCGGCTTCGAGGCGCTCGAGCGTGCCATCACGTTCGGCGATCGCCTGAGCGAGCGGCCGCTGCCGCTGATTTCGCATCGGGTGACGAAGGCCGGGGTCGAAGATCTCACCCGCCCGCCACACGCTCCAAAATCTCGCGCAGCTCGTCGAGCTTGAACGGCTTGCGCAGCACCGGTCGCTCGGAGCGCTGCAGCGCATCGCGCGTCTGCGCCGACAGCGAATCGCCCGTCGTGAACACCACCCGCTGCTCGCGGCCGCGCCCCTCTTGGAGCAGCTGCTCGAACAGCTCGAAGCCGGTGTGTGCCTCGTCGAGGTGCACGTCCACGACGACCACGTCGTAGCGGGCGCTCGGCGCGTCCAGCAGGTCGCGGGCTTCGGCGAAGTTGCCGGCGACGGTGACGTGGTGACCGAGCCGTTTGGCCATCAGCGTGAACCCGCGGCGCACGCTTTGCTCGTCCTCGACCACCAACACCGACAACGAGCGCGCCGCCGGGTGAAAGCCCGCTTGCGGGGCGGGCTTCGGCCCCGCTCCGGGCGCCCCGACAGGCAGCTCGATTCCCAGCCGGGCGCCGCCGCCTTCGATGTTGTGCATGTACAGCCGCCCGCCCATCGCCTTCACGATCCCCAGGCTGATCGCCAGGCCGAGGCCGGTGCCGTCGGGGCCTTTGGTGGTGAAGAACGGCTCGAAGATGCGGTCGAGGATCTCGGGCGCCACGCCCGGACCTGTGTCCTCCACGAGTAGCGTGACGTGGCTGTCCGTGAGCCGCGCGCTGATCGTGATCGTCCCCGGCCGGCCGGTCGCGGCGACCGCCTGTTGCGCGTTCAACACCGCGTTAAGCAAGACCTGCTGGAGCTCCTGGGAATCGCCCATGACCTCGGGCAGGTCCTGGGGGAACTGCAGAATGGTTTTGGCCCGCGCCTTGCGCAGCGCGCTGCGCTGCAATGCCACCACCCGCTCGGCGACGTCCTGGAGGTCCACCGCCTGCCGCGTCTGCGGCCGGTGCCGCGCGAAGTCGAGCAGCGTCTGGACCACCTGTCCGGCCCGCATCGCTTCCAGGTGAATGATCTCGGCGCCTTCGCGCAGCTCCGGTGTCGCCGCGTCGGCCGCCAGCATCTCTGCGAACCCTGCGATGGCCGACAGCGGGTTGTTCAGCTCGTGGGCGACGCCGGACACCAGATGGCCGAGTTGGGCCATGCGGTCAGCGCGCAGCAGCTTCTGCTGCAACAACGCCTCCCGGGACACGTCGAGCGCGAGCAACAACACTTTGTCGGCCTGGTCGGGATCCACTCGGGTGAGCGAGGCCACCACCTCGCGCGCCGGCTCGCCGGCGAAGTCGATGGCCAGCGCCAAGCGCTGCGGCCGTCGGATGGCGTCGCGCAGGGCGGCCGCGAGCGGCTGGTGGTGTACGGCGGGCAGCCAAACGCTCAGTGCCTGCCCGCGCGCTGCCTGGGGGTCCCGGAGGCCGAGCAGGGCGCTGCCCTCGCGGTTGGCCTCCAGAATCTGGCCATCGATCGTGAGCATGAGGGCCGGGATGGGAAGGGACTCGAACAACTGGCGGTACAACCGGCGCTCGGTTTCGAAAGCCGTCAGGATCTGGGCCGCCCGGGACTCACCCGAGAGCTCCGAGCCCGCCTCCCGGAACTCCAGGATCAGGTGACTGTGCGGCCCGCGGCTGACGCGCGTCTCGAGGACTTTCCCCGCCAACTCGGGCGCGCGAGCGGGTGCGACGAAGCTGCGCGCGACGCCGTCCTGCAAGACGTCGTGGAGGATGCGCTCCACGTGGGCGCCCCTGGCGGTCGGCAGCGCCACCCCGAGGTTCTGACCCAGGACGCGCTCGGCGGGCAGCCCGGTGATGCGGGCAGCGGCTAGACTCCACGCTGCGACTGTCCAGTCAGGGGCGATCGCCGCTACGCCAGTGTCAAGGTTATCGAGCAGCACTCTCGGGTCCATTCAACACTGCTCCTCATCCCGGGAACACAAAACCCCGTCGAGCCGGATCGCGGGCGCAACGGGGCCGGGGACGACAGTGCCATGTCTGGAGGCTATATCACCATGAGTGGTCGGGGGTTCCGAAGTCAAGAGGGAAGGCGCCTGCTTTGCGTGAGCGCGGCGCTTTCCAGGGGGTGACCGCCGTCACCTTTCCCTACACAATGGGGGGTTTTCGTACGCCCGGGCCCCAGTCGCGCACGCTGTCCTCGTCCGGCGCTTCTTGCACCTCCCGCTCGGCCTGCTCCAGCTCGGGGTAGTCGATCTCGTCCGCGTCGCCCGAGCCCCCGCGTCGGCGGGCCGTCGGCTCGGGGGCGTCGTCGCGGCCGCTGAACAAGAACCAGGCGAGGAGGAGGAGGAGGGCACCCAGGATGGCCAGCGGAACGATCACCCGGTCACCCCCCTGCGTCCGGGCACCGGCTCCGCCTCATCACACATCCAGATTCCTCACGAACTTCGCGTTCTCCTCGATGAACTTGCGGCGCGGCTCGACTTCGTCCCCCATCAACGTCTCGAACAGCTGCGACGCTTCCAACGCGTCCTCCATGGTCACCTTCAACAGGGTACGCTTGGTTGGGTCCATGGTGGTGTCGCGCAACTGGTCGGGGTTCATCTCGCCCAATCCCTTGTACCGCTGGATCACGACGTTGGCCGACGGCTCGGCGCCGTTGGAGAGTCGCTTGACGTAGCCATCGCGCTCCTTCTCGCTGTAGGCGTAGTAGACTTCCTTGCCTTTGGCGACCCGGAACAGCGGCGGCTGCGCGATGTAGACGTACCCGGCGTCGATCAGCTCCTTCATCTCCTTGTAGAAGAAGGTGAGCAGCAGCGTACGGATATGGGCGCCGTCGACGTCGGCGTCGGTCATGATGATGATCTTGTGGTAGCGCGCGTCGGCGATCTTGAAGTCCTCCCCCACGCCGGTGCCGATCGCGGTGATCATGATCCGGATCTCCTCGTTGGAGAGGATCTTGTCGATCCGGGCCTTTTGCACGTTGAGGATCTTGCCGCGCAGTGGCAGGATGGCCTGGAATTCACGGACGCGCGCCATCTTGGCCGATCCGCCGGCGGAGTCGCCCTCGACCAGGAACATCTCGCACAGGTTCGGGTCGTCGAGCGAGCAGTCGGCGAGCTTGCCGGGCAACAGGCCGCCGTCCAGCCCGCTCTTCTTGCGGACTAGCTCGCGCGCCTTCCGCGCCGCCTCGCGCGCCCGTGCCGCGCTGACCGCCTTCGCGATGATCGCCCGGGCCACGCTCGGATTCTTGTCGAAGAACTCGCCGAGCGCGTCGTTGACCACGCTCTTGACGATGCCCTCGATCTCAGAGTTACCCAGCTTGGTCTTGGTCTGACCCTCGAACTGTGGATTCTTCACCTTCACGTGCAGGACGCAGTTCAATCCTTCGCGCACGTCGTCGCCCGTGAGGGTGAATTCCTCCTTCTTCAGGAGGCCGTCCTTTTTGGCCCACTCGTTGATGGTGCGGGTGAGGGCCGATTTGAATCCCGTGAGATGGGTGCCGCCCTCGTGCGTGTTGATGTTGTTGACGAAGGTGAACGTGTTCTCGCTGTACTGGTCGTCGTACTGGATGGCGCCTTCGACCTCGACCCCCTCGCGGGCAGCCTCGAATACGATCGGCTTGGCGTGCAGCGGCCGCCGCGTCCCCAGCAACCACTTCACGAACTCGGCGAGCCCGCCCTTGTAGACGTAGGTCTCTTCCCGGTGCTGCCCCTTGCGCTCGTCTTTGAGCGTGATCGCTAGGCCCTTATTCAGGAACGCCAGCTCGCGCAACCGGTTGGCGATGGTCGCGTAGTCGAACCGGGTCTCGGTAAAGATCTGTGTGTCGGGCTTGAACCAGACGGTCGTCCCTGTTCCCTTGGCTTTCCCGACGACCTCGAGCTTCGTGGTCGTGTCGCCGCGCGCGAACGCCATGTGGTGGCGCTTGCCGTCGCGGTCCACCCAGACCTCGAGCTGCTCCGACAGCGCGTTCACCACCGACACGCCTACGCCGTGCAGCCCGCCCGATACTTTGTAGGTGCTCTTGTCGAACTTCCCGCCGGCGTGCAGCATCGTCAGCGCCACTTCGACGCCGGGTTTCTTCTCCGTCTTGTGGATATCGACCGGGATGCCGCGGCCGTTGTCGGTCACGGTGACCGCGTTGTCCGGGTGGATCGTCACGTCGATCCGCGTGCTGTAGCCCGCCAGCGCCTCGTCGATTGAGTTGTCCACCACCTCGTAGACCAGATGGTGCAGCCCGCGGCCCGACACCGACCCGATGTACATCGCGGGCCGACGCCGCACCGCTTCCAGGCCCTTCAGGACCTGGATCGAGTCGGCCTGGTAGTTGCCGTTGCCCTTGGGCGCCTTGCCGGCTTCAGGTTTCGCCTTGGCCATAGATCTCTAGCGTGAGAGAAGCCAGCGTATCGTCTTGATGCGACCCGCGCCGCGACCCGCGTTGAGCCGGGCCATGATCTCGGGTGTCATCAGCTGCAGCTCGGTCATCCAAGCGCTGGTTGCGACCCGCACGAACAGCGTCCCGTCCGTAGTGACGGACTCCGGCTCGGTCACCGCCGCGATCGGCGGACCGACCAGCCGGGGCCACTCCGGCACCACCTGCGCCTGGGCAAGGCGGCGCTCCAGCCCCGTGCGGGAGAGGTAGGTCTGCAAGGCCTCCCGAATCGTCACGGGCCGCCGCGATTGGGGCTTTGTCATCCCTGGAAAATTAGCCGGAAGTCATTGTCAGGTCAAGACTTACTTGCGGTGGCGTCAGGGTCCCCGGACGATCACCGCGGTGTCCAACACCCCCATAAACCCCACCACATCGCGGGCCTGCAGCCGCACCAGGATGCGGTCCCCCAGCGCGTGGCCGCTGCGGATCGGGAAGCGGAAGTGGGATTGGTAGGTCTGCTGGAAGAAGCCGTCATCGCCCAAGCGGAGCGTATCAACGGTAACCCACACGGAGTCGATGCCGTCTCGGTCATCAGCCCGCACGCTCCCGGTGAGCGTGTCAGGTGAGCCCACGCTGTCCTTGTCGAGGGTGATGCCCAGAACCGGGGGGGCGGGGCGCGGCCGGTCGCCCAGACACGCGGCCACGGCGGCCAGCGCCAGGCTTCCCGCGATCAGCGACCCTCGAACTTTGCCTGACGCTTTTCCAGGAATGCGGTCAGCCCTTCTTTCATGTCCTTGGTGGCGGCTAGGAGACCGAAGTGGTTGGCTTCGAGTAGCAGGCCTTCGTCCAGGGTCATCTCCAGCCCCTGGTCCACAGCCTCGAGGGCGAGCTGCACGGCGAGCGGCCCCATCGTGAGGATACCCCGCAGCAGCTTCTCGGATTCGGCGAGGAGTTGCCCGGCGGGGACCACCTTGTTGACGAGCCCGATGCGGTAGGCCTCCTCCGCGCCGATCATCTCGCCCGTGAGGATCAGCTGTAACGCCACGCCCTTGCCCACGAGCCGCGGTAGGCGCTGCGTGCCGCCGTAGCCGGGGGCGATGCCGAGCTTCACCTCGGGCTGGCCGAACTTGGCGGTGTCGGCGGCGATGCGCAGGTGGCACGCCATGGCGAGCTCACAGCCGCCGCCCAGGGCAAACCCGTTGACAGCGGCAATGACCGGCTTGCCGCAGGTCTCGAGGCGACGCAGGACCGCTTGGCCTCGGAGGGCCCGTGTCTTCCCGTCGAAGGGCCCCTGCTTGGCGAGGTCGGCGATGTCGGCGCCGGCCACAAATGCCTTGGGACCAGCCCCGGTGAGAATGGCGCCGTTGATCGCCGCTTCGGTGGCGATCCGCGCGGCGGCGTGGCCGAGCTCGTCTACCACTTGATCGTTGAGCGCGTTGAGCTTGTCGGGGCGATTGATGGTGAGGAACGCGATGCCCTCTTTGATCTCGAACAGGAGAGTTTGGTAGCTCATGGAGAGAAAGGTAACGCGGAACTCGGAATGCGGAACGCGGAACGGCACGGGTGGTTTTCGACGCCGTTGGCTCGGCTCGAACCCGTGTCAGTTGTTCCGCGTTCCACGTTCCGCGTTATGTTCTCTCCATGTCCGTCCAAGCGATCGCCTGGGCCCCCTCCGGCGCCGTGCGCGTCGTCGATCAGCGCGCGTTGCCGGAGGACTATGTCACGCGCGATCTCGATACGGTCGAGCAGATGGCCGACGCGATCCGCACGCTGCAGGTGCGGGGCGCGCCCTTGATCGGGATCGCGGCGGCTATGGGGCTCGTCGCCGGGCTCCGCGAGTTGCGCGCCGAGCCGCGCGAGCCATTCCTCGCGCGGCTGCACGCCCTGGCCGCCCAGCTCGGCGCCACGCGACCGACGGCAGTCAATCTCCGCTGGGCACTGGACCGGATGGTGGGCGTCGCGCATGCGACGTCCGGGGACGGCGGCGGGGTGTGGGAGCGGCTCCAGGCCGAGGCGACGGTCATTTGGGAGGAGGACCGCGCCATGTGCCGCCGCATCGGCGAGTGCGGGCTGGCACTGCTACCCGACGGCGCGAAGGTTCTCACCCACTGCAATGCCGGCGCGTTGGCGACGGGGGGGATTGGCACGGCGCTCGCCCCGATCTACCTGGCGCACGACGCGGGCCGCGACCTCCATGTCTTCGTGGGCGAGAGCCGTCCGGTGCTCCAGGGGAGCCGGCTCACCGCCTGGGAGCTGACCCACGCCGGCATCCCCTGTACGGTGATCCCCGATGCGGCGGCGGGGGCGCTGATGCGCGCGGCCCAGGTGGACTTGGTGCTGGTCGGCGCGGATCGTATCGCCAGGAACGGGGACTTCGCGAACAAGATCGGGACCTACGCCCTGGCCGTCCTCGCCCGCCACCACGGCGTCCCCTTCTATTGCGCCGCGCCCTGGTCCAGCGTGGACGCCGACCTGGCGAGCGGCGACGGCATCCCGATCGAGCAGCGTGCTCCTGAGGAAGTGACGACCGCAGCGGGCCGCAGGGTCGCGCCGGCGACGGCGGCAGCGCTCAACCTCGCTTTCGACGTGACCCCCGCGCGCTATGTGACGGGATTCCTCACGGATCGCGGGCTTGTGCAGCCGCCGTTCGCGGCATGACCGCCATCCTCGCCCTCGACCAGGGCACCACTGGCGCGACCGCCCTCGTCGTCGCGGACGACGGCCGCATCCTGGGCCGGGGCCATCGCGAGATCACCCAGCACTTCCCGGAGCCCGGCCAGGTCGAGCACGATCTCGAAGAGATCTTCCGTAAGACTCTGGAAGCGGCGCGCGAGGCGCTCCAGCGGACGAAGGTGAGACCCACGGCTCTGGGCATCACCAACCAGCGCGAGACCGTGTGCGCTTGGGATCGCAGGACCGGCGAGCCGCTGCACCGGGCGATTGTGTGGCAGGACCGCCGCACCGCACCGCGCTGCCTGGAGCTCACGAAGCACCGCCGCGCCGCGCCGATCCGCGCGCGCACCGGCCTGGTGCTCGATCCCTACTTCTCGGCCACCAAGATCGAATGGTTGCTCGAGCACCTCCCCGGCCTTCGGGGCCGGGTCGCCGCCGGGGAGGCGGTGTTCGGCACCGTGGACTCCTGGCTGCTGTTCCGGCTCAGCAACGGTCGCGCCTACGCGACCGATCACACCAACGCGTCACGCACGATGCTGTACAATATCGAGGAGCGCACCTGGGACCCGTGGCTGCTCGACCTGTTCGGCGTGCCTCGGTACGCGCTCCCGGAAGTCCGCCCCTCGAGTGGCACGTTCGGCGTGTGCGCAGCCGAGCACTTCGGCGCGGAGATCCCCGTGATGGGGGTCGCGGGCGATCAGCAGGCCGCGCTGTACGGTCAGGGATGCTGGCGGGCAGGGCAGGCGAAGAATACGTACGGCACGGGGGCGTTCATGCTGCTCAACACGGGCCGCAAGCGCGCGACCTCCCGGCGCGGGCTGCTGACGACGATCGCCTGTGGGCCGCGCGGGGAGCCGGTGTACGCACTGGAGGGGAGCGTCTTCATCGCCGGCGCGGCCGTCCAGTGGCTCCGCGACGGTCTCCAGATCATCGCCAGTGCCGCCGAGACCGAGCCGCTCGCCCGCGGCGTGCCGGACACGGGTGGCGTCACCTTCGTCCCCGCGTTCGTCGGGCTGGGCGCGCCGCACTGGGAGGCTGGAGCCCGAGGCACCATCGTCGGCCTCACCCGCGGCACCACCCGTGCCCACCTCGTGCGCGCGGCGCTCGAGGCCATGGCGTTCAGCACCAAAGAGGTTCTCGGCGCCATGACCGCGGACGCGCGCCTGCGCCTGGCGGCCCTGCAAGTGGACGGCGGCGCCGCCGCCAACGACTGGCTGATGCAATTCCAGGCGGACCTGCTCGGCGTGCCGGTGGCGCGCCCCGACGTGATCGAGACGACGGCTCTCGGTGCCGCGGCGCTCGCCGGGCTCGCGGCCGGCATGTGGAAGACCCCGGAGCAGTTCCTTGCGGGTCGGCATTTCACGCGCTTCACGCCGAGTGCCGAGGCCGCCGCGCGCCGGGCCCGCACCGCCGACTGGCTCCGAGCGGTCGACGCCGCCCTTCACTGGGCGGTGGCCGGCAGGGGAAGGCGGCGCCCGTCGTGAGGCCGCTCGTGGCAGTGGTGGGCGGCAGCACGTGCACGCCCGACGAGGCCGCCGCCGCCGCGACGGTTGGCCGCCTCCTCGCCGACACCGGCGCTGTCATCCTGTGTGGTGGTTTGGGCGGCGTCATGGAGGCCGTGGCCAGGGGCGCGCAGGAGGCCGGTGGGGGGATCACCGTGGGGCTGCTGCCGGGGAGCGACCCGGGAGATGCGAATGCCGCCATCGACGTTCCGCTCGCGACCGGGATGGGGGAGATGCGCAACGCTCTGATCGTGCGAGCGGCTCGCGCGGTGATCGCGATCGGGGGCGGGGTGGGCACGCTCTCGGAGATCGCCCTCGCCGTGCGGATCGGCACACCGGTGGTCGGGCTTCACGATAACTTCGCCGGGGCCATCGACATCCCGCGCGTCCAGACTCCGGCTGAGGCGGTGCGGTGGGCCCTCACCCGGGGTATAATACCGTCATGAACGCGGGCGCGAAGTTCACTATCGGAGCGGTGCTGATCGTAGGCTCGGTCGGCTGGCTGATGGCCTCCGGGATCAAGCAGACCGGCCAGTACTTCCTGACGCCGAGTGAGCTCTCCCAGAAAGTGGCCGCGGATCCTTCCTTTTTCGACATCGGCATGAAGGTCGGCGCCCGCGTCGTGCCGGGGACCGTCACCCGCGACGTGGCGACCCAGACCCTGACCTTCCGCATCGCCGACGGCAGCGCCAGTTACCCGGTCACCTTCCACGGGCTGCCCCCCGACACCTTCACCGATTCCGTCGAGGTTGTGGTCGAAGGCCGGCTGCAGAAGGACGGCCTGATCCACGCGACCAACGTGCTCGCCAAGTGCGGATCGCGCTACGAAGCGGTGCCGAAAGCTTAGATGACGCTGCTCGGCACGCTGGCGCTGTGGATGGCCCTCCTGCTCGGCGTGTGGGGTGTGATCGCGGGGTTCGCGGGGGGCCGCACCGGGCGTGCCGACCTGCAGCAGAGCGCCCGGCACGCCGTGTTCGCCATGTGCGCGGTCCTCATCGCCGCGGTGGTCTCGCTCGAGATCGCGCTGTTCCACCACGACTTCAACGTCGAGTACGTCGCCGCCTATACCAGCCGCAACCTGCCGACGTTTTACACCTGGTCGGCGCTGTACGCGGGCCAAAAGGGCAGCCTGCTCTTCTGGGCGACGGTCCTCACGATCTTCGGCTCGCTCGCTCAGTGGCTGACGGCGCCGCGCCACCGGGTATACCTGCCGTACGTCGCGGCGGTGACGTGCCTCGTCGCCACGTTCTTCGTGAGCGTGACGGTGTTCGCCGCGAATCCGTTCGATCGCCTGCCGTACACGCCGGTAGACGGGCGGGGCATGAACCCGCAGCTGCAGAACCCGGGGATGGTGTTCCATCCCCCGATGCTCTACCTCGGCTACATCTCGATCACCATCCCGTTCGCCTTCGCCATGTCGGCGCTGCTCTTGAAGAAACTCGACGCCGACTGGCTGGTCGCGATCCGCAAGTGGACGCTGCTGTCCTGGCTGTTTCTCTCGATCGGGATCTGCCTCGGCATGTGGTGGGCCTACGTGGAGCTCGGCTGGGGCGGCTACTGGGCGTGGGACCCGGTGGAGAACGCATCGCTGTTGCCGTGGCTCACGATGACCGCGTTCCTGCATTCGGTGATGATCCAGGAGAAGCGCGGCATGTTGAAGAAGTGGAACCTGGGGCTGATCATCGGATCCTGGCTGCTCTCGATCTTCGGCACGTTTCTCACCCGTTCGGGCGTCATCTCGTCGGTGCACTCCTTCACCCAGTCCCCGGTCGGCTGGTGGTTCCTCGGCTTCCTCGGTATCGCGGGCAGTGTGAGCTTCGCGCTCTACGCCAGCCGCATGCCGCTGCTCGTGGCCGAGGCACGCCTGGAGTCGATGGTGAGTCGTGAGGCGGGCTTTCTGTTCAACAACCTGCTGTTCATCGGGATCGCGTTCTCGGTGCTGTGGGGCACGCTCTTCCCCATTCTCTCCGAGCTGGTGCGGGGCACGAAGGTGACCGTCGGCCCGCCGTTCTTCAACCAGGTGAACATCCCCCTCGGACTGGCGCTGCTGGCGCTCACGGGGATCGGACCGCTCATCGCCTGGCGCCGTGCTTCCATTCCCAACCTGCGGCGGCAGTTCGCGGTGCCGGCCGCCGCCGGCGGCTTCACGATGCTCGTGCTGCTCGTCGCCGGGATGCGGGACTTCTACGCGCTCATGGCTATCGCCTTGGGGGGCTTCGTGGCGGCCACGGTGGTCCAGGAATTCGCGCGTGGCGCCCGCGCCCGACACCGCCAATACGGGGAGGCCTACGCCCTCGCCCTGGGCCGACTCATCGCCCGCAACCGGCGTCGCTACGGCGGCTACATCGTGCATACCGGCATGGTCATCCTGTTCATCGCGTTTGCCGGGATGGCGTTCAAGACGGAAACCGAGGCCACGCTCCGGCCCGGGGAGTCGGTGAGCCTGCGGAGCCCCTATGGCTGGACCTATACCTTCACCCACCTCGGCATCTCGCAGTACCAGGCCCTCAATCGCCTCGTCACCGCGGCCACGGTGGAGGTGGCGCGAAACGGGAAGAAGATCGGTCTGCTCTCCACCGAGAAGCGCCAGCACGTGGACGCCACCGGCCGCCCGACGTTCGAGCCATCCACTGCGGTGGGCATCCGCAGCGACTTACGCGAAGATCTGTACGCCGTTCTCGCCGGCGTCGTGAACGGCACGGAGCAGGCCGTGTATCGCTTCACGATCAACCCGCTGGTGTGGTGGGTGTGGTACGGCGGCATGATCGTCGCCCTCGGCGGCCTCATCGTGATGTGGCCGGGTGGCGGCGCGCCGGCCATCAAGCGGTCCCAGGCCGGGTACGCGGTGCGCCTGGTGGGGGAGAAGTGAGGTCGGACCGTCGGACGGTCGGACAGTCGGACTGTGACCGCAGGCAATTCGTCGGGCTCCTCATCGGCGGGCTCTTTCTGTCCATCAGTCCGACTGTCCAGCAGTCCGTCGATTCCTTGCCCTCCGGCCGCCTCTATCAACCCGACTGGGCAGGGCGCTCGATCGAGCCGGTCACGGCCAAGGACAACCTGGCCGCCATCCAGGCGATCGAAAAACGGCTCCGCTGTACCTGTGGCTGCGGGCTCGACATTTACACTTGTCGCACCACCGATTTCTCGTGCACCTATAGTCCTGCCCTCCACCGAGAAGTTCTGGCGAAATACGACGCCGGCCAGTCGGCGCAGCAGATCATTGACGGCTTCGTGCGCGAGCATGGCCAGGCGTCGCTCATGGCACCGCCCAAACGAGGGTTCAACCTGCTGGGGTACTTCCTCCCCGGCACGGCCGTGCTCGCAGCGGCGGTGATGCTCACGCTCGTGCTGCGCCGCTGGGTGCGTGCGTCGGGTCCCGCGGAGCCCGGTTCACCTGCCGCCCCGCACGCCACCCCTGCTGAGCTGGAGGAGCTGCGACGCGAGCTCGATGAGCTCAAGACATGAATGCCGCGTTGGAGTCCGCCCTCGGGGTGTTGCTCGCCACGGCTGCGGTGTGGTTCACGTTGCGCCCGATCCTGCGGCCGTACACGGCGGAGTCGGGCGGGGACGGCGCAGCTGGCGAGGGTGATGAGGCTGACGAGGACGTCAGTCCCCGCGCAGTCGCCGTGCGGGCGCTCAAGGAAATCGAGTTCGACCGGGCGACCGGCAAACTCTCCGATGCTGATTACGAAGCTCTGAAACGGAAGTACACGGGCCTGGCGTTGGAAGCTGTACGGGATGCGAGAAGCGGGATGCGGGATGCGACGGGCTCGCGGCAAGGGGCCCATCCCGCATCGCCTATCCCGCATCCCGCGTGTCCCACCCATGGCCTCCGCCCGGAGCCCGGTGCCGAGTTTTGCACCGAGTGCGGCCGCCGGTTGGGGAGCGCCCCCGGCTATTGCGCTCGTTGCGGCACCAGTCTCGCTGTGGACGCCAGCTACTGCAACGCGTGCGGTGCGCGGGTCGCCGCCTGAGTAGGGGCTAGGGGTCAGGGGCTCGGGACTCGGGGCGGATATCGAGCCCCTCGTCCCTAGGCCCGAGTCCCTGCTTCACCAGCGAGTCGCGCTCCACTAATCCCACCGGAACAAGGATCAGCGGCGGCACGATCTGGCCATGCAGCTTCGCCACCACGGCTTCGATCGTGCGGCGGCCGATGGTGACGGGGTTGTGCACCGCGTCCACCACCAGGGCGCTGCCCTGGGCGATAGCCGTGCGCGCCTCCGGGGTAGCGTCATAGCCGACGATGAAGGTCGCGGGGCGGCCTCCTCTCGCGGCGTCGAGAGCCGCGAGGGCGCCGAGGGCACACTCGTCGTCGGTGCCGAACACGGCATCGATGTGCTGATCGGTCGCCAGCAGATTCTCCATCTTGTGTTTGGCGAGATCGCGCTGGCCGCGGTCCACCGCTGGCGCGGCGACGATGCGAATGTTCGGGTAGGACGCGAGGGCGGCGCGAAACCCGGCCACCCGCTCGCGCACACTCGCCACCGTCGGCTGGTCGAGAATCGCCACGTTGCCACCGCCGTGCAACCGCTGGGCAACGTACTCGCCGAGCAGCCGTCCGCCCTGGCGGTCGTCGCTTGCCACCCGGGTCACCAGTTGGCCGCCTTCCGCCGCGATGTCTGCGATGACCACCGGGATGCTGGCCCGGTTGGCCTCCTCGATAGCCCTTACGATGCCGCTCGAGCTCACCGGCGCGATGATGATCGCATCCACCCTGCGAGCGATGAAGGTCTCCACCTGAGCCGCCTGCGCGAGGTCCCCATCGCCAGTCACGGCCTGCAGGTCGATGCCGAGGCTGTCCGACGCCAGCTGCAGGCCGGTCTTCAAGTCTCGATAAAATGGCCGCGCTTCGGTCGGCAGTGCGGCGCCCACCTGCGGCCGTCCGGTGCCGCGCTTGCTGCAACCGACGAGTACCACCAGGCCCAGGTGGGCGAGACGGATCGTTCTACGCATGCAGCATCATGCCGCCGCCGGCGATTTCCTGCCAGCGCATCCCCGCGGCTGGCGGGCTTGATTTTCCACAACTGTCCTCCTATCAGTGGGCGTCCCCGATCCTGAGGAGCTGATGGTGTGAGAACGACTTTGCAGCGAGGGCTCGCCCTCGGGTTGGCTCTGGCGGTCGTTGCCACCGCCGCGTCGTGGGCGCAACGGCGCGCCCGGGGCGGAGTCGGCGTTGGCCTGCCGCCGCCGTCGCTCGGCCCACTGCTGGGCTACGACTTCAACGTGGACCATGTGTTTCTCGGAGGCGTGGTGAACATTCCGGTCGCCCCCCGCTTCACGCTACGCCCGTCGATGGAGTTCTACACGGGCAGTACCGGCACGCCGTACCGGCTCAACGTGGACCTCAAGTATCATCCGCCGACGTCATTCGGGCTGTTCTATTTCGGCGGCGGCCTCGCGATCCTGCACTCCTCAGGCAACAATGACACTGGCGTGAACGCGTTCGCGGGGTGGGAAGGAAGGCGGGCTCGGCCGTTCCGCCCCTTCGCGGAGGCCAAGCTGGTGTTTGCCAGCAGCACGTCGTTCAACCTGCTCGGCGGGATCGCGTTCCCGCTCTAGAACTCGAAGCTCTCCATCTTCTTCAAGCCGATCCGCAACGGGATCGCTGTCGCCGCCGCGCAGATCGTGGCGGCGGCGGTGAACGCCCCGATCGTCCACGCGTCGACGTGGACGGGCTCGCCGGCGTTGGCAGCCCGCAGGTAGGCGTACACGGGGCCAGCGAGGCACAGAATCACCGCCGCCAGCAGGGCGATCGTCGCCATCATGAACACCAGCCCGCCGAAGGACGTGGGGATCTGCGCCGCATTCTCGGTCTCGAACTGCGGGTACACAGCCCCGAAGCCGAGTGCCAGTGCGGCGATCGCGAGCGTCAGCGCGCAGATCGTCGTCAGACTCACGACCATCATGAACGGGCTGACCTTGAGGAGCACGTTCGTGAGCCCCGTCAGGAGCAGGGCCAGCACGAGCAGTGGGATGGTGCCGACCCAATACTTCGACCACAGCAGCGCCCGCAGGTCGAGCGGGGAGGAGCGCAACAGCCACATCTGCCGCCCTTCCAGCGACACGGCGGGGAAAATGAACCGGGCGGCGATGGACGCCAGCACGAACCCGGACAGCCCCAGGTTCAGGAATGAGACCAGCGTGACGTAGAAGAACGGCACCTGCTCGCCACGGAACAACGGCAGGGCCTTGATGTTGAAGAGATACACGACGACGAGCACCGTGAGCAGGATCAGCTGGCTCCACTGGGTGGTGTCCCGGAAGAACAGCTTGATGTCCTTCAACACGAACTCCCGCTTGGCGACGGGGAGGGGCCGGAGCAACCCACCGATGGTCCAGCGCCAAAACCCGCCGCGAATGAACCGCTCCGCTCCCTCCTGCGCCTTGGTGAACCCTTGCGCGAACAGCTCCCGGTGCAGCAACGCGCCCCCGGTGATAAAGGCCGCCGCCGTGGTCCACAGCAGCACGAGGGGGAGCGGGTCGAGGTTGTGTCGGAGATAGCCCATGAGCGCCTTCGTCGCCCATTCGCTCGGCAGAAACGGCGACGTCGGCGTCCGCAGCACCGTGATGAAGTCGAGCAGGTTGCGGAACCCCTCGGGACGCGCGAGCTGCTCGGGACGGATGATCCGGAACACCAGGATCACCCCGCCCGCGGCGCCCAGGGCGATGATCGACAACAGATCTCGCGTGCGCCGCGCCGGGAAGACGTTCACGAGGACGAGGGTAACGGCGCAGCCCACCACCGTCGGCAGGATCAGCATCGGCACGACGGCGACGACGGCGTAGGGGATGAACAGCAGGCCACCCCGGTAGATCACGCCGTACGCCGCCAGGATCGGTATCGCCATCAGCGCCACCATCCACGAGGAGTGCAACAGGGTCTCGCCCAGCTTGGCGAGGTACAGCCGCAGCCAGTCCACGGGGGCCGACACCAGGAGGTCCAGATCCTTGGCGAGGAAGAAGCTCGACAGGGCGGTGATGACGTTCGACAGAATCAGAATGGAGATGAACGACAGCAGCACCAGGCCGAGCAGCTTGCCCGCGAGCAGCGGTCCCAACTCCTCCACCCCGCGGAAGTACTTCAGGATTTTGTAGAGCACGCCAAACACGCCGAGCCAGAACAGCGCCCCGACCGTAGTAAGGACGATGAGTTTCCCGTGCCCGCCGCGGGTGCGTTCCTCGCGGAGCCGCTGCAGCGCGGTGCGCCATTTGGGCTGCAGCACGTGCCACAGCGACGGCTGCGTCATCTCCCCAGCACCTCCGCCAGCTCCCGCACGGTCGCGCCGCCCGTCAGCTTCAAGAACAGCTCCTCGAGGCTGGCGTCTCCGGCCTGATGCTGGCGGCGGAGCTCCGCCACGGTGCCCGACGCCACGATGCGGCCGTGCTGGATGATCGCGATCCGGTCGCACATCGCCTCGGCAACCTCCAGGGTGTGTGTGCTCATCAGCACAGTGCCGCCCTTGCCGACGAACTGCCGGAAGATGTCCTTCAGCAGCCGTGCCGCCTTGGGGTCGAGGCCCACCATCGGCTCGTCCACCACGATGCACTCGGGCCGGTGGATCAAGGCGCTCGAGATGATCAGCTTCTGGCGCATGCCGTGACTGTAGGCCTCGACCAGCTCGTCCTTCCAACTCGTCAGCTCGAAGACCTCCAGCAGCTCGGCGATGCGGCGCTCGACGACGTCGCCCTCCTGGCCGTACAGCCCGGCCACAAAGCGGAGAAACTCGGCGCCGGTGAGCTTGTCGTACACGAACGGCCGGTCGGGGATGAAGCCGAGGCGCCTCTTCGCGGCCAGCGGGTCGACATGGACGTCGTCGCCGCCCAACAGCACACGACCCTGGGTCGGCCGCAGGATTCCGGCGATCATGCGCAGCGTGGTCGTTTTGCCGGCGCCGTTCGGGCCGAGAAACCCATACAGCACGCCGCGCGGCACGTGCAACGAGACGTCGTCCACCGCCACGAAGCTGCCGTAATGCTTGGTCAGGTTCTCCAGTCGGATCATAACGCCTCGAGCTTGAGCATCCCGATCAAGCGCGCTAGCTCGATCTGGCGCGCGAGGCCTCCGATCGCGAGACGCAGGTGCGCCGCGTCCGCGGGGAATTGGTCGAAGGTCGGATCCACGGCGACCCAATCGCCCAGGTAGACCTCGGGCCACGCATGATAGTAGAAGCGACCGCCGAGATAGACGAGCCCGGCGACCGGCCGCGCGGGCAACCCCGCCGCCCGGGCCAGGGCGACGTACAGGGCGGTGTGCTCGTTGCAGTCGCCGCGCCGACGCTCCAGCACCTGCAGCGCGCTGGGGATGGTGTTCGCGACTTCCGGCTTCACATGGTCCGCAACCCAGTGGGTGAGCAGCGCCGCGGCCTTCACGGCGTCCGTCTCGCGCTGCACGAGCAGGCGAGCCTGCGCTTCGATGCGCGGATTGGAGCTCTGGATCAGCGGCTCGGGCCGCAGGAATGCGCCGAGCACGGTGTCGAGTGCGGGCAGCCGGTAATGTGCGGTGAGCTGCGCCGGCCCCTCCCGCCGCACGAGCAACGTGTCGCCACGCACCTGCTGCCGGCCACCACCGAGGCGCCAGTCGGCGAGGGCGACGCCGCTGACCCGGAAAAGTTGGAGCGGAGGGACCGATGATCCGGGCCGCACGCCGGCGGCGAGCGCCGTGGCCGCGATGATGTCGCCTGCGGCGGCACTCCCAGCGGCGCGGGCGAGTCGCACGGTATCGCGTCGCCGGAAGTTCTCGTACGCGATCTCGAACGCCGATCGCTGCAGCGTGAAACCGACGGGACTCGTGGCGCGCACGACGTGGCCTTGCGCGTCGATCCACGCGCTCACCGTCAAGCCGCCGCTCTCCTGCTCGATCCGGAAGGCGCGCAGCGTGTCGAAATGCACCGGGACCCAGGCCATGGCGGTCGAGTCGTAGTCCGCGCTGTCGGCCATGACCATCGTGGTTTCCGCGGCGACCCGCACGGAGACGTCCCGCTCCGTCAGGAGCAGGGGGTCGAAAATGCGGAGGCTGGAGGTGGCGCCGCGCTTCAGCTCTCCTCCGAAGGCGAGCCGCAGCGGCAGCAGCGACGGCAGCACAATGGGGCGCGTGAGGCGCAATCGCGTGAACTGCGTGTCGCCGCCGCTGACGAGCCTGATCTGCAGCAGGCTGTCGCCGATGATCGCCCCGCGCGCGGTGTATTGGGCGCCGTCGCCGTCGAAGGTCGCGTCTAGGTGCACCAGCCGCAGTGCACGGTTCACGGTCGCGGAGCTTCGCGCGGTCGTGCGGTGGAATCGCCCCAGGGCCCGGACGTCGAGCACCAGCTGGTCTTCGACCCGGATCGAATCCTGGAGCGTATCGATGGTCGAGGATGCAAACCCGACCTGCTGGCCGCCCACGTCCAGCCGGTAGAACATCGCTCCGGGAGGCACGGCCAGCGCCGCTTCGGCGAGCCGCGCGCCGGTGGTTTGGAAAAACTGACGCTTCACCAACCATCCCAGCGACAGCGCCCACGCCACCAGAATCGCGATCATCCAATGGCGGCGCGTCACGACATCCCCGCCGCCTGTCGCCGCAGAGCCGCCTCGAACACCTCGCGCTCCTCGTTCGTCTCCATCACGAAGGACACCTCCAGCGGGACGTCCGCCTGCCCCAGATGGGCGGCGAGGACGGAGACCATGATTTCCGCCGCGTCTTCCAACGGCAGGTTGCCGGCCCCGGTGCCGAGCGGCGGCACCGTCAGGTGGGTGAAGCCCCATTCCCGGGCGCGCTGCAGGGCCGAGAGCCAGGCGCGGGCCACGGAGCCGGGGGACACGGGTTCGGTCTCGCTCTGGATCACGGCATGGATCACGAAGTCCGCGGCGAGATCGCCGCCACCTCCCGTCACCACAGCGGCCCCGACGGCCAGGTCTTTCTGGAGCGTGAGATGCTGGAGGAACTCGGCCCCGCCGATCCGCTCGAGACGGCGCACTGCGGGCGTCGTGGGATCGAGTCGGGCGGTGGCTGGGCGAACGATCGCGTCGGACGGCAGGAGCGCGAGGTCGTCCACGACCACGCGCGTCACCTGCCGGCGGCCTCCCGGGAGCGGCGATACATGCGGGTCGCCTCGTCCGGCCGATTCAACCGGTCGAGTACGACGCCGAGCCCGTGCAGCGTCCGGGCGTGGAGCGGCTGCAGCGCCGCGGCGCGCTCATAGGCCGCCAGCGCGCCGTCCAGATCGTCGAGGTGGTTGAGGGCTTCACCGAGGTAGTGCCACGCGGGGGCGCGCGTGGCGTCGAGCTCCGTCGCGCGTTGCAGGTGCGGGACGGCATCCGCCCACCGCCCCTTGCGAGACAGCACGAGGCCCAGGGCCGTGAGGGCCTCGACGTGCTCCGGATCCTCGCCCAAGACTCGCTCGAGATCTCGTTGTGCCGCCGCATAGTTACTTGTGGCCGTCAACGCAGTCGCGCGCTGCAGCAACAACCCGGAGTTCTCAGGCTCGGTCTCCAGTGCACGGTCCAGCACGGCCAACGCCGCGAAGGGATCGGCCGGCGTGTCGCGCACCGCGTCCGGCGCAGGAGCGGCACCCGTGCCCGGGGAGGCGGGGGGGGAGGACGCAGCGGCAACCGGTGGCGGCAGAGCGATCGTGAGCGGCGGTGGCTGGCCGTCCCGTGCGACGTCCGCCGGCGTAGCCAGCGCGGCCGTATCGGTCAGGGACTCGGCTTCCTGAAGCAACTCGGCCGCGACCCGCGCCCGCTCGACCGCGGAGGTCCAGCGCTTGTCGTGGTGCCGGTTCACGCGATTACCTCGCTGGTCAGCCATGATAAGTATAGGTCCAGCCCGCGCGTGACGGGCAGGGCCAACAACTCCGGCACCTCGTACGGGTGCTGCTCGCGCACGGCTGCACAAAGCGCTTCCCATCTCGCTAGGTCGGTCTTCAGCAGCACGACGACCTCGGCTTCCTCAGTCAGCTCGCCCTCCCACCGATAGATCGATGTCGCTCCCGGCAGCAGCGTCCCGCACGCGATCAGCCGCGCCTGTACCAGCGCTGACACAAACGCTCGCGCCGCCTCGGCGTCACCGAGCGTCGTCAGCACCACCAGGGCCGTCGGCTCCATCAGGGGCAGCTAACGTAAGATGCGAACGAGGGTTAGGCAAGAGAAAACCGGACTCCGCAGCGGCCAGCGGGAGTTTCTCCTCCGCCCCCAGGCCATATCTCAGTTCCTCGCTCGTCGGAAACCGGGAGAGTTGACCGGGACGCCGGGGGCTGTCTAGGCTACAAGGATATGTCGAGCGATGCATTGATCGTCCGCGGTGCCCGCGAGCACAACCTCAAGAACATCACGGTCGCGATCCCCCGTAACACCCTCACGGTCATTACGGGGCTCTCGGGATCGGGCAAGTCCTCCCTCGCGTTCGACACCATCTACGCCGAGGGCCAGCGTCGCTACGTCGAATCACTCTCGGCGTACGCCCGGCAGTTCCTCGGCTTGATGGAGAAACCAGACGTCGACGCCATCGAAGGGCTCTCGCCCGCGATCTCGATCGAACAGAAGACCGCCGGCAGCAACCCGCGATCGACCGTCGGCACGATCACGGAGGTCTACGACTATCTGCGGCTCCTGTGGGCCCGCGCCGGGACGCCGCACTGCCCCAACGACGGTTCACCGGTCGAGCGGCAGAGCGCTTCGCAGATCACCGACCTAGTGCTGCAGTGGCCCGAGGCCACGAGGATCGAAGTCCTGGCGCCGCTCGTGCGTGGACGCAAGGGAGAGTTCCGGGACCTCTTCGAGGGCGCCCGCAAGCAAGGATTCGTGCGCGTGCGGGTGGATGGCGAGACGTACGACCTGGCGGCGGTGCCCAAGCTGAACCGACGCCAGAACCACGAGATCGCCGTCGTCGTCGACCGATTGCTCGTCAAGGCGAGCGACCGCGCGCGGCTGGCGGACTCGATCGAGACCGCGCTGCGCGCGGCCGATGGCGTGGTGGAGGTCGTGCAGCATCGCACCGGACAGCCGAAAGCGACGCTCTTCTCCGAGCGCTACGCCTGCCCGAAATGCGGGCTCTCCCTTCCCGAGCTCGAGCCCCGGCAGTTCTCCTTCAACTCCCCGTTCGGGGCCTGTCCCGAGTGCTCGGGCCTCGGCACGCGGCGCGAGGTCAACGCCGATCTCGTCCTGGGTGATCCGAGCCTCTCGATCCTGGAAGGCGTGATCCTGCCGTGGGGCGAGCCGAGCGGCTACTTGCGGAAGGTGGTGCTCCCCACCCTGGCCCGCGCGCTCAAGTTCGACTTGAACACGCCATGGCGGGACCTGACGGCTGCCGTGCGCAAGGTCGTGTTGTCCGGTGCTCCGGGCAGGACCTTTACCTACCAGTACGACAGCGAGCGCTGGCACGGGTCCTACGAGTCGAGCTGGAAGGGCGTGCTCAACCACGTCGAGCGGCGCTACCGCGAGACCGCGTCCGACGCCGTGCGGGAGCAGTTGGAGCAGTACATGGTGGAGCAGCCGTGCCCCGCCTGCGGCGGCCGGCGGCTGCGGCCCGAGAGCCTCTCGGTGCTCGTGGCGGGCAAGAGCCTCGGCGACGTCGCCGCATTCTCGGTGGCCCAGGCGGGCGCGTTCTTCGAGCGGATCCCGCTGCGCGCCAACGGCCGGCCCGGCCTCGACCCCCAGATTGCGCGCCCGATCCTCAAGGAAGTCAACGACCGGCTGCGGTTCCTGAAAAATGTCGGCCTGGACTATCTCACCCTCGGACGGTCGGCGGCGTCGCTGTCCGGAGGTGAAGCCCAGCGCATCCGCCTCGCGACGCAGATCGGGAGCCGACTCGTCGGCGTGCTCTACATCCTGGATGAGCCGTCCATCGGGCTGCATCAGCGCGACAACGCCCGGCTGCTCGACACGCTGCGGGAGCTCCGCGACCTGGGGAACACCGTCCTGGTGGTCGAGCACGATGAAGAGACGATCCGCGCGGGCGATCACATCCTCGACCTCGGTCCCCGCGCCGGGCGGCATGGCGGGGAGGTGGTTGCCGAGGGTCCGCTCGCCCAGGTGCTCGAGCATCGCGATTCGCTCACGGCGCGCTACCTGCGCGGCGAGCTGCGCATTCCCGTTCCGCCCCGGCGCCGAGCCGCCGACCCCGAGCGCCAGCTCGGCGTGATCGGGGCCCGCCAGCACAACCTGAAGAATCTCACGGTGGAGTTTCCCCTCGGCTTGTTCATCGCCGTGACCGGCGTCTCCGGCTCCGGGAAGTCGACGCTCGTGACGGACATCCTGTATCAAGCGCTGGCCCGCCACTTCTACCGGGCCAAAGTGGTGCCGGGAGCGCACGACCGGCTTGAGGGCCTCGACCGCATCGACAAAGTGATCGACATCGATCAGAGCCCGATCGGCCGAACGCCGCGCTCCAACCCGGCGACCTACACCGGGCTGTTCACACCGATCCGTGAGCTGTTCACCTACCTCCCGGAGTCCAAGATCCGCGGGTACGGCCCGGGGCGGTTCTCGTTCAACGTGAAGGGCGGGCGCTGCGAGGCTTGCCAGGGCGACGGCCTGGTCAAGGTGGAAATGCACTTCCTGCCGGACGTCTACGTGCCGTGCGACGTGTGCAAGGGCCGCCGCTACAACCGGGAGACGCTGGAGGTCCGTTATAAAGGAAAGTCCATCGCCGACGTGCTCGACCTGTCCGTGGCCGACGCCTTGGAGTTCTTCGAGAGCCAGCCTCGCATCCGCGCGAAACTCGAGTTGCTCAACGACGTAGGGTTGGGATACATCCACCTCGGCCAATCAGCCACCACGTTGTCGGGCGGCGAGGCACAGCGGGTGAAGCTCGCCACCGAGCTGGCCAAGCGCGACACCGGGCGCACCCTCTATATCCTCGATGAACCGACGACAGGGCTCCACTTCGAAGACGTGCGCCTGCTCCTCGAAGTGCTGCACCGGCTGGTCGACAAGGGGAACACGGTAGTGGTGATCGAGCACAACCTCGACGTCGTGAAGACCGCCGACTGGGTGATCGACCTGGGCCCGGAAGGGGGGGAGGCGGGCGGGACGATCGTGGCGGAAGGCACGCCGGAGCGGATCAGCCGCGTGAAAGCGTCGCACACCGGCCAATCCCTGCGCAGGGTGTTGCAGGCCGGGGACTGACGCAGCAGGTTGCACAGGGAGGATGCGCACGGATGGATGCGTCGTTTTGGGCTCCGGCGATCACGCTCAGTATCGTCACGCTGACCATCGGCACGGTGTTCGTGCTGCGCGGGCCCGTGGGAAAGGCCTTGGGCCAGTGGATCGCGGCGTGGTCGCACACCGAGCAACGCTGGATCGAGGCGAAAGCGGCTCCGGCGGAGGTCGCTGAGTTGCGCGCCGAGGTAGACGAGTTGCGGCACCAGCTCGGGGACGTGCAGGAGCGACTCGACTTCGCGGAGCGCCTGCTCGCCAAACAGCGTGACGCTGAGCGACTCCGTCCGGGAGCTGCGTCCTGATGGAAGACATCCTCGCCATCGTCCTCATCTTTGGCGGCGGTACCCTGGCCGCGCTGGCGTTCTCACCAATCGGACGGGCAATCGGCGACCGGATCCGCGGCCGGAGCGCAGGGGCGGACGGCCTCCGAGCCGAGCTGGGGGAGCATCGCGAAGCGCTGGCCGAGGATCTTCAGGCGCTGCGCCAGGAGGTGAGTGAGCTGGCCGAGCGTGTGGATTTTGCGGAGCGGTTGCTGGCGAAGGGGCGGGAGGCGGACCGCCTCGTCCCGCCGAAGTGAGGCAGCCCGCATGAGCGGTGAGGAAGCGGTGGTCGCGTTTGTCTTTTTCGCGGGAGCGTTCTGGGTATTGCGGCCTGTGGCTGCGGCGGTGGCCAAGCGCATCGCCGGCGAGCACCGGCGGGCGGCGCCGGACCCGCAGGAGCGCGACGTGATCGTGGGCGAATTGCAGCAGCTCCGCCAGGACGTGACGGAGCTCCAGGAGCGCGTGGACTTTGCCGAGCGGCTGCTGGCCAAGCAGCG
>CAZXKD010000011.1:0-11350 GCA_964641215.1 uncultured Gemmatimonadaceae bacterium
GCGTTGCCCGCCGACCTGGCGAGGGGGGACACTGCGTACAAGGGCGCGGAGTCGCTCGCCGTCCAGGGGCGGCTTTCCGACGCGATGGTTCAGTTCGCCACGGCGACATCGCTCTGGACGGAAGCCGAGCGGCTGTCGCGGTCGCGGGTCGCTCGCGACACCCCCTCACTCAAGGCGCGACCGCCGGTAACCCAGCCTCCGGTCAACCCGCGGGTGGAGATCGAGAGGGGGATCGCCGCGTATGCGCGAGCGCTCGAGTCGCGCGACCTGAGCGAGGTGCGCCGGGTGTATCCCGGACTGACCCCCACGCAACGGGAGTTCTGGAGGCAATTCTTTGTCGGGGTGCGCCAGCTCCAGACGATCCTGACGGTCACGGCCCTGGCCGTCAACGGCGATACTGCCGAGGCGAGTGTCCGCGCCGTCTACGACTACGTGAACAACACGACCGGACGGAGCGAGCGACAGTCGGACGCCTTCCGGGCGACCTTCGTGCAGGACACGACCGGCTGGCGTCTGACCGCTATTCACTAACCCGGCGTCAGAAGTTGTATTCGAGACCCGCGGTCCACAGCACGTTGGGCCGGAGCCCCCCGCGGTTGAGCGGCCACAACGTGTTCGCCACCACCATGATCCCCGAGCCCGTTGCGAACTTGAAGCCGAACGAGCCGTTGATCTGATCATCGCGCTGGTTCGGAAGGTTGGTGACATCGATCGTGCGCCGGAACGGCGCACCGTAGGTCACAGGGCCGGGCAGCTGCAGCTTGCTCTGGCCGACTTGAAGCTCCGACACGAGGTCCACGGCCAGCGTGGCCCACGGCGCCATCAGGTGGTCGAACCCCACGGTGGCGAGCACGGCGTTGTTCTGCAGTGGGCCGCTCCGCCACAGCCCTCCGATGTTCGCGTGCGGCGAGAATGGGCCGAACCGTGCCGACAGGACGCCGAGGCCGCGGGCGGCGACGTGGCCTGAGCCGAGCAGATCATCCGCGCTTCCCGTCGGAACGCGCACGTCGCCCAGGAGCGCGAACGTGGTCCGGTCCGTCTGCGTGATCGAGACCTTCACCCGCGCAGCGATGTCCCCGATGCCGGTCGCGGATCCTTCCACGAATCGGGACGTGGAGAGCACCGGGTTGGCCGGCGTGCCGCCGAAGAAGTGCTGGGCGGTCGTCCCGCCGAACGGGATGATCTGCGCGTCGCTCGTGGCGCGGAGCGAGGTGGAGACGATCGGCAGCACGACCCCGATGTCCACGCGATCGAGCAACCCGAAGCTCACGAAGAACGAGGTCACCGTCATGTCGATGTCGAGCGCCAACCGCAGCTGGATGACGTCGTTCTCGTGGGCGGGGACGCCGTAGGGGGTGCACGACGTGCCCTGAATGCTGTCACACTGCGCGCCGACGACATTCACATGGGTGAAGGTCATCTGGATGTCGCTCAGGCTCACACCCCGCAGCGTCTCGAAGTGCAGGCGGTTCACGTTCATGCCGACGAACACCCGCCCGTGGCCGAGCGTCTGGGCGCGCTCGGCGAACACCGGCCCGGGGGAGAGGGACGTGCTGATGGGCACGCCGCCCTCGAACCGAAAGGTGGAGCCGCCGCTCGTCGCGCTCACGGGAACGTTCGCCACGTTACCGCTGATCGCATTACTGATGAAAGAGATGAGGCTGCCGTTCTCGGCCCGCGCCGCGGGGATGAAGTGGTCGGCGTGCAGGGCGGTCGCCGAGTCCGAGCCGCTGGTGCCGCCGAGAAAGAGCGGGTCCTTGCCGGCGGTGAAGATGAATAGCTCGGAGATCTTGTCGCGGAGCCCCCCCCCCTGCGCGTCGAGCGACGCGGTAAGGAGGTTGAGTCCGAGGAGACTCCACAGGCAACGCCGCATAGATCCTCCGAGACCAGGTCTGGGATCAGCTCGGCATCGAAGAGACGGTATGCAGCGGAGGGCGTCAACCCGGACGTCAGCTCCCCGTCCCGAACCGCACTGCCCCCAGCTCGGTGAGCCCATGCAGCGTTGCCTGGAGCTCGGCGGGCCGCAGCCCCGCCTCGCGCGCCAGGTCCTCCAGCGTCGTGCGACCGTCGGCCAGCTCGACGACCGTGGCGACCGCGGCGTCGGCACGCGCCACCGCGACCCGCCCGTGCTGCGAACGGGCGATGAGCAGCGTCGTGAGCCGCTCCGGGCACGGCGGCAGCTCGGTCCACGGCGCGAGCAGCTTGGGAAGGACTACCGGTAAGTCGTAGGAGAGGTGCAGCAGCACCGTCCCTTCCACCAGCTCCGGAGCGGTACCATTCGCCACTCCCCTTTCCCCATTCCCGGCGTTTCGCTCGTTTCCCGTTTCGCGTCTCCCGGCCTCTCGCCACACGCGCGGCCCCGACTCCGCCACCATCATCGCCCGCTCGTAGGTGAGCAGGTCGCCCAGGTAGGGGATCTCCTCGCGCCTCCCGGCCGCGACCTGGGCGGCGGCGAGGTCGGCTACGGCCGCCGCTGAGTCGCGACTCCCCAGCACGACCGTGGGGAGCAGCGAGTCGAACGCCGGCGCGCGCAGGATCGCCTCGGGCGACCGTCCGGTGACCCGCGTGAGCGCCCGCGAGTACTTGAAGAAGTGGACGATCCGCTCGTAGTAGAAATGCCGGGCCAGGAATCGTGCGAACCGCTCAAGCGGTGCCGGGTCGGCGAGCGCGCGCTCCCGCCAGGCGGGCGAGGCGCGGAACGGGGCGTCGGCCAGCGCGCGGAGCACCAGGTCCTGTAGGCCGCGGTCGTTCACAGCGCCCGGCGGATCCGCTCGACGGTGCGCAGCAGCACCTCGGCACGAAGGGAAGGGGAGAAGGCGTCGAACGTCACCGCCCGGGCCCGCGGGCATCGCGCCGCCGCGTGAGCGAGGAAATCGAGCATCTCCGCCGCCGGCTCGGCCGGCGCGATCCACGGGCCGTGCAAGTCCGCATCCTCTTCCACCCCCGCGACGTGAAGCTCGACGACCCGCTCCAGCGGGAACTCGGCCAGCCACGCCTCCGGCTTCACCCCGCGATAGTGCGCCTCGAGCCAGACGTGGGGCAGGTCGAGCAGGAACCCCGCCCCCGTCGCGTCGAAGAAGCGCCGCAGCCACACCGGCTCCGGCATCTGGCTCGCCTTGACGTCGAAGAACCCCGGGATGTTCTCCATCACGAGCGGCTGGTCGAGCCGCGCCTGGAGCGCCTGCGCGTTGGCGACGAAGCGGCGCAGGAACTCCGCGGTGTAGAGCGGGGGAAACACGTAGTTGATGTTGTAGCGCCCGTCCTCGGTGTGCAGGCACTGGAAGTGCTCGGCCACCCACGGCGTGCGGTACTGCGCGGCCAGGGCGCGCGCGCGCTCGATGGAGCGCTCGTCGAGCGGCTCCGAGAGCTGGCCCAGATAGTCGTGGAGGAGGAGGGTGTAACGCGCCTGGATGGTCGGCCAGTGCGGGTCGGTGGGGGCCGGCGGGTCGGCCATGGCGAGGTGGTCGATTCCCGCGGCGCTGACGAGCTCGGCGCCCAGATGGGGGTTGTAGAACGCGCCGACCTTCAGGGTACGCGAAAGGGGCCCGACGTCGGTCCGGGCCCCTTCGTGCATCCAGCCGAACTCCCTCAGGAGTGGCAGGTGGGCTGCAGCTCGATCGTCTCGAGGATCTCGGGACGATGACAGCTGGGCTCCAGTTTCTGGGTCTCGACGATCTCCATGCGTCCTCCTGGTCTTGAGGAAACGAAACGACGGCTGGTATGCCTACGATATACGGGTTGCCGTCCGACCCGTCAACCGATACTCTGAGCCGGTGATCGCGCTACAGGTGCTGCTCACGGAGAACGAACTCGCCGACGAGTTCGTCGCGGCGTTTCGCGCGCGGCGTTTCGCGGAGAGGTTCTTCTATTGGTTTCCCTTGTCCGTCCGCGCCTGGCTGGCCCTCTGCTCGGACGGCGCTTACCGGAACTACGAGCGGTCGCGAACCCTCATCGCCCAGTCCTCGGACGACCTCGCTCGTTACATACCCCCCGGCCCCGTGGAGGTCCTCAGCCTGGGCTCCGGGCAGGGGGACAAGGACCTCCTCCTGATGAACGCTCTGCGCGGTCACGGGGTTCGCGTGTCCTACGTGCCCGTGGACGCGAGCCAAGCGCTGCTCGAGCTGGCCTGTGAGGGCGCGCTCGCTGCCGGCCTCGCCACTCAGGGGATCAAGGCTGACGTCACGCGCCCCGGGCACCTCGCCGCCCTGGCCGCCGATCCGGAAACCCCGCCGCGGCTCGTGTTGTTGCTCGGCAATACGCTCGGCGGGTTCGACCCGATCGCCGCGGCGCGGGACCTCCGCGCCCTGCTCCGGCCGCAGGACCTGTTCCTCGTGGACGGCGAGCTCTACGCCGCCCAGCAGACGGTCGCCGGCTACGACAACCCGCTGAACCGCCGCTTCGCGTGGGCGCCGCTGCACGCGCTCGGCATCACGGAAGCGGACGGGGAGGTCGTCTTCGAGGACGGCCTCGACACCCGGCTCCCTGGCATGCATCCGCTCGCCAAGCACTTCCGGGCGACGCGCGACGTCGCTGCCCGGCTGGGCGGGGAGTCCCTCACCCTGCGCGCCGGGGAGCGGCTGGAGATGAACCACTCCTATAAGTACGACACCAGCACCTTCCTCCGGATTCTGACCGACGCCGGGCTCACACCGCGGTGGCAGGGCACCAGCGGCGACGGCCGCTTCCTCATGGTTCTCGCAGGCACGGCATGAAGGCTGTCCTCGAAGTGCGAGAGCTTGGCTTCCGACTGCCGGGAGCCGGGAAACGAGAAACGGGAATCGTGCGGCCACTTGTGCAGAACGTGTCGTTCAGCGTCGCGGCGGGCGAGACGCTGGTCCTGCTCGGCCGCAGCGGGTCGGGCAAGACCACGACGCTGAAGCTCATCAACCGGCTGCTCGAGCCCACGGCGGGCGAGGTGCTGATTGCCGGGGAGCGGGCCGCGGGCGTGGAGCCCACGAGCCTGCGACGCCGCATCGGCTACGTGATCCAGGAGGTCGGGCTGTTCCCCCATTTCACCGTGGCGGAGAACGTCGCCCTTGTGCCGCGGCTCGAGCGTTGGCCGGCCGCGCGCGTCGCGACGCGGGTGCGGGACCTCCTCGCCCTCGTGGGGCTCGATGCCGATACGTTCGCGGCGCGCTACCCGCACCAGCTCTCCGGCGGGCAACGGCAGCGCGTCGGCGTCGCCCGCGCCCTCGCCGCTGATCCGCCGTTGCTCCTGCTCGACGAGCCCTTCGGCGCGCTCGACCCCATCACCCGCCTCGAGCTGCAGCGCGAGTTCCGCGGCCTCGAGGGCCGGCTCGGCAAGGGGATGGTATTCGTGACGCACGACGTTCGCGAAGGCTTGTTGCTCGGCATGCGGATCGGGCTGATGCATGAGGGGCGCCTCGTGTTCCTCGGGACGCCGGACGAGTTCCGGGCCAGTGACCATCCGGAGTGCAAGAAGTTCCTGGAGGCTGCCTGAACCTCTTCTCCTTCTACGCGAACAACGCTCGCGAAGCGCTGGGGCTGATCTGGCAGCATTGCTACCTCGTCGTGCTCTCGACCGGCGCCGCGTCCGCGATCGGCGTGCCGCTCGGCGTTCTGCTCACCCGTCGGCCCGCCTGGCGCGGTCCCGTGCTGGGGCTCGCCAATCTCTTCCAGACGGTCCCCAGCCTCGCGCTCTTCGGGATCCTCATTCCCATTCTGGGGATCGGCTTCTGGACCGCGGTCACCGCCCTCGTCGTCTACGCCCTGCTCCCCATCGTGCGCAACACCTACACCGGCATCGCCGGCGTGGACCCGGCGGTACGCGAAGCGGGACGGGGGATGGGGATGACCGGCAGCGAGCTGCTGCGACTGGTGGAGCTGCCGCTCGCCGCGAGCGTGATCCTCGCGGGAATCCGGGTCGCCACGGTGGTGAGCGTGGGCGTGGCGACCATCGGGGCGGCGATCGGCGCCGGCGGGCTCGGCGTCTACATCTTCCGCGGAGTCGCCGTGGTCGACGACACCTTGATCCTCGCGGGAGCGATCCCGGCCGCGCTCCTGGCGCTCGCCGCCGACGGGGCCCTGGGGCTCGCGGAGCGGAGGCTGGTGTGGCGGAGATAGGCGGACGGTCTGACTGCCGGACGGTCGGACTGATGTTGCTGACCGTGCTCACGACATCGCAGGGGTGCTCCAGCCATGATCGGATCGTCGTCGGGGCCAAGAACTTCACCGAGTCCGATCTGCTCGCCGAGATCGTGGCGCAGCAGATCGAGCGGCGGGCGCATCTGGTCGTGGAACGACGGCTCCACTTGGGGGGCACCTTCGTCTGCCACCAAGCGATCCTCGCCGGCCAGATCGATCTCTATCCGGAGTACTCGGGCACGGCGTTCACCGCGGTGCTGAAGCACCCGCCCATCGCCGATCGCGACAGCGTCAGCCGAATGGTGACGCGGGAGTACGGCGAGCGGTTCGGCCTGCGGTGGCTCGCGCCGTTCGGGTTCAACAACACGTTCGCGATTCTCGTCCGTCGCGAGGCCGCTGCGCGGGACGGGCTGCGGCGGATCTCGGACGTGGCGAAGGTGGCGCCCCGGTGGAAGGCCGGGTTCGGCTACGAGTTCCTGGAGCGCGCGGACGGGTTCGCCGGGCTGGCGCGGGTGTACGGGCTGCGCTTCGCCGCGCCGCCGACCGCGATGGACCTCGGCCTCACCTATCGGGCGCTCGCCGACGGCAAGGTCGACCTGATCGCCGGCAACTCGACCGACGGCCAGATCGCGGCGCTGCAGCTCGTGAAGTTGGAGGACGACCGGGCGTATTTCCCGCCGTACGAGGCGGCGGTGGCCATGCGGAATGAGACCCTGCGTCGTCACCCGGGGATCGCAGCGGCGCTCGAAGAGCTGCGGGGCAAGATCTCCGACGCCGAGATGCAACGCCTCAACGCGCTCGCGGACGTCGAGCACCGCGACATCCGGGGCATCGCGCGGGAGTGGCTGGAGAAGAACGTGCCGTGACTGGCTCCCCCCCTCCAGCCCGTATCATCCGCACCTACTACGCCATCACGGGGCTTTTCAACCTGGCGATGTCCCTGATTTGGGGCATCGACACGCTGTTCAAGCTCGGCGCCGGGCTCGACATCTTCCACGTCATGCTCACCAACGCCGCGTTCACCGCGGGCTCGATGGTGTTCGAGATTCCCACCGGCGTCGTCGCCGACACCGTGGGCCGGCGCGTGTCGCTGCTGCTCTGCCTCGCCACGCTGTTCGTGACCACGCTGTTGTACGTGGCGGCCGCCTGGCGCGGCTGGGGCTTCGGGGCGTTCGCGGCGATCTCGGTGTTCCTCGGCCTCGGGTACACGTTCTACACGGGGGCCGTGGACGCCTGGCTCGTGGATGCGCTCAAGGCGACGGGCCACACGGGTCCGCTCGAGCCGATCTTCGCCAGAAGTCAGATGGTCTTCGGCGCCGCGATGCTGCTGGGCACGATCGGCGGCGGGCTGCTCGGTCAGATCCACTTGTACATCCCATACCTCGTGCGGGCCGCCGTGGTAGTGCCCCTGTTCCTGCTCGCCTGGGTCGGGATGCCGGAGGTCGGCTTCACGCCGCGGGCGCTCGAGCTGCGGCGCGTGCCCGCGGAGCTGCGGCGCGTCTTCGTGGAGGGGATGGACTATGGCTTGCACCACCCGGTGGTGCGGCCGGTGATGGCGGCCTCGCTCGTCTCGATGAGCTTCATGATCTTCGGCTTCTACAGCTGGCAAAGGTATTTTCTCGATCTGTTGGGGCGGGATGCCGTGTGGGTGGACGGGGTCATCAGCTCGTTGGTGGGGCTCAGTCTGATCGCCGGGAATGCCCTGGTGGGACCGGTTTCGCGCGTGATCCGCACGCGGACCGGGATCCTGATGACATCGGTGATCGTCGAGGCGATTACGGTCGTGGCCTGCGGGCTGCTCACCAACTTCTTCGTGGTGGTCGCGCTGTATCTCGTGTACGGCATGGCGCTCGGCCTGGCGGGGCCCGTCAAGCAGGCCTACTTGAACGACCACATTCCGTCGGCGCAGCGGGCCACGATCATCTCGCTCGACTCGATGTTCGCCGACGTCGGCGGAGTGGTGGGGCAGTCGGGGTGGGGCGCGCTCGCCCGTGTGCGCTCGATCGGCTTCGCCTGGGCCGCGAGTGGTGTGACGCTGCTGCTGGGCGTGCCGCTCTATTGGCTTGCCCGCAGGCGGAATGGAACGCTCGACCGCTGCTAGCTACTTTTTCTTCGCGAACTTCGGCAAGTCCTTCGCGTGGCGCTTGCGGAATTCCTCGTAGACGTGGGAATCGGTGTAGTCCCGCATCTCGCAGATCTTGTTGCCCCGGAACTTGAGGACGACGCAGGTGCGCTGGTCCATCACATCCTTGGGGTCGTTCTTCAGCCAGCTCTTCTCCCGGATCTCGACGATCACGCGTTCGTCGGCGTCGTACCAGTCGCGCCACACGTCTTCGTAGCCCCAGTCCGCCGCGCCCAGTCCGGGCTCGCGGTTCCAGAGCGCGTCGAGCACGCGCTCCCGGCCCTTCCACTCGCCGCCGATCCGGGGCCCACCGGCCACCCAGTACACGATGTCGTCGGTGAAGTGGCGACCGACCGCGACCCGGTCGCCCGCGAACAGCGCCTTCTCGTAGGCCTTCGCCGCATCCATCCGCTCGCTCATATGATCGCCTCCTCCGGCATCGCCAGGGGATTGGCCTTGCGGCCGGCCCGCTCCATCGGCTTCTCCATCATCGCGCGGCTCCCATCCATGATCTTCCAGAAGGATACCGCCCGCTCCGTCAGCTGCCGCGCCGCCTCCCGCAGTGCGTCGCTGGCCCGCACCTGCCGCACGTTGTTCTGCATGTCCTCGGCGTCCCAACCCCGCGAGTGCGCGATGAACGGGAAGGGCGGGAACAGAAATCCCAGCTCCGACCAGAAGGTGAACATCGAGCCCGCCACGCCCTGGATGTTGTCCTGCCCGCCGGTGATGATGAACGCGGCGACCTTGCATTTGATCAGCACCCGGTCGTGGATCGTGATCTGGTTCTGCACGCAATTCAGCCGTTCGGCCATTTTGTAATAGAGCGACGATGCGTTGCCCCAGCGGATCGGCGTCGAGAGGATGACGACGTCTGCCCAATGGACCAGCCCCTCGTACACCGCGGTGAGCTGGTCGTCAGGGTCCCGCTCGGTGATGGCGCACGGCCACGTGCAGGCATGCGAGGCCTTCGAGTAATTCCCCTCGCAGTGCTGGAACTTGAGGTCGCGCAGCTTGATCAGCTGCGTGTCGGTCTTCAGATCCCGCGCCATCTGCATCGCGTGCTCGAGCAGGGCGTCCGAGGTGGAGAAGCGCGGGTTGCTCTGGTCCATGGCCGTCGTCGAGATGCCGAGCACCCGCGGCGGCGCGCCGTCCGGCTTGGGATGCTCGTCGAGCAGGTGCGAGGGCTTGTGCTTGATGAGCTTGCGCGGCATGACGGGCGGGGTCTGCACGTACACGCCGTCGGCGCGCTCCTCGACTGCGAAGCTCGGCACCTGCTCCTCGTCGTACCCGGCCGGGCCTTTGCCGGTGAGGATACTGTATTCCCAGCCGTGCCAGGGACACATGACGAACTCGCCGCGCACGTGACCCTCGCACAGCGGCCCGCCCTTGTGGTTGCAGATGTTGGAGATCGCGGTGAAGCGGTTCTCGTGCACGAACACCGCGATCTGATGGCGCTCGAGCTTGACGGCGAAGGGCACACGCGCGAGCAGCTCGTCGCGGGTGCCGAGGCGGTGCCAGGTAGCCATGAGACGCTCCCGGAAGGGGGGGAAGGGGGGGAGGGGGGGGGTCTACATCTTCTTCTTGAGGAGTCGGTGCGCCGCCGAGTCGTTCCCCTTCACCATCGCTCCCCCCGGCATCGTGTCCAACATGCTGTCCATGCGAGCCCGGTTGGTGAGCACCGTCGAGTCCATGTGCTGTACCTCGACCTTGTCCGCCATCGGGCGGGTCTGACGGCATGCCGCCGCCAGCAGCGCCAGCGCTACAACCCGCCGAACCATGGGTACCCTTGGTCCTCCCAGTAGCCGCCGGGCCGCCGGTCGGTGAACGTCAGCGATACGAGGTACTTCGTCAGCTTGTAGCCGAGCTTGGTGGGGGAATAGAGCCGCAGCGGCGCGCCGTGCGCGGCCGGCAACGGATTGTCGTTCATCCCGTCGGCGAGGATCGTCTGCGGGTGAAGGGCGCTGGCGAGGTCCCAGCCGTTGGAGTAGCCGGCATCGAAGGAGACGAAATTGATGAACCGCGCCTGCGCGAGCGGCCGGCAGCGCTCTACGATCGCCGCCACTGGCACCCCCTGCCAGCTCGCGATCGCCGACCAGCCCTCGACGCAGTGGTGCTTCACCGTGTAGGACAGCCGGGGCATACGCCGCAGGTCGTCGAGCGAGAGCTCGAGCGTCCGACCGACCATGCCGTCCACCCGGAGCCGCCAGGAAGCGGGGTCCCGCAGCATCGGCGTCATCGCAGAGATGAAGTAGCTGGGCAGCGACGCGCTGCGATCGCTCGCCGCGTACGTCTTCGCCAGCCGGGTCGGGGAGAACAGAATGTGCTCGCCCACCCAATCGTTGAGGCGGCTGACGTCGAGCAGGCGGGGGCGCAGGCCGTCGCCGCCGTCCCAGCCGCAGGCCGCGACGAGAGCTGCAGGGCCGGACGCCGCGGCGAGACGGAGAAAGGACCGGCGATCCACGCTTGCGGATCTAGTCATGACTGGGAAAGCGGCCGCGGTACCACCCGGTGATCATGGCGCGCAGCGAGTGCGGGTCCACGAGGAACACTAGCAGCACGTGGACAAGGGTGAACGCGATGAAGATCCACACCACCCAGAAGTGCCAATAGCGCGCCGCCTGGAACCCGCCGAACAAGGCGGTGAGCCAGCTGAACTGCAACGGCTTGTAGATCGCGAGGCCGGTCAACACCGCCAGCACCCCCAAGCACACAATGAAGGTGTAGGCGAGCTTCTGCAGCGGGTTGTGCTTGCCCTGTGGCGGGTGCTCCTTCCGGAGGCCGAGGTAGTACTTCTGCATCTCGATGGCGCCGCGGAGGTCGCGGGGCCGGAACAAGAGTCCCCGCCACTCGCCGCTCCCGACGAGGTAGGACAGGTAGAGCACGCCGAAGAAAACGAGGGGCCACATCAGCGCGAAGTGCCAGTTGAGCGCCCCCGCCAGCCAGCCCCCCAGGCGGCCCCAGCCGGGGAATTCGGTGCCGTTGAAGGGGCTCGGGAACGAGGGACTGCCGCGATTGCCGAATCGGGCGTACGCCTCGTAGATCTGCAGGCCGCTCGCAATCATTCCCGACAGGGTGAGCACCGTGCCCCAGTGCGTCAGCCGCACGATCCAGTGGTGACGACGG
>CAZXKD010000011.1:11450-25323 GCA_964641215.1 uncultured Gemmatimonadaceae bacterium
CTCGGTGAGCGGGACGGCGCGGATCTGTCCCGCCTGTCCCGTCAACAGCCGGCGGTGGTAGTCCACTTGGCCGAGGTGGTAGGTAAAGTGGGCGGCCAGGTGCAGCAGGAAGTCCCCGGTGGACAGCGTGACCCCGCCCACCGGTTGCGGGTACGGGTTCGCCAGGTCCTGCTCGCGCAGGCGGGCCATCGTCTTGGTCACGGCCGCGATGGCGGCGTCGACCTGACGCAGCAGCTCGGCCCGCGGCACGTCGCGCCGTGCGAACTCCGCGTCGCGGTCGCGCACGTACCCTGTCCCGCCGAGCACGGTGCCCACGAAGTACTGGAGATTACCCGCCAGGTGGAGTGCCAGATTGCCGCCCGGGTTGGTAATCCCTGGCGGCACCCGCCACAGGTCCCGCTCCTCCGGGTAGGCTTCGATCTCCCGCCGCAGCGCGCGGAGGTCGCGCGCGAAGATCGCGCCGAGCCAGGCAGTGACCATGCGAGGAACGTAGCCGAAACGTGCCTGCTCGGCGAGTTTGGCGGAGCAACCTGGTCGCCCAAGCCGCGTCAATAGATCAACGGCGCCAGGCCCCGCTGCCGCAACCGCACGTTGAGCGCGGGAAGGTCGTTCGTTCGAATCTCCTGCCAACGCCGCTCCGCTCTGGCCAGCTGATCCCGAACATCCGCGAACGCCTCGCGTGCCTGCTCGGGGGGCTCACGGTCCGCGCTCTCGACCATCGTTTCCAGGCCGGCGAGCTCGCCGCCCCCCCCCTCCCCCCGCCCGCCGCCTGCACCAGGCTGTCGACCGTGCGTCCTAGCGCGGCCACTGCTGCCCCTGTCGGCGTGTCGAGCTTCCCGCCCCCCGTCCCCTGTAGCGTTCGCAGCTGGTCGCGCACGCCGCGGACGGTGCCCTGCAGCGCGCGCTGCGCAGTCATGGTGTTGCCGATCTCGAGCGCGAGCCGCAGCTGGGCGGCGAGCGCGCTGTCCGCCACGTGCGCACGCGGGTCCAGCTCGACCCGGAGCGGTTGCGTGAGTGTCTGGCCCGCCACGGTGAGCTTGACCTGGTACTCGCCCGGCAGCACGAGGGGCCCTTCCGGCTCCGCCACCGTCCCCTGACCCGCGATCGCGGCGATGCTGTAGCCGTACCGGTCGGCGGGCGGACGCTGGTAGCGCAGGTCCCAGACGAAGCGGTTGTGCCCCGCGTTGCGCGACGGAGGCTCGGGCCGCGGCAGCCACTCCGCCGCGATCTGCGGCGGCTCCCGTGGCGGCGCCACTCGGTCCTCGCTCGAGAAACGGCGCACCGGCTTACCGGCCACGTCCAGGATCTCGAGCGTCACGGGACCCGGCGGCGCGGCCTGGAAGTAATAGTCGATTACCGCTCCCGCCGGCGGGTTCGTGCCGTGCGGCTCTTCGGGCGGCAGCGGCGTGTCGTTGCTCACGCTACGGCGCAGCCGGATCGCCCGCTCGGGACGGAACAGAAAGGCCGCGGCGCGCACGACGGTGTCGCTCAGCTGGCGCAGGTGCGTGAGGTCGTCGAGGATCCAGAAGGCGCGTCCGTGGGTCGCCGCGATGAGGTCGTTGTCGTGCACGGCCAGGTCGCGCACCGACACCGTGGGCAGGTTGAGCTGCAGCGACTGCCAGTGGTCGCCGTCGTCGAAAGAGACGTAGACGCCGGTCTCGGTGCCCGCGTACAGCAAACCGGCGCGGGTCGGGTCGGCCCGGACCGCCTGCACGTACGCCTGCGGCGCGATGCCGTGATCGATGCGCGCCCAGTGCCGTCCCCCGTCCCGCGTCCGGTAGATGTATGGAGCGAGGTCGTCCAGACGGTGACGATCGACCGCGGCGTAGGCGACGGCCGTGTCGAACGGCGAGGCCTCGATCAGGTTGATCATGCTCCAGGCGGGCAGCCCGGCCGGGGTCACGTTCTGCCAGCGGCCGCCGCCGTCGCTGGTCCGCTGGATCAGTCCGTCGTCGGTCCCCACCCAGATCAGGCCCGCCTGCCGGGGCGAGGGGGCGATGGTGTAAATCACGCCGTAGCCGCGTGCGGCGGCGTTGGCGACCGTGAGTGGTCCGGTGTCGCGCGGCGCAGCGGGCGCGGCACCGGTCAAGTCGGGGCTGAGGGCGCTCCAATGGAGACCGCCGTCCGTCGTGCTGAGCAGCACCTGCGCGCCGAGGTAGAGGAGGTGGGGGTTCAGGCGGTCGAAGACGAGCGGCGAGGTCCAGGTGAACCGGTACTGCCGCTGCGGCATCGGCAGCCCGAAGCTCGCGGCGGGCCAGGGCGAAATGTCCTGTGACTGCCCGGTGGCGCGGTCGAAGCGGTGGATCCCTCCGTACGTATCACCGCCGTACACGAGGTCGGGGTTGGCGGGATCGGGCGCGATGTAGCCGCTCTCCCCCGCGCCGACCGGCGTCCAGTCGCGGAAGGTGATCAGGCCGTAGTCGCTGCGGCTCGCGATGCCGGCGGTGCCCGCGTCCTGCTGCGCACCGTAGACACGATAGGGAAACGCGTCGTCGGTGACGACGTGGTAGAACTGCGCGGTCGGCTGGTTGTACCAGCTGCTCCAGGTTCGGCCGGCGTCCAGGCTAAGGACCGCGCCCTGGTCGCTGCCCACGATCATGTGGGCGGGGCTCCGGGGATCGATCCACAGCTCGTGGTAGTCGTCGCCGCCCGGCTGGCCCTTCAGCACGGTGAAGGTTCGGCCGCCGTCGGCGGACTTGAGCAACGACACGTTGGGGACATACACGACGTCGGGGTTCTGAGGATCGACGCTGACGCGGCAGAAGTACCAGGTCCGGCTGGTGATCCGGGGATCGCCACCGGCGAGCTGCCAGGTGGCGCCGCCATCGTCGGAGCGATACAGCCCCGAGCCGGCGCCCTGTTGCACGCCGATGAGCGCGTAGACCCGCGTGGTCTGCGCGGAGCGGGCCACGGTGAGGCCGATGCGACCGGTGGGGCCGGTGGGGAGGCCGTGACCACTGAGCCGGGTCCAGGTGCCTCCGCCGTCGGTGGACTTGTACACCCCGCCGCCCGGTCCTTCATCCGGCTGATACTGCTCCCACGGAGGGCGTCGCGCCTGCCACAGCGCCGCGTACACGACCTGCGGGTCACCGGGGTCCGCGGCCAGGTCGATCGCCCCGGTGTCGGGATCCTTGTACAGCACCTTCGTCCAGGTGCGGCCGCCGTCCGTGCTGCGGAACACGCCGCGCGCCGCCGACGGGCCATACGCGTGGCCCAAGGCCGCTACCAGGACGATGTCGGGATTCCGCGCATCGATGAGGATCTTCCCGATGTGGCGGGTGTCCTCGAGTCCCATCAGCTGCCAGTGCTCGCCGCCGTCGGTGGATTTGTAGACGCCGGCGCCGTAGGTGATGTCCGAGCGAATGGAGGCTTCGCCCGTCCCCACGTAGATCACCTTCGGATCAGAAGGCGCGACGGCGAGGGCACCGACGGAAGCGATCGGCTCGCGGTCGAAGAGCGGCTCCCAGGTGACGCCGGCGTTGGTGGTGCGCCATACCCCGCCGTCCACCGCGCCGAAGTAGAAGGTGGTGGGATCGCCCGGAATGCCCGCGACCGCGAGGACCCGTCCGCCGCGGTGGGGGCCGATGAGGCGCCAGCGCAGCGAGCCGTAGGCGCTCTCGGGGATCGATTGGGCGCAGACGGCGGCGGGCGCCAGGAGCACGATCAGGGGCAGGAGGCGCAGGGCGTTCATGCCGGCAAGATGAGCCGTGCGCGCGGCACGCGCGAGGGGCGCGTGGAGTTGGTGCGACTTGGGACTGAGGTTCTAGCCAGCCTCCGGCCGCCGCGTATCATTGACCCTCCGCAGCCCACACCTTCGGAGAGCTCGCATGCGCTGCCGTTTCAGCCTGGGTCTCACTACGCTCTGTGTCTTTGCGGTCGGCGCGGCGGCCCAGAGACCCGCCGCCGCCCCTGCCCCCGCCCCCGCCCCCGCCCCCCCTGCCCAGGTCGATTCCAGCTTCTTCACCGGTCTCACCTGGCGGGAGATCGGTCCGTTTCGCGGCGGCCGCGTGGATGCCGTGGTGGGGGACCCCGGCCAGCCCCTCGTCTTCTACTTCGGCGCAACCGGCGGCGGAGTGTGGAAGACAACCGACGGCGGGTTGACCTGGCGCCCGCTCGGCGACGGCCAGTTCCGCGCCGGCTCGGTCGGAGCGATCGCCGTGGCCGCGGCGGATGCGAACGTGATCTATGCGGGGACGGGGGAGAACACGTTGCGTGGCAATGTCTCGCCGGGCGACGGGCTGTACCGGTCGACCGACGCGGGGAAGACCTGGACCAAGATCGGGCTCGCCGATGCCGGTCAGATCGCCCGGCTCGCCGTGCACCCCAGAAACCCCGACCTCGTGTACGTCGCCGCGCTCGGCCACGTCTTCGGCCCCAACGCCACCCGCGGCGTGTACCGCTCCGGAGACGGCGGCAAGACCTGGCAGCGCGTGCTGGCCCGGGGCGACTCGACGGGCGCGATCGACCTGGTGATGGATCCCGGCAACCCGCGCGTGCTGTACGCCGCGCTGTGGCAGGCGCAGCGCACCCCCTGGAGCTTCTCGAGCGGCGGGGCGGGAAGCGGGCTGTTCAAGTCTACCGACGGCGGCGACACGTGGACCGAGCTGACGCGCAACAAGGGGATGCCCGCGGGCGTGATCGGACGCATCGGGATCGCGGTGGCGCCGTCGAACCCCGACCGGGTCTTCGCCCTGGTCGAGGCGAGCGAGGGCGGGTTATTCCGCTCCGACGACGCCGGCGCGACGTGGACCAAAGTGAGCGACGACCACGAGCTGCGCCAGCGGGCCTGGTACTTCAGCGTCCTCGCCGTGGAGCCGCACAATCCGGACGCCGTGTGGGCGCTGAACGTCTCGTTGCTGCGATCCATCGACGGAGGGCGCACCTTCCGGCCGGTCGGCGGGACGCACGGGGACTTCCACGCCATCTGGATCGATCCCCACAGCGCCGAGCGGATCATCGTCGGCAACGACGGCGGAGCGGCGGTCACGTTCACCGGCGGCGCGACCTGGATGCCAGAGAGCAACCAGGCGACCGCGCAGTTCTATCACGTCATCGCGACGACGCACTACCCCTACAAGCTGTGCGGCGCGCAGCAGGACAACAGCACCGTGTGTATCTCAAGCCGCGCGGGAGGGGGCGGGTTCGACACGCCCGAGTGGTATCAGGTAGGCGGTGGGGAGAGCGGCTGGCTGGCCGCACGTGCCGACGACCCCGACGTCGTGTTCGCCGGCAGCTACGGCGGCTATGTCACGCGCTACGATCACCGCACGGGGCAGACGCGCAACGTCAACGCCTGGCCGGACAACCCGATGGGTCACGGGGCGGCGGACCTGAAGTACCGCTTCCAGTGGACCTTTCCGATCGTGCTGGCGCCGACCAACCCGCAGGTCCTCTACGTGGGAGCGCAGGTGCTGTTCCGCACGACCACCGAAGGGCAGCGCTGGGAGGCGATCAGTCCCGACCTGACGCGCAACGACACGAGCAAGCAACGCTCCTCGGGCGGGCCGATCACCAAGGACAACACCAGCATCGAGTACTACGGTACGATCTTCACGATCGCGCCCTCGCCCCGCGACTCGCAGGTGATCTGGGTGGGGACGGATGACGGGCTGGTGCAGCTCACGCGGGACGGCGGCAAGACCTGGCAAAACGTGACGCCGCCCGGGGTCACGGCCGGCACGCAGATCAGCACGGTCGAGGCCTCGCCGCGCGACGCGGCGACCGGTTACCTGACCGCGACCCGCTACAAGCTCGACGATTTCACTCCCTACGCGTTCGTCACGCACGACTTCGGGAAGACGTGGCGTCGGATCACCACCGGTATCGCGGCCACGCACTTCGTGCGTGTGGTGCGGGAGGACCCGGTGCGGCGGGGCCTGCTGTACGCCGGCACCGAGTTCGGGGTGTATGTGTCCTTCGACGACGGGGCGAGCTGGCAGGCGCTGCAACGCAACCTGCCGGTCGTCCCGGTGCACGACCTGGTGATCAAGGACAACGACCTCGCCGCCGCCACGCACGGCCGCTCGTTCTGGATCCTGGACGACGTGTCGCCGCTGCGGCAGCTGACGCCCGAGGTGGCGCGCGCTGATCGCTACCTCTACGCGCCGGCCGACGCGTGGCGGGCGCGGGGAGGAGGCGGTGGGGGAGTGTTCTACTTCTACCTCCGGCAGAAGCCGGACTCCGGCAGCGAGGTGCGCCTCGAGATCCTGGACGCGCGGGACTCTCTGGTGCGTCGCTGGTCCACGCGCCTCCCCCCCCCCGGCACCACTCCGGAGGATTCGCTCCGCGTGAGCGCCGGGCTCAACCGGTTCGTCTGGGACTTGCGCTATCCCGGCGCCCACCGCTTCCGGGGGCTGGTGCTCTGGGCCGGGGGCACGCAAGGGCCTATCGCCGTGCCGGGCAGCTATAAGGTGCGGCTCACGGCCGGCGCCTGGAGTGCGACGCAGCCGTTCACGGTACGGCTCGACCCGCGGGTTCATACCGCCCCGGCCGACCTGCAGCAGCAGTTCGACCTCCTCGTGCGCATCCGGGACCGATTGTCGGCGGCGAACGACGCGGTTACGCGGATCCGCGACGTGCGGACGCAGATCGATGCCGTGCTGCAGCACGCCCGCGGCCAGCCGGGCACGGCCGATCTAATCGTCCATGCGGACTCACTGAAGGCGCGGCTCGGCCGAGTCGAGGAGGAGATCTACCAGGTGAAGAACCAGAGCGGCGAAGACCCGCTCAACTATCCCATCAAGCTCAACAACCGGATCAGCGGGCTGGCGAGCGTGGTGGGCAGCGCGGACGCGCCGCCCACTGATCAGTCGGTCCAGGTCTTCAGCGAGCTGGCCGCGCTGCTGCAGGCGCAGGTCGACCGCTTGAAGACGGTGCTCGACACCGACCTCTCGGCCTTCAACGCGCTGGTCAAGGCGAAGGACCTGCCGGCGGTGATCGTCAAATGAGGGCCGCGCGCCTGGTGGGGCTCTGGGTTCTGCTCTTCCTGCCCGCGGCCTGTCGCGCGCAGCAACCCGCTCAGGCGGGAGAAATGGGCGCGATGGACTCGACCGACCACAACGCCGCGGCCGCGGCGCACGAAGCGATGGGCGGCCCGCTGCGGGCCGACCCGCATTTGCGGATGACCCCGTCACGGCGCGCGACCGCGGCCGACTCGTCGCGCGCGGCGGCCCTGGTCGCGCAGATCCGGGAGGCGCTGGGCAAGTATCGCGACGTGCGCGTGGCCGAAGCCGACGGCTTCCGGCAGTTCCTGCCAGGCGTGCGGCAGCCGGTCTACCATTTCACCAACTGGCTGAACGCGCTCGAGGAAGGCTTCCGGTTCGAGCCGGCGAAGCCGACCTCGCTGCTGTACCGCCAGCGGGGCGACGGCGGCTTCGAACTGATCGGGGCGATGTACGCCGACCGGGCGCGGGCCACGGAGGACGATCTGGACCGGCGGATCCCCCTCAGCGTCGCCCACTGGCACGAGCACGTGAACTGGTGCGTGCCGCCGCGCGGGGAGCCAGCGCGCTGGCGCGAGACGCGCAACGGCGCGCCGCTGTTCGGGCCGAAATCGCCCATCGCCGATGCCGCCGCCTGCGCCGCGGTGGGCGGGCGATTCCTGCCGCGGATCTTCGGGTGGATGGTACATGTCCAAGCGTTTGTGAGCGATGACCCGAGGGTGATCTGGAGCAGTGGACACGACCATGAGCAGTAGGGCCGTCGGGGGCGTAGCGGCATAGAGGCCAAGCGCGCGGGGCTCGGGCTCAGGCCGCTCGTCGCGGTCATGTTCTTCACCGTCTCCGGCGGCCCGTTCGGACTGGAAGGGCTCGTCGGGTCCGTGGGCCCCGGCCTGGCTCTGTTGCTGCTGGTCGCCACGCCGGTCGTGTACAGCGTGCCCGAAACGCTGCTCATCGGCGAGCTCGCCTCGATGCTCCCCGCCGAGGGCGGCTACTACCAGTGGGTGAAACGCGCCTTCGGGCGGTTCGCGGGCTTCCTCAATGGCTGGCTCTCCTGGGCCTACTCCGCCATCGACATGGCCATCTACCCCGTGCTCTTCATCCAGTACGCGCGCTGGTTCGCGCCCGGCTTGTCGCGCGGGGAAGCGTGGGGGCTGGCGCTGGTGTTGATCTGGGGCGCTACCTGGCTCAACCTGCGCGGCACGCGGGTGGTGGGGACGGCTTCGGGATGGTTCGTCGCCGCGGTGCTCGCGCCCTTCGCGGTGCTCACCGGCACGGCGCTCGTGCGTTGGCTGCTCGCGGCGACGCCGACGCCGCTGCCGGTCACTCCGTTCCACGCCGCCGGGACCTCGTTCGTCGGGGCGTTGGGCATCGGCATCTCCCAGAGCATCTGGAACTACAGCGGCTGGGACAACGCCTCGACGATCGGTGGGGAGATCGAGCACGCGGGCGCCACCTACCCGCGGGCGCTGGCGCGCGCGCTCCCGTTGGTGACTGCCGTCTACCTGCTCACGATCGTTCCGGCGCTGGCGCTCACCGATTGGACCGCGTGGCGCGACGGCGCCTGGCCCGGCATCGCGCGCTCCGTGGCGGGCCCCTGGGTCGCGCTGTGGCTCGCCGTGGCGGGGATGGTGAGCGCGTTCGCGCTGTTCAACGCGCTGCTGCTCGCCTATTCCCGGATCCCGCTGGTCCTCGCCCAGGACGGCCTGCTGCCGGCCAGGCTGGCGCGCACCGATGCGCGCGGCACGCCGCGCCAGGCGGTGCTCGTCTCGGCGGTGGCGTACTCGATTTTCGCCCTCATTCCGTTCGGCGGGCTGCTGGCCGGCGATGTGCTGCTGTACACAGCGGCGCTGGCCATGGAATTCGCAGCCCTGCTGCAGTTGCGTCGCCGCGAGCCCGGCCTGCGGGGCAGCTTCCGCGTGCCACTCGACGTGCCTGGGCTCGCGCTCCTCGCCGCGCTCCCGGTTCTGCTCCTCGCGGGCGGTGTGGCGCTCGAGCTCCACAGCCGGGACATCGGCTTGCCCGGTGTCGGGATCGCGGTGGCGATCGCGCTGGCCGGGCCTGTCGGCTACACCTTGGCGGGCCGGGGCAAGGTTCCTGTGGCGGCGGCCGCGACGGACTAGCCCCCTTGCGGCCTCGCGAAAGGTCGTGCAGCGTAGCCCCACTTTCGCGCTGCTCGTTGAACCGCGAATCCCTGGGGAGGGTGGCACCGTGGCTCACCGCATCAGTCTTCTCGCATCGGCCCTGCTGGTCTGCGCGGGCGTGGCGGACGGCAGTGCCCAACAGCGCACCATCACCGGACGCGTCACCGGCGCTTTGAGCGGCGGGCCGGTGGCAGGCGCGAGCGTGTCGATCGTGGGCACCACGACCGTCGTGGCGACGAACGATCGGGGGGAGTTCACCGTGTCGGCGCCCGCCGGCGCGGTGACCGTGGCGGTGCGCGCTATCGGCTACAAGCGGGGGCAGGCGAGCGTCGCAGCCGGTCAGAGCACCGTGGATTTCGCCCTCGAGCAGGACGTGTTCAACCTCGAGGCGATCGTCGTCACGGGGCAGGCCACCGGGATCGAGCGGCGCAACGCGCCGAATGCGGTCGCGGCCGTGAGCAGCGTCGAACTGGCGCGTGTGGCGGCGCCGAGCGTGGAGGTCATGCTGGCGGGGCGCGTGCCGGGCGCGGCCATTCAAACCAACTCCGGCGCGCCGGGCGGCGGCGTGCAGGTGGCGCTCCGCGGCACCACGTCGGTATTCGGCGCGGCCACCCCGTTGTACGTCGTGGACGGCGTCATCGTGAGCGACGTCGCCATCCCGAACAACCAGGAAGTGATCAGCGCGTCCAACAAGGGGTCCAACCCGTCGCCGCTGCAGCAGGACCAGATCAACCGGGTGGCCGACTTGAATCCAGACGACATCGGGGACGTCGAGATTCTGAAAGGCGCGTCGGCCTCCGCCATCTACGGCGCGAAGGCCAGCAACGGGGTCGTCGTGATCACGACGCACCGCGGGCAACTCGGCCCGCCGCGGTTCACTATCCGCCAGCGGTTCGGGGTATTCGATCTGGCGCACGAGCTCGGGTCGCGGGTGTTCAAGGACTCGACCGAGGCCGTCGCCGCCTTCGGCGCCGCCGCCGCCAGGTTCTTCCGTAATGACAACACGAACCCCAACTGGGGCCAGCCGGACTTCGCACCCGGCCAGGCGTTCGACCACGAGAAGGAGCTGTCGGGCGGGCACAACCTGTCTACCGAGACGGCCCTCAACGTCAGCGGCGGCGACGCGAACACCCGCTACTACGTGGGCGGCCTCATCAAGGACGACGAGGGCATCGAGCGCAACACCGGATACAAGCGGCAGTCCCTGCGCCTGAACCTGGATCAGCACGTGAGCTCGCGGTTCAACATCAGCCTCCACTCAGACCTGGTGCATTCGATCGGTGCGCGCGGCCTCAACAACAACGACAACAACGGGGTCAGCTACTACATGGCCCTGCAGTTCATCCCGAGCTTCCTCGACCTGCGGCAAAAGCCGGACAGCAGCTGGGGCAGCACCCTGTCTCCCATCAATTTCATCCAGAGCAATCCGCTCCAGACTGCCGCCCTCATGATCAACGATGAGGACGTGTGGCGCTACCTCAGCGGGGTGCAAGGCACTTACGAGCTGTACAACACCGAGCGGCATAACCTGCGCCTGATCGGCAACGGCGGCCTCGACTGGTTCGGTCAGAAGAACACCCTGTACTTCCCACCGGAGCTGCAGTTCATGCCCGTGATCCAGCCCGGCAAGCCTGGGGCGTCGCTCCTGACCAACGGCGACAACTTGAACACCAACTACAACCTCAACCTCGTCCACGGCTACCGGCCCGGCACCCTTGTCGCGACGACGTCGGTGGGGTTCCAGGAAGAGGACTACGACCTCAACATCGGCAGGATCGTCAGCAAGAACCTGCCGCCTGGCCAATCGAACGTGAGCGCCGGGACCGACGTGACCGTCACCGAGCACCGCGAACGGGTGCGCGACTTCGGGTTCTATGGCCAAGAAGAGCTGCTGCTCAGCGACGAGCGGCTGCTGTTGACACTCGGAGCGCGGGCCGACCGCTCCAGCAACAACGGGGACCAGCACAAGTACTACTGGTACCCGAAGGCCGCGGCGTCCTACCGACTCCTAAACCCGCTCGGCGGCGTGGGGGAGGCGAAACTGCGGGTGGCGTTCGGCCAGACGGGCAATCGTCCCAACTACGGCCAGCGCTTCACGGAGCTGGACGCCACGCAGAGCATCGGCGGCCTCGCTGGGCTCACGCTCACCGGCGTGGCCGGCAGCCCGGGCATCAAGCCTGAACGCCAGACGGAGATCGAAGGCGGGGTGGACGCCATCCTGGCCGGCGGACGCGGCTCGCTCGAGCTCACGCTGTACCAGAAATCGGTGTCCGACCTGCTGCTGCCGCACACGTTGTCGCCCTCGACCGGCTTCACCACGCAGTTCGAGAACGGCGGCAAGCTGCGCAACCGCGGCATCGAGGTGGCGTTGGGCTACGCCCCGCTCAACCGCCCCGACGTCCAGTGGGTGTCCCGGGCAAGCTTCTGGCTGAACCGCAGCAGAGTGATGGAGCTACCGGGTGGCGACACAACGGGGTTCCGGGTCGGTGGGTTCGGTTGCTCGGACGGCTGTTTCTTCCTCAAGCCGGGACAATCGGCCACGTCGATGTTCGGGAACGTGGGCCCCGACGCTCTCGGCAACCCGAAATTGGGCAAGATCGGCGACGCCAGCCCCGACTTCAAACTCACGTGGTCGAACGACGTGACCCACGGGGCGTTGGGCCTTACCATGCTGTGGGACTGGCAGCACGGCGCGAACGTCGTCAACCTGACCAAGCTGCTGTACGACCTGGGCCAGGTTACGGCCGATTATGCCGTACCGCTGACCGCGGCCGAGGCCACGGCACGCGGCTGCACGGGTTCGACCGTGCTGGGAGCCTGCCGGCTGAGCCGCTACGGCCTCTACACCGGGACCTACACCGAGAGCGCGTCGTACCTGAAGCTGCGCGAGGTCACGCTGACGTGGACCCTCCCGCCGAGCGTGGTGGCCCACCTGTGGGCCGGGGCGCGCGACGTGCGGATGAGCCTCAGCGGGCGGAACCTGGTCGTGATCACCCCGTACACCGGCATGGACCCCGAGGTGAGCAACTTCGGCAACCAGCCGGTGCAGCGGAACATCGACGTGGCGCCCTATCCGCGCAGCCGCAGCTTCTGGCTGACCATCAGCGCGGGGTTCTGACCATGATCCCCCTACTCCAAGCCAGTCCGCTCCTCACGGTGAGGTCCCGACATATGAGGAAGCTCGCGTTTCTCTCGCTGGCGCTGAGCGCGGCGCTCGCCTGCCGTGATCCCGAAGTGCCGGACCTGAACAACCCGAGCATCGACGATTTGACGACGCACCCGACGCCCTCCAAAATCGCCACCGCGGCGCAGGGACTCCTGGTCGGTGCCCGCCTCAACATCGCCGAGTATAACGGCTATGTCTCCGAGCTGGGCGTGTTCGGGCGCGAGTCGTTCATCTTCGACCCGGGCGACAACCGCTTCGAGACCGAGCTGCTGTTCGGGCCGCTCGATCCCGCCGGCCCGCGCTTCGGCGGCAACCTCTGGGTGGTGCGCTTCGCCAACATTCGCGCGGCCAATAACCTGCTCACCGCGCTGGGGAGTTCCGCACTGATCGGCATGAGCGCGGCGGAAAAGGAAGCGACGACTGGGTTCGCGCAGACGATCCAGGGGCTCGATTTCCTCGAGGTCATCAATACCCGCGACACGATCGGCGCGCCGATCGACGTGAACACGAAGCTCGGGGACCCGCCCGCGCCGATCCAGCCGCGCGATGTCGTGTTCACCCACATCGTGCAATTGCTCGATTCAGCCGACACGCATCTCGCCGCCGGCGGTGGAGCGTTTCCTTTCCAGCTGTCGTCCGGCTTCAGCGCGTTCGGGACGTTCAACACCCCCGCCACGTTCCGGAAGTTCAACCGGGCGCTGAAGGCCCGCGTGCAGGTCTACCGGGGCGCCATCTTCAGTTGCGCGGCGTGCTTCACGGACGCGCTGACGCTTCTCACCAGCGGGGCGACGTTCATCGACACGAACCCGGGCTTCAGCTTCGACGCGGGTGTCTATCACGCGTTCGGCACCGGCTCGGGGGACCTGACCAACGGTCTCTACGACCCGACCCCGGCGAAGCTGTACGCCCACCCGTCACTGTACGACTCCGTCGAGACGCAGAACGCCTCGACCCTAAAGGACCGCCGCTTCCTGGCGAAGGTCCAGTTCGTGGCCTTGCGTCCGTACGGCAGTCACAGCGACAGCCTGGGGTTCCTCCGGTACTCGAGCCCCACCGCCTCCGTCCCGATCATCCGAAATGAGGAACTGATCTTGTTGCGGGCGGAAGCGAATCGCGGGATCGGTGGGGCCACGAACCTCCTCGATGCCGCGAAGGACATCAACTTCATCCGGGTGAACTCGGGCAACCTTGCGCCTGTCGCGAACCTCGGCGTCCAAACGCCGGACAGCATCCTGCGGGCGCTGCTCAAGCAGAAGCGCTATTCGCTGCTGTTCGAAGGCGGGCACAGCTGGATCGATCACCGGCATTACTTCGCGAGTGGCGTGGACCTTCCGCCGACGGGGCACCTGCGGCTGTTCAACAAGACCGGAGACCAGGTGTTTCTGCTGATGCCGGTCCCGCTGGACGAATGCCTGCCGCGGGCTCGGCCCAGCCGGGGCTGCCCGTAGCGACGATCTCCGGGAAACGGGAAGCGGGAAACGTGAGAAGCGCTTGCGTTTCCCGTTTCTCGTTTCCCGCTCTCACGACCGAGCCTAGTTGACGATCAGGACCCCCACGATCCCCCCCAGCCCGTCGTTGACGGTGGCGACGCCGCGCGGAACCACCCACTCCTTGCCATCCACCAA
>CAZXKD010000011.1:25423-31297 GCA_964641215.1 uncultured Gemmatimonadaceae bacterium
TTGCCGGAGAGCGCCGCCAGGGAGCTGCCCAGGTTGGACTCGAACATCGGCGAGACGAACTGGAGGTTCGGAGAGACGGATGCGACGGCTAGACGGGAGCCCCCGGCATAACGCACAGTGCCGACCCCCAGGCCGACGGAGGCCTGGGTCTGAAACAGAACCGGCAGGAAGAGCCATCGCATCCTGCCGGAAAGCTACGTTGGCTTAGGGCCGATAGCCTCTAGGGGCGATGGCTGCCGGACTGCCCGGGGCTCGTCGGCTTTTGGGACGGCGAGGCGGGCACGGCCGGCATCGCGGGCTTGGCGGGCACAGCTGGGACGGCCGCTCCGCCGCCCGACGCGGGCGAGGCCGGCATCGCCGGCTTGGCTGGCATCGCAGGGATCGCCGGCGTCACCGGCCGGTTGTCCGGCCCGACGACGCTGCCGCGTGTGTGCGTGGCCCGATGTTCCAGCGCCAGTGCAACTCTGTGCGTGGCGGTATCCGAGGCGTTGGCGTTAGGAATCTGCGGCGTCTGCGCGGCGAGCAGCGCGGGCACCGCGAGTAGTGTCAGCAGGGTCGTTGTGAAGCGCATGCAGTCCTCCTCTTCATTCTTCATCAATCTACGGATGCACTGCCGCCGCTCCGAGCGTCGGGGAGCGGTGCTGGAGCACTTCGCGGGCCCGCGCCCGGAGCATTGCGGACAGCCAGGCGGGCACATGGTCGCGACTCGGGTCGAACTCCGTCGCGGCGCGGGTCGCCTGCAGGAACGCTTCGGACACGACGTGCGTGGCGTCCCGGGCGTCACCCAGCACGGCGTACGCCAGAGCGTACAGCGTGCCGTCGTGCCGGCGGCGCAGCTCGCTCAGGGCTTCCCCGTCTCCCGCGGCGATTCGCGCCACCAAGTCCCGATCCGGCGTCAGCCGGCCCGGCTCGTTCTCCAGGTTCATGCGAGAGTGAAGATGACCGGCCCTATCTCGCGGTAACGCACGGCGCAGCCTCGTTACCCAGCCTGTCGCGTATACTCTTTATGCGTGGGGAGTTGCCCGAGCCGCCGGGGGCCTCTAGCATCGAGGGCACGAACTTCAGGGGCTCCGGTTGGGTTCACGGGACGCGGCGGCGGATGGAGTGGTGGTGCGGGCGGTACTGGCCGGCGACATCGAGCGCTACGCCGAGCTAGTCGGTCGCTATCGCGACCGCTACGCGCGGTACGCCGCCCGGATGCTCGGCTCGGCGGACGCGGCCGAGGATGCGGTGCAGGACGCGTTCATCCGCGCGTACGACCAGCTGGCGCAGTGCCGTGACCCGGACAACTTCGCCGGATGGTTCTTTCTCATCCTGCGGAACCGCTGCTTCGCGGAGCGGCGGCGGGAGGCGCGGATTGGGCCCGTGGCGGACGTCGAGGCGTACCCCATCGCCGCGACCGAGCGATCCGACGGGATGATGGAAGCCAAGGAACGGCTCCACGCGCTGCAACAGGCGCTCCTGGAGCTGACGCCGGACCAACGAGAAGTGTTCGTGTTGAAGCACGTCGAGGGGCTGTCCTACGAGGAGATCGCCGCACGCATCGGCGGCTCCGTGCCCTCGCTCAAGATGCGGATGCACCGGGCCTACGACCGGCTCCGGCAAAGCTTGAAGGACAGGATGTGAGGTCATGACGGGCTACCAAACCCTGGTGAAGCAGCTGCTCGACGGCGAGCTCACGCTGGCCGAGCTGCCACCCGAGCTGCAGGCCGAAGGGGCCGAGGCGCTGCGACTGCTGGCGGCTGTAGACCGTCGCTCAGTCATACTGCCTGCGGCCATCGATGCGCGGGTGATGGAGGCCGTGCGGGCCCGCACGGCGGGGAGGGCAGCTTCGCGGTCGCGCGGCCTGCTGCGCTGGATTACCGAGCCGCAGGAGCTGCGCGTGCGCGTGCGACCCCGGCTGCTGGTCGCTGGACTCGCCGCCGCGGCGGCTCTGGTACTGGTGTTCGGCGGCCGGGGGGCGCTGTCTCGCCGCGGCGCTGGGCCAGGGATTGCAGCCACTGCGGAGAGCGTGCTCGTGCGCTTCGTGCTGTACGCCCCGGGCGCCAAGCAGGTCGGGCTCGCGGGCACCTTCAATCAATGGGACCAGGCGGCCACGCCGCTGGTGCGCACCGGCTCCGACGGCGTCTGGACCGTCACGGTCGCGCTTCCCGCCGGGCAGCATCAGTACGCGTTCGTCGTGGACGGGCGACGCTGGGTCACCGACCCCGCGGCACCGGCCGTGGACGACGGCTTCGGTCGCCGCAACAGCGTGATCGCGGTCGGCGGGTCGCGAGGGAGAGTGCTGTGAGCTCTCAGCGTGTCGCGTGGCTGCTCTCGGTCGCGGCCGTCTGGGCGCCGCTCGCGGCCCAGCAGGACGTCACCGCGCGCCTCGCCGGTCGCGTGCCGCCGGCGGTCGCGGCCGCGGTTCGCGTCCTTGCCGACTCGGCCAGCGCCCGCGGCTTGCCTGTGGACCCGCTGGTCGACAAGGCGATCGAGGGCGGCGCCAAGAGCGTACCGCCCGAGCGTGTGGTCATGGCGGTGCGGCTGGTGCTCGCTCAGCTCGACGCCGCGGCCGCGGGGATCCGCGTCGGGGGCGTCGTGATCCCTGACGGTGAGACGATCGAGGCGGCGGCCTTCACCCTGGCCGCGGGCATGACCGAGCCCCAGGTCAGCGAGCTGGTGAAGCTCAGCACCACCCCGTATTCACCGGCCGCCACGCTGCGCGTCGCCGGCACGCTGACGGCGCTGGGCGTGCCCGCGGTCCAGACGGTGGCCCTGCTCCGCGAAACGATCCGCAGCGGCCACACGACGGCGGATCTGGGGGGGTTGCCCGGCGAGGTGCGGGTGCAGATGGCGCGAGGCCGGACACCCGCTCAAGCGGCCGCGGGCCTCGCGCGCGCGGCAGCAGCCCGCGCTGCCGCCCCCGGGCAGGCGAAGCCGGACAAACACCCCGACAACCCGCGCCGGCCCTGACGCCACCTCGCTGGGGTGTGTTACAGCAGCCTGAAACCCAGCGCGTGGTCGATTGAGTAGGCCCCGGCGCCGGTCGCCCCCAGCGTGAGCGCTGCCACGAGGAGCACCAGGTTGTACTCGTAGCCGCCGTTCTGGATGAAGAAGCCCTTCGGGCCATGCACCTTCACGATCGCTACGACCATCGTGGCGACGATGAGCGCCGCCCCGACGGCTGTGAACAGTCCCAGGAGCACCAGAGCGCCCCCCAGGAGCTCACCGACCGCTGCCGTCGTGGCCCAGAAGCGGGCCGGCTGCAGGCCGAGGCTGGCCATGAACCCGCTCGCGCCACCCAAGCCCGGCCCGCCGAACGCCCCAAACGCTTTTTGCGCGCCGTGTCCCAGGAACACCAACCCGAGCACCAGCCGGAGCGCCAGTAACCCCAGATTCCCTGCCATCGTGTCCTCCAATTATCTTTAATTCGAGATACTTGACTTCTAAGCACCATGGGAACATGTTGGCCCGCCGGGAGGTTCCTATGGTGATGCGCAATGCGACGATTCGTCGTGACCCGGCCTTGCGGCTGTGGGTGGTGCTGGCCCGGGCCTTCGACGCCGTCGAGCGCCACTCCCGGGCTAGTATCGCCCGGTTCGACCTCGGCACCACCGAGTTCGGGGTGCTCGAGGTCCTCTATCACAAGGGCCGGCTCCCGGTGTGCGAGGTGCAGCGACGGATCCTCATCGAGAGCGGCAGCACCACCTACGTAGTAGACAAGCTGGTGGAGCGTGGGCTGGTGCGCCGCGTGGCGAGCGCAGGCGACCGCCGCCAGCGGCCGCTAGCCCTCACCGCGCGGGGCCGACGTCTGATGGATCGCATCTTCCCGCCCCACGCCAGCACGATGCGCCGCGCGGTCGCGGGGCTCTCACCCCGGCAGCAGCGCCAGGCGCTCGGGCTGCTGCGGACCCTGGGCCTGGCGGCCGCCGGGACCAGTCGAAAAACTGCGACGGACGATGATCACGACTCGCAAGAGTGACGAGCGAGGAGAGACCGCAGTCGCCGATGAGCCACGCCGAACGGTCACCGGGGCGGGGCCGGCCGAGCTCGTGCTGATGAATCTTCCGTAAGGCGTATATTGCAGCAATGGAGCTGCGCCTCGGGCGGTTCGTCGCGATTGCCGTTGTCGTCGTGGCGCTGGGGATGCTCACCTTGCGCCACCGGGCTGAGCAGCTGCACCAGCGTCTGCCGGCAACGACGACCGCGGGACCCGCCTCCGCTCCCGCTGGCACGCGCACCCTGGCGGACTCCGACAGCATCGCGGTGGTCGGGGCCGCCATCGGGGCCCTTCAGTCGGACGACTCCCTCCACGGATGGGGCAGTATTCCAGTCCAGGTCCTCAAGTTCGAGCGGGACAGCGCTGGCGTGCTCGTGACCCTGCTGCCGCAAGATCCCACGGTCCCGGGAGGTGGCGCGCTGGTGCGCGTCGCGCCGGGTCGGGGGGGGCGGGGGCCGGCCGCGCGTCTGATCGAGCGCTACCGCTAGCCTCGCGAGGTCGCAATTGGGCCTGCCTGGGGTTGGCCCGGCAGCCCGGCCGGATTAGCTTTGAGGGGCAACAACAACCGTCGGTTCGTGGTGATTTGCGGCTATTGCAGCCACGTTAAACAAGTCGCTAAAAGGCCGGACCCCGGCGTCCGTGTTGGCGACGGGGCCTTTCTTTCGGGGAACGATGACCGATCGCCAGACCCGCCTCGCGCAGCTCCGCGCCGCCCTCGCGCGGCGCATTCTCGTTCTCGACGGCGCCATGGGGACGATGATCCAGTCCTACGGACTGGAAGAACGCCACTTCCGCGGCGACCGACTCAAGGACCACCCCAAAGAGCTCCGGGGCAACAACGACATCCTGGTGCTCACCCACCCCGACGTGGTCGAGGAAATCCACCGCGCGTACCTGGATGCCGGCGCCGACCTCCTGGAGACCAACACCTTCAATGCGCAGGTGATCTCGCAGGCCGACTACGGCACCGAGGCGCTGGTGTACGAGCTCAACGTCGCGGCGGCGAAGCTCGCCCGGCGCGTGGCGGACGAAGTCACCGCGCGCACGCCCGAGCAGCCACGCTTCGTCATCGGCATTCTCGGTCCCACCAACCGCACGGCCTCCCTCTCACCCGACGTAAACGACTCCGGGTACCGGAACGTCACAGTGGCCCAATTGGCCGCCGCCTACCGCACGCAGGCCGAGGGCTTGCTGGACGGGGGCGCGGACGCGTTGATGGTCGAAACGGTCTTCGACACCCTCAACGCCAAGGCGGCCCTGTTCGCCCTGCGCGGCCTGCTCGAGGAGCGGGGGTCCGACGTCCCGCTGCTGGTGTCCGGCACGATCACCGACGCGAGTGGCCGGACCCTCTCGGGCCAGACGGTCGAGGCGTTCTGGAATGCCATCCGGCACGCCGGCCTCTTCAGCGTCGGCCTGAACTGCGCCTTGGGCGCGGCGCAGCTGCGGCCCTACCTGGACGACCTGTCGCGCCTCGCCGACGTCCCGGTGAGCTGCCATCCCAACGCCGGCCTGCCCAATGCGTTCGGCGGCTACGATCAGACCCCCGCGGCGATGGCCGAGCTCGTGGGCGAGTTCGCCCGGTCGAGCCTGGTGAACATCGTCGGCGGCTGCTGCGGCACGACCCCAGCCCACATCCGCGCCATCGCCGAGGCGGTGTCGGGCCTCAAGCCTCGGGCGATTCCGGAGATCGCGCCCCTCTGCCGGCTCGCCGGTCTGGAGCCGCTCAACATCCGGCCCGACACGCTGTTCGTGAATATCGGGGAGCGCACCAACGTCACCGGCTCTTCGCGGTTCGCGGCGCTCATCAAGGCCGGCGACTACGAAGCGGCGCTCGCCGTGGCGCGCCAGCAGGTCGAGAACGGCGCCCAGATCATCGACGTGAACATGGACGA
>CAZXKD010000012.1:0-30436 GCA_964641215.1 uncultured Gemmatimonadaceae bacterium
AGCCGAGGCGCCCCTGCCGCGGGCGCGGGGAGCCACGCGGCGTCGGTCGACAGCCTGAACTGCGCGGCGCGCAGGCCCGCGGCGTGGGCGACGCGGAACAGCTGGACGGTGTCACCCGGGCCGTCGAAGCCGTCGCGCCGGAACGCTGCCGCGGCCGTGCCCCCAGCGCGTACCACGTACGTCGACCCCTGATGATCCGCACGCAGCCAGCGATAGGCCCGCTCCATCTGCGGGACGCCGGCGCCGTCGTCGAGGATTGTCGGACCTCCTCCCCGGACGGGAGTCGCGGAGACGCGGAGCGCCTGCATCACGTCGGCGGCGACGAGCGGGCGGTTCTCCTGTCGAACAGCCGAGATCAGGCGGGCGGCGAGGCCCGCGGCGTAGGGAGCCGCCATGCTGGTACCGAATTTCACTTCATCGCCGGTGTTCCAGCGAGGCACAGTCGAGTAGGCGAAGCCCGGCACCACCAGATCCGGCTTCGTGGTCTCGCCGCCGCGCGCGCTGAACCACGCCACCACGTCGGGCGCGGGCGGACGCCGAGGGTCGGGCTTCCGGAGGAAGGGGCCCGGAACCAGGGCGCCCACGGAGATCGCCAGATCGGCCGAGGCCGGGAAGCCCATCGTGGACAGGCCGGGTCCATCGTTCCCGGCCGCGATGGTGAAGACGACGTCCGGATGAGCGCGCAGAAACGCGTTGACGATCGAATCGATGACCGCCTGGCCTTCGTATTCGTTGCCGACGCCGAAGCTCATGTTCAGCACCAACGGCAGGTTGCGCTCGGCGGCAAAGCGGGCCGCGTACTCCATGGCGCGCTGCATGCTGCCGTGCACCGAAATCCCGCCGCGCGCGTTATTGGCGATCTTGAGGCCGAGCAGCTGGGCGCCGGGGGCGACGCCGTCGAAGCCCGCGACGTTATAGAGATCGTTCCCCGCCGCGATGCCAGCGACATGGGTGCCATGACCCAGAGTCTCGAAATACATGTCGAGCACGGGGACGCCGTGCTCCTCGGAGAAGTTCGCCGCCAGTGTCACCGGCTTGGTGCCGAGCGCGATCGTCTGGCGGCCGTCTCGGTAATCATGCAGCGGCTGCTCGTCCTCGAAGGAGCCGTTGAGGTTCGAGTCGAGGAACACGACCCAGCCGTCGGTCGCCTTCACCACGACCACCGGGAAGACGTCGGCATTATCGCCATCGCCGTTCAGGTCGGCGGCCGGGGCATTGCCCAATGGCAGCTCGCGTAGCACGCCGCCGTACCAGGGGGCGCCTGTGGCCAGGCGGGCAACGCGTCCCGCCCCGACGAGCCGCTTCCCGGCCACGATCACTGCGTCGCCTGAGGGCAGAACCGGCGCGAGCACGATGCGGCCTTCGGTGGAAAAGTCCCGCAGGTCGAGGATCTTCGGCGCCCCCGTGCTGGTGACGATGAGTCCAGGCACACCGGGGTCGACGCCGGAGTCGAGGATCCCGATCAGGACTCCGCGACCGTCGTACGTCGGGTGCTCGGTCTGGAAACGGTCTACGCCCGTCGCCGCCAGCGGCATCAGCCCTTCGAGGAACGCTTCCGCCGGCGGCGTGCTCGGCTCGGGCTCCGCTCGGGTGCCGGGGGTGGCGGTGGCATCGGCAGGCGTCGGTGCCGCCTTGACCTTCGGCGTCGGCCGCTGCGCCGGCGCCGCACCCCCCGCGCAGGCGGCGAGCAGCAGCGCGATGGCCACGGCGGGACATGGGGAACGGGGGGGACGGTGGGGACGGGGGAGAGGACGGCGGACGCTCATGGGTGACTCGGCAACACGAACGGCCCGATGTGCGGGCCGGTGAACTGGGCGGTGGTCTCGAGGAGGAAGGCGAGCGTGTCGCGCGTCTCCTCGGGGAGCAGGATGGCGTCCACGTAGCCGCGCGCGCCGGCGAACCGGGCGTCCAACTGGTGGTCGTAATCGGCCCGCATCGCGTTGGCAGCCGCGGCGTTCTCCGGCTGGGAGACGCCGTTCCCGAAGACGGCCTGGACGGCGGACTCCCCCTCCATCACCCCCATCCGACCCGTGGGCCAGCTGAGGAGGAAATCGGGGTCGAAGCCCTGCCCCGCCATCGCGTAGTAGCCCGCCCCCGACGCATGGTTCACCGTGAGCACCAGCTTCGGGGTGGTGGCCGTGGCCATGGCTTCCACGAACCGCGCCCCCGCGCGGATGATGCCCGAGTGCTCAGCCGCGGTGCCCACCATGAACCCCGACACGTCCTGCACGAACAGCAGCGGCAGACGCTCGCGGTCGGCGTTCTCGATGAAGTAGGCTGCCTTGTCGGCGCTCTCGGTATAAATGATCCCGCCGATCTTCGGCGACTCGCCTCGCTTGTCCTTGATCAGCTGGCGGGAATTGGTGATGAGCGCCACGGCGTGGCCCTCGATGGCGCCGTGACCGCAAATCATCTCCGGGGCGATCTCCGGCTGGAATTCGTCGAGCCGGCCGCCGTCGAGGAGGCAGTCGAGCACGCCCCGCACGTCGTAGCTCATGCGGTGGTCGGCGGGCAGCAAGTCGTAGAGATCCTTGGGATCACGCTTGGATCTGGTGGCGGCGTGCTCGGCGACTACCGAGCGGGGCAGCCGGGCGACATAGTCCCGGATCCGCGCGAGGCAGTCGGCGTCGTCCTTGGCGCGGTAGTGCGCCACCGCGCTCACTGCCGTATGGGTCTTGGCCCCTCCCAGGGTCTCGCCGTCCACGGTCTGGCCGGTCGCGCCTTTCACGAGGTTGGGGCCGCCGAGCCCCATGAACGACGTTCCGTCCACCATGAAGATGACGTCCGAGAGCGCCGGCAGGTATGCTCCCCCCGCGATGCACGGCCCCATCACTGCGCTGACCTGCGGCACTTTGAGGTAGCGTCGCATGATCGCGTTGTAGTAGAAGATGCGCGCCGCCCCGTACTGGCCGGGAAACACGCCCCCCTGGTAGGGCAGGTTCACCCCCGCCGAGTCGACGAGGTAGATGATCGGGACCCGCTGGCGCATGGCGACTTCCTGGGCCCGGAGGATCTTCTTGATTGTCTCCGGCCACCAGGAGCCGGCCTTCACGGTGGCATCGTTGGCGACCACGACCACCGGCCGGCCGGTGACGCGCCCCAGGCCCGTCACCACACCCGCCGCGGGCGCCTGCCCGTCGTACTGGTCGTAGGCCACGAGCAGGCCGATCTCGAACCATGCTCCGTCCCCTCCCCGATCGAGGAGGTTGGCCACGCGCTCGCGGGCGGTCATCTTCCCCTGCTCGTGCTGGCGACGGATCTTGTCCGACCCGCCGCCCTGCTCCAAGCGCCCGCGCAGCTCCTGGTATTCGGCGGAGAGGGTCTTGAGTCGCGTCACGAAAGCGTGGGCGGGGTGGGGAGGCAGCTACACGGCGACATGCTGCGCCGCCCACTCCTCGATGTACTTGATGAGCTCCGAGGTCGGAGTGCCCGGGCCGAACAGCCGGCCGATCCCCTGCTGCTCGAGCGTCGTCATGTCCTCGGGTGGGATGATGCCGCCGCCGGTGAGGAGGATGTCGCTGCGCCCGGCGGCGGTGAGCAGTTTCTTGACCCGGGGGAACAGTGTCAGGTGCGCGCCCGAGAGCACGGACAGCCCGACCACGTCAACGTCCTCCTGAATCGCCGCCTGGGCGATCATCTCGGGCGTCTGGTGCAAGCCGGTGTAGATGACCTCCATGCCGGCATCGCGCAGCGCTGCCGCCACCACCTTGGCGCCGCGGTCGTGGCCGTCGAGGCCCGGCTTGGCGACGAGCACACGGATCGGGCGCTTGCGGGAGGCCGCCATCAGCGGCGGAACCGCAGCAGGGCTGCCAGGCCGTCCACGGCCCGCCGCGCCCGCTGGTCGTAGAGGACGTCGACCTGGGCGCGCTGGCGCAGCGCATCCTCCACCGCGTCGTCGATGCGGGTGTCCTCGTCACGTCCATCGGCGAGCAGGGTGCGTACCTGGCCTCGTTGCAGCGCCTTGAGCGTCGCGGCGATGCCGTTCACCGCCCACCCCGCGCCCACCCCGTCCCGCACGGCCTCCGCGTGCGCGCGCTCCCAGGCGCGCTCTCGCTCCTCGCGCAGCGCCAGCGTCGCTTCCCGCACCTCGGCGAGGCTCACCGCCCTCGGGTTGAGCCGCACCACGCCGAGCACCAGGTCGTGCAGGTAGGTGTGCAGGTGCGGCAGGAGGCTCGCCGCGTCCACGCCCACGCCGGCCACCACCAGGCCCGCGAGCGGCCGCTGGATGTGAATCTGGAAAATGTGGTCGGCGACGCGGGCGTAGTGCCGGTGTTTCTCCTCGCGAATGCGCATATGGTAGTGGTGCTCACCCGAGCCGCCCGCCGGTGCGCCGCCGCGGACGGCGTGGCGCTCGCCGTGGAAGCGCCCGCCCCGCCAGGCGAGGGACGCGGCTAGGCCGGGCAACTCCACGGTGTCGAACGCCGTGACCTCGAAAAACCGGGCCCCCGTCCGGTCGCACGCGGCGACGAGCATCGTGCCGAACTCCTGCTCCAGCGCGACCAGCTCGCGCACCAGCGGCGTCGCCTCAACCGCCAACCGGGAGCGATGCACATGCGGGACGGGGAGGGCCGCGAACAATCCCAGCGTGGAGCAGGCGAACACCGCGATCCCTCGGGCGGGTGGCAGCCGGCCCGGCTCGCCGAAGTACCTGAGCACGCGCTCCAGGTCGCCCGCGATCGGCTCCCGCGTGGCCCGGTCCAGGGGGTGCTTGGCAAGGCTGGTCAACGCCTCGCGCACCCGGTTCTTCATCTTGATCAGGTATTTGCCCCGTGTCTTGTCGCGCGGCTCCAGCTTGAGATAGCACGACACTACCCGGTGCGCGCCGACGGGGACGGCCGCCAGGCGGTGGATGGCGTCGCGCACGGCCGCATCGGGGTGGGCGGTCACCGCGGTCATGATCAGAAGAACACCGGTTCGCGGTACTCGCCGTATACGCGCTCCAGCGCGTGACGGATCTCGTACAGCGTGCAGTAGGCCCGGGCGCAGTCCAGCATCGGCCCGATGACGTTGTGATCCTGCTCGGCCGCCCGACGCAGCGCCTCGAGGCGCTCGCTCACCAGCACGCCGTCGCGCTCGGCACGCAGCTGCGCCAGGCGCCGGCGCTGATTCTCCTCGGCATTGTTGGAAATCTTGAGGATTTCGACCGGGTGGTCGTCGTCGGAGACAAAGTCATTGACGCCCACGATGATCCGATCCCCGGCTTCCACCGCTCGTTGGAATTCGGCGGCCGAGCGCGCGATCTGCCGCTGGAACCAGCCGCTCTCGATGCCCCGCACCACGCCGCCGATGGACTGAATCTCGGCGAACAGGCCCTCGGCCTCGCGCTCGAGGCGGTCGGTCAGCGCCTCGAGGTAATAGGATCCGCCCAGCGGGTCGATCACGTCCGCGACGCCGGTCTCGTGCGCGAGGATCTGCTGCGTCCGCAGTGCCAGTTGCACCGCCTGCTCGGTCGGCAACGCGAGGGTCTCGTCCAGTGAGTTGGTGTGGAGCGACTGCGTGCCGCCCAGCACGGCCGCCAGCGCCTGATAGGCCACCCGCACGACGTTGGTGAGTGGCTGCTGCGCCGTAAGGGTGACGCCCGCCGTCTGCGAGTGGAACCGCATCATCCAGGAGCGGGGATGCTTCGCTCCGTAGCGCTCCTTCATGTGGTGGGCCCAGACGCGCCGGGCCGCCCGCAGCTTGGCGACCTCCTCGAAGAAGTCGTTGTGGATGTCCCAGAAGAAGGAGAGCCGCCGCGCGAACTGGTCCACGTCGAGGCCGCGTGCCAGCCCCCGCTCCACGTAGGTAAACCCGTTGGCCAGCGTGAACGCCAGCTCCTGAGCCGCCGTGGCGCCCGCCTCGCGGATGTGGTAGCCGGAGATCGAGATCGTGTTCCACTGCGGGGCGTGCCGCGTGGCCCACTCGAACACGTCCACGATGATCTTGAGCGCGGGCTCCACCGGGTAGACCCACGCGTGCTGGGCCATGTATTCCTTGAGGATGTCGTTCTGGATCGTGCCCCGCAGCTTCTCGCTCGCCACGCCCTGCCGCTCCGCGGCCGCGACATAGAAGCAGAACAGGATCGCCGCCGGACCATTGATGGTCATCGAGGTGGAGACCTGATCGAGCGGAATACCGTGGAACAGATTCTCCATATCGGCGAGGCTGGAGATCGCCACGCCGCACTTGCCCACCTCTCCTTCGGCGCGCGGATGGTCCGAGTCGTACCCCATGAGCGTCGGGAAATCGAAGGCCACCGACAGACCCGTCTGCCCATGCTCGAGCAGAAATTTGTAGCGGCGGTTCGTGTCCTCCGCCGTACCGAACCCGGAGAACTGTCGCATGGTCCAGAGCCGGCCCCGGTACATCGTGGGATGGATGCCCCGGGTGAACGGGAACCGGCCCGGCTCCCCCAGCTGCCGCGCCGGGTCGAAGCCGGCGAGGTCCTCCGGTCCGTAGACGGGCTTGCGGTCGCTGCTCATCGAGTCGCTCCGCTCTTGACCTGCTCGAGGATTTCGGCGGCGACGTCGTAGGGGCTGCGGCGACCGGCCACCATGGCGTCGAGGGCCTGTCCCAGCAGCGCTTCCGCCGGCGTGTCCGCCCATATCCAATGCCGCAACGTCCGATTCACGACCGTCCGCGTCCGCTCGGCGAGCCGCTCCCGCCGACGGGCCTCGAGGCGGCCGGTCGCTTCGAGGGAGACGCGGTGCCGCTCGAGCGCGTCCGCCAGCTCGGTGATGCCCTCCCCCTTCACCGCCACCGCCGCGAGGACGGGGGGCTCCCACTGGTCGGACGGTCGCACGGTCGGACCGTCTGACCGAGAGCGCTCACCGTCCGGCCGTGCGACTGTCCGACTGCCCGACCGGTGGTGGGCGGGGACGTGCCGGAAGGCGTTGCCCCGCCGGATGCCCAGCATCACTTCCACTTCCTGTTGCAACTTGTCGGAGCCTGGACGGTCGGCTTTGTTGACCACGTACACGTCCGCGATCTCCATCACGCCGGCTTTGAGTGTCTGGATGCCGTCGCCCGACTCGGGGACGAGCACCAGCACGGTCGACTCGGCGGTGCGGGCGATGTCGAGCTCGGTCTGCCCCACCCCCACGGTCTCAATCAGGATGCGGTCGAAGCCGAAGGCGTCGAGGACGTCCGCCACTTCCTCAGTGGTCGTGGCGAGGCCCCCTTGCGAGCCCCGCGTGGCCATGGAGCGGATGAACACGCCCCGGTCGAGGCTGACGGACTCCATGCGGATGCGGTCACCGAGGAGAGCTCCGCCCGTGAACGGACTGGTCGGATCGACTGCGATCACCGCCACGGTGAGCCCCTGGCCCCGGTAGTGCTGGACCAGCCGCTCGGCGAGGGTGCTCTTGCCGGCGCCCGGCGGGCCCGTCAGGCCGATGCGCCGCGTGCCCCGCCGACCCACTCGGGCGTGTACGTGCGCGAGCACCCGCTCGTAGCCGTCGCGCTGGTTCTCGACCAGGCTGATGGCGCGGGCCAGCGCGGCGGTGTCGCCCCGCGCCAGGCCGTCCAGGATCTGATCAGTCCCCATCCGCTCTGAAAGATAACGCGGGGCGATGGGCCGGGGGCGGCCTCACAGCAGCCGCCCCGCAAGCACCAGGCTGGCCACCGTGAAGTAGATCAGGATGCCGCTGACGTCCACCAGCGTCGCCACGAACGGCGCGGATGCGCTCGCCGGATCGAATCCCAGGCGACGCAGAATGAACGGCAGCATCGCTCCCGCGGTGGTGCCCCACATCACGATGCCGACCAGGGCAATGGCGACCGTGAAGGCGATGGCGAGGTAGTGCGGCCCGTACAGCCCGCCCGCGGCCTGCCAGACCAGGATGCGCAAGAACCCGATGGTCGCGAGCACGCATCCCAGCGCAAAGCCCGCCCCGACCTCCCGGCGCATCACCTGCCACCAGTCCCGGAGTCGCACCTCGCCGAGGGCCATCGCCCGGATGACCAGCGTCGACGCTTGGGAGCCGGAATTGCCGCCGCTCGAGATCATGAGCGGCACGAACAGCGCGAGCACCACCGCCCGCGCGATCTCCTGCTCGAAGCGCGCCATGGCGGTCGCGGTCAACATCTCGCCCAGGAACAGCGACGCGAGCCATCCCGCCCGCTTCCGCACCATGCGCCCCAGGGCGGTCTTGAGGTAGGGGGCATCGAGGGCCTCCGAGCCGCCCAGCTTCTGGATGTCTTCGGTGGCCTCCTCTTCGACGACCGCCACGACGTCGTCCGCGGTGACGACGCCCTTCATCCGGCCGCTGGCGTCCACGACCGGCGCGGCGCCGAGGCTGTGCTCGGCGAACACGCGCGCCACTTCCTCCTGATCGGCCTCCTCGGGGAGGGTGACGATATCCGTGCGCATCAGCCGGGCGATGCTGGTCGTCGGATCCTCGGCGATCAGGTCGGTCAGGGTCACCTGGCCCACCAGCTTGCCCTCGGCGTCGAGAATGTAGGCGTACGTCGGTGTGTCGCGGCCGCTGCGCTGCTGCGCCTGCCGCCGGAAGTAGCCCAGCGCCTCCGCGGCGCTCATCTCCGGACGCACGCGGATGTAGCGGGGGTTCATCAGACCGCCCGCCTCGTCCTCGGCGTACGCGAGGAGGGCGGTGACCTCGGCTCGGCTCGGCTCGTCGAGGAGGGCGAGCAGCCCGGCCCGTTGCTCGGCCGGCGCGCTTTGGATCACATCGGCGACGTCGTCGGGAGCGAGCAGCCGAATCCACGGCCGCCGCTCGGCCGGGGGAAGCGCGAGTACCACATCGCTCTGGTCGGGGGCGCTGAGGTCGAAGAAGAACTCGTGCCCGACCTCGGGCGGGAGCTGCTTCAGCCGCCGAGCGCGATCGCCGGCGGTGAGACGCGGCCACGCTTCGGCCACGTCCAGGTAGGTGAGCTCTTTTTTCTTGGGCATGGCAAGAGAAGAAACGCGTCGTCCAGCCGCCACGCCACCCCTCAGCCTTGCTCCTCGGGGCGGTCGAGCGAGATCGCCCGCACGCCGGCGCGCCGCACCGCCACCCGCTCCACCCGCGTCGGGCTCGCCGCGAGCACGTCGAACTCGAGCCCCAGGTAGAGGAAGCGGCCCCCGGCGCGCGGGATCCGGCCGAGCGCCTGACTCAGCAGGCCGCCCACCGTTTGCGCCCCGCGACGGTCGACCTTGACGCCGAATGCCTCCTCCAGCCGCATCGCGGGCGCGCCCCCCTCCAGCTCTACGAGGCGCGGCGGCATCCCCCCGGCCCCTTCCGCGGCAGGCTGGTCTCCGGCGAATACCTCGCGGACCAGGGCCCGGAGCAGGTCCTCGAAGGTGACGAGGCCCGCCGTCCCACCATACTCGTCGAGCACCACCGCCAGGTGCCCCTGACCCCGCTGCATGGCCAGCATCAGCTCCGCCGCGTGCTGGGTGGCGGGCACGCTCAGGACCGACCGCACCGGCACGGGGTCCTCGGGCTGCAGCTGCAGCAGGTCGAACGCATCCGTCACCCCGACGATCTCGTCCAGCGACCCGTGGTAGACGGGATAGCGGCTGTACCCGGCCTGGGAGAACACGTGCGCCGCCTCCGCGGCCGCCATCCCTTCGGGAATCGCCACGATCGTCGTGCGCGGCGTCATGAGCTCGCGGACCGGGCGATCGGCGAAGGCCAGCACACCGGAGACGACTTCCATCTCGCCCGCGGCGGCCAGGGCGTCAGTGCCGGCGTTCGACAGCACAGCGGCGAGCGCGGTTCGGGTCGAGGGCTCCCGGCGGGGGATGAACGGCGCCAGCAGTCGGCCCGCCCACTCCATCCCCGGCACCGCCCGCGACACGATCGCTTCCGCCCAGCGACGTCCCACGACCCGGGGCACGAGATAGGCGGCGCTCACGAACAGAGGCACAATCACGGTCACCGTCAACACGCCCAGGAAGGTCGGCGTGGTGCGGGCGAGCAGGGGTGGCACTGCTCCGGCCGCGAGAATAATCCCCAGGGTCGTCAGCGCGTTCGCAGTGGCGAGGACCATACCCGGGTTCTCGAGCAGCCGCACGGCCGCGGCGGCGCCGCGCAGTTTGTAGGACACCCAGCGCGTCAGCTCGATCTGGCTCACCGCGGCCGCAGCGACGCCGACGGCGGCGGCCGCGCCCGCGACTCCCAGCCCAAGAGCCAGGAGCAACAGTGGCGGAATCATGGCTGGCGCTCGAAATACACGCGTGTGACGCGTCGTCGCTCGACGCGCTCGACCACCACTCGAAACCCGTCGACGGTGAGCTCCTCACCTGACCGCGGCACGCGCCCCAACACCGTGTAAATGAGCCCACCGACGGTGGAGACGTCCGGGTGCTCGAAGCAGCGGCCCAGCGCCAGCGAGAGCTCCGCCAGCCCGGCCCGCCCGTCCACCCAGAAGCGCTCCCCGTCCCGTCGGATGGCGGGGGCGACGTCGAGGTGGTGCTCATCGCGGATCTCGCCGACGATCTCCTCGAGCACGTCCTGGAGCGTGATTAGGCCGGCGGTGCCGCCGAACTCGTCCACCACGATGGCGATGTGCGAGGGGCCCCGCTGGAAGTCCAGCAACTGCGCGTCGAGCGTCTTGGTTTCCGGCACGATCGCGGCCGGTCGCACCAGCTCCTGCCAGCGGCGCTCGCGCTCGCCAGCCGGGAGGCCCATCACGAGCGGCACCAGATCCTTGACGTAGAGGATGCCGATGAAGTTGTCCGGCGTGCCGTCGTACACCGGCAGCCGCGTGTGCTCGCGGCGGCGGAACACCTCGAGCACCTCGTCCAAGGAGGCGGATACGTCCACTCCCACCAGGTCGAGCCTCGGGGTCATCACCTCGTCCACGGTGGCGTCGGCGAGCGTAAAGACGCCGAGCAGCATCTCCCGCTGCGACGGGCCGAGGTGCGGCTGCAAGGGCTGCGGGGTGGAGACGAGGCCGTGGAGCCCGCGGTCCACCCAGGCGAGCAGGATCAGCAATGGGCCGAACGGTGCCAGCGTTCGCCGTGCCAGCGGCAGCGCGTCTTCGGCCAGCTCCGGCGCCACCCGCACGACGCTGCGGGGCAGCGCGTCGCCGACGATGAAGAGGAGCAACGAGGTGATGGCGAGCATACCCAACCCCGCCGCGAGCGGGCGCTGCCACCACGCCAGGGCGTGGGCGGCCGCCACCGCGCCCAGCACGAGGAGCGCGAGCCGCGCGACGTGAAGCGCGCGATGCAGCGGCACACGGCCCCGGGCCGCGGCCGGCGGCGCATCCCCGAGGGTATGGAGCGCCTCGCCCACCGCCGCCTCTTCGGCCAGCGCCAGGAGGCCGGCCCAGAGCACGGCGGCGACCCCCGCGATCACGCCGAACCAGGTGAGCACGGCCTCGCCCGGCCTCACCTCTCCCCTCCCAGCAGCCGGCGCACGTACCGCTCCTGCCGCCGCCACATCGGCGAGCGCGTGCGCGCCGGCCCATCGGGATGGTCGTAGCCGAGCACGTGGAGCGTGCCGTGCACCACGAGGCGGATCAACTCCTCTCGCACGCCTGTCGTAGTGCCGGTCGCCCGTCTCCCGTTGCCCACGAAGGTGGCGGCGGCGACGGGACATACATACACGTCGCCAAGCAGGGATCCGTCCGGTTGGGGGAGGGCGAACGCGATGACGTCCGTGAGCCGGCGGCGACCGAAGGCTCGGGCGTTCAGGCGGCGCATCGCCGCCCCGTCGAGCAGCGTCAGCTCGACGCGTGCGCGGTGCGCTCCTTCCCAGGCCAGCACGCGGCCCGCAGCGCGGGCCAGCCGCCGTTCAGCGGCTGGACGTCGACTGGGTCGGCTGCCAGGCCTTCGTGATCCCGCCACTGGACTCCGGATAGTCGATGCGGTTGTGGTACATCCCACTGAGCACGCGGATGAATGCGGCCTTCACCTGGTCGAGCTGCTGCAGCGTCATCGGGGCCTCGTCCAGCTGCCCCGCCGCCAGCTTGCCCTTCACGATCTGTTCGATCGCTCCCTCGATCTTGTCCCGGGTGAGGTCGTCGATCACGCGCAACGCGGCTTCCACCGAATCCGCCACCATGGTGATCGCGGTCTCCACCGAGCGCGGCGGCGGTCCGGGGTAGCGGAAGTCCTCGCGTTTGGGGGTCCCCGCCGCCTGCTTCTTGGCACGGTCGAAGAAGTACGTGATCTCCGTCGTCCCGTGGTGCTCAGGGATGAAGGCCGCGACGACGGCGGGGAGCTTGGCCTCCGCGGCGAGCTCGAGGCCGTAGGTGACATGGCGTTTGATGATCTCCGCCGATTGCGCCGGCGGGATGCGATCGTGAGGATTGGCTCCCCGCGCCTGGTTCTCGACGAAGAACCCCGGGTTGCCAAGCTTGCCGATGTCGTGATAATAGCAGCCGACGCGGCCCAGCAGGCCGTTGGCGCCGATGCGGTTGCACGCCGCCTCCACCAGGTTGGCCATCGCGATGCTGTGGGCGTAGGTGCCCGGGGCTTCGAGCGAGAGTCGCCGCAGCAACGGGCGACTAGGGTCGGAGAGCTCGAGCAGCGTGAGATCGGTGGTGATGTGCGTGAACGACTCGGCCAGCGGCAACAGCAGGATGGCGAGCGACGCAGAGACGAGCCCGTTCGTCATGCCGAACACCGCGGTCCATCCGATATCGGCAACGCGCCACCCCCCCGCCAGCCCGAGCGCCAGGGCGCCGGCGAGGTAGCCCGCGCAGGTGATGAGCACGGCGGTGTACAGGTTGCTCCGGCGCCGCAGGGTCTTCACCGAGAGGGCCGCGGTGACGCCCCCTGTGAGGCTCAGGAACAGCGCCGGCGTGTCGTGAAACACGGGCTGCGTGCCGATGACGGCGGAGACGATCATCGCCCCGATCATGGAGACCCGGCCGTTGAACAGCACCGTCAGCATCATGGCGAGGAACGGCAGGGGGATGAGCTCGGGGTGGGTAATGGCCCGGGTGCGGGCGACCGCCGCCGCGCCGAGCAGCGTCGCGGCGAACAACAGCCCGACCAGCGCTACCTGGCGGGTGTCGCGATACGTCTCGCGACGATAGAACAGCATCAGCACCCAGAACACACCGAGGATCAAGGCATCTCGCAGGATCGGCCCCAACGCGCCGCCGACCGAGTTGCTGGTGGCGGCCCCGCGACGCGCCAGCTCGTTGTGCAGCGCCACCAGCTTCTCGTACGCCGGGCCGGAGACGATCTCGCGGGCCGCGACAATGCGCTCCCCCTGGCGCACGACGTACTTGCTCGGCTCGACGCTGCCCATCAGCTCGGTGCGCCGCCGTGTCGTCTCGCCCTCGTTCCGCGCCAGCGTCGGCCGGAAGAAGCGCCGGACCAGCTTGAGGTAGACGACGTCCCCCACGCTCGAGCCGGGGTCCGGGTGCAGCGCCCGCGAGCGCAACAGGTACTGGTTGAATGTCAGCACCTGGTCGCGCGCCATCGGCAGCTCGACGGTGCCGCGCCGCACGATGAGCTGCGGGGCCGACTCGCCTTGCAAGCCGCCCTGGGCGGTGACGCCCTGCGCCAGCGTCTGCGCGAACAGGTCGTCCAGCGCCCGCTCCAGCGCCCGGCGCTTCCCGCCCTTGCTGAGATACCCGGCCTCGGCGGCGGTGATGGTGACCCCGTGGTCGCGCGCGGCGCGCTCCAGGCCCGGCGCGCCTCCAGGCGCCGCGCTCAGTCCGTCGAAGAAGGCGTGCATCGCGGCCGTGGTGCTGTCGTAGGCGCGCTGCTGAAATTGGTAGATCGGCTTCGCGGAATTGGCGAGCTCTTCCGCCTCGGCCCGGATCTCCTCGTCCGTCTTGTTGACCACGAAATCGAACGGGGCGATGACGTCCCGGTCGGCCAGAACGCCTAACTTGAGCAGCGGCGCCAGGTCTGTGGCACTGGACGGGAAGGCGAGGTAGGCCAGGACCGCTAGGCCCAGCACCCACGCCCAGCGCGCCCCGTGGTAGCGCAGCTCCGCCGCTGATGGCCGCCGCATATCAGCCCTGCGCGTCCTCGGCGTAAGCGCGGATGATGTCGCGCACCAGGCGGTGCCGCACGACGTCGGTTTCCGTGAGGTAGCAGAACCCGATCCCCTCGATCCCCGGCAGGATCCGCTCGACCTGCAGGAGCCCCGAATCTTCGCGGTTGGCGAGGTCGATCTGGGTCTTGTCCCCGGTGATCACGGCGCGCGAGTTCACGCCCAGCCGGGTGAGGAACATCTTCATCTGCATGCCGGTCGCGTTCTGCGCTTCGTCGAGGATCACGAACGCGTCCGACAGGGTGCGGCCACGCATGTATGCGAGGGGCGTGATCTCGATCGTCCGCGACTCGAGGGCTTTCTGCACCCGGTCCCGCGGCATCATGTCCTCGAGCGCGTCGTACAACGGGCGCAGGTAGGGGTCCACCTTTTCCTGCAGGTCGCCGGGCAGGAAGCCCAGGCTCTCGCCCGCTTCGACCGCCGGTCGCGCCAGCATGATGCGCCGGACGCGCTTGCGCGCCAGCGCGTCCACCGCGGCCGCTACCGCGAGATACGTCTTCCCCGTGCCGGCCGGCCCGATGCCGATCACGATGTCGTTTTGCACGATGGACTGCAGGTACTCGCGCTGGCCTGCGGTCTTGGGCTGGATCACGCGCCGCAGGCCTGGCAGGATGATCTTCAGCTCCGTCGCCGCGCCCTCCATCGCCAGCGCCCCCGCTTGCTCCTCCACCACGAGCCGTTCCACGTCGTGAACGTCGAGCTGCTCGCCCATGCGGGCCAAGTCCACCATCGCTTGGGCCACTGGCGCCGCTCGCTCCACGGCCGCCAGCGGTCCCTGCAGCGTCAGCGCGTCACCCCGCAGCGACACCCGCACACCCAGCCGCTTCGTGAGCTCGACCAGGTTGCCGTCGTTCACGCCCGCGAGGGAGAGCGGGTCGACGCCTTCGACCGCCAGACGGTGGACGATGTCGTCGCTCATGCCGTCACCTGGATATGCAGCGCCGCCAGGTCGTCCGGGCGCGCCGGCGACGGCGCTCCTTCGAACAACGCCCGGGCCGCGGTGGTCTTGGGAAACGCGATGACGTCACGCAGCGAGCCCGCTCCCGTCAAGAACATCGCGACCCGGTCGAACCCGACGGCGAACCCGCCGTGCGGTGGCGCCCCGGCCGCCAGTGCCGAGAGCAGAAACCCAAACCGGGCCTCGATCTCCTGCGGGGAGAGCCCGAGATGCCGGAACACAGTGCGCTGGATCGCTGCATCCGTGATCCGGATGGAGCCCGAGCCGAGCTCGTGGCCGTTGTACACGGCGTCGTAGTGCAGCGCTCGACAGGCGAGCGGCTCACGATCGAGCCGGGCCACGTCCTCGGGATGAGGCGCCGTGAACGGGTGGTGCGCGAACACCGGCAGACCGGTGGCCGGATCGGCCTCGAACAGGGGGAAGTCCACCACCCAGCAGAACGCATGGGCCCGCGCCGGTGGCGGGGCGAGGCGGCGGATCAATTCCTGGCGCACCTTGTCCAGCACCGGCGAGGTCACCCGGTCCGGGCCGACGGTCATCAGCGCCGCGTCGCCGTCGCCCACACCCAGGCGTCCCAGCGCCTCGACGTTGAAGTGCTTCGCGACCGAGCCTGAAAGCTGGTCGCCCTGGCGCTTCACCCAGGCGAGCCCCGCCCCGCCCATTTGCTTGGCCGCCTCCGCGAGCTGATCCACGTCCTTCCGCGACAACGCGCCTCCGCCCTTGACGGCGAGCCCCCGCACTCGCGCGCCGTCCTTGGCGGTGGCGAAGAAGGGGACGCCCAGCGCCGACACCTGTGTCGTCCAGTCGACGATGGCAAGTCCTTCGTACCGCAAGTCCGGCTTGTCGGTACCGTAGCGCTCCATGGCCTCGCGCCAGGCTATCCGAGCGAACGGCCGCTGCACAGCGTGGCCTGCCTCCTCCCACAACGCCACCAACACCGTTTCTACGAATCCCTGGACGTCCTCGGCAGCCACGAACGAGGCTTCGAGGTCGATCTGGGTGAACTCGGGTTGCCGATCGTAGCGCAGGTCTTCGTCCCGGAAGCAGCGCGCGACCTGGAAGTAGCGGTCAAACCCGGAAACCATCAACAGCTGTTTGTAGATCTGCGGGGACTGCGGCAGGGCGTAGAACTCGCCCGGGTGCACCCGGGCCGGTACCAAGTAGTCCCGCGCCCCCTCCGGGGTCGGCTTGGTGAGGATCGGGGTCTCGATCTCGAGGAACTCGAGGTCAGAAAGCGTCTTCCGCGTGCGCTGCAGCAACCGGTGGCGGAGGATCAGATTCGCCTGCATCTCGGGACGCCGCAGGTCCAGGTGGCGGTATTTGAGCCGCAGCTCCTCGGCGGGAAGCTCCTCGCCCTTCGTCCGGGCGACCGGGATCTCAGGAGTCGCCGCCGAGCCCACGGTGACGATCCTGGTCGCCTGCACCTCGATGTCGCCGGTCCCAAGCTCCGGGTTCTTCATGTTGGCGGGCCGGGCCACGACCTTGCCGTCGACTTCGATGACGGTCTCACCGCTGAGCCCACTGGCCGCGCGCCGCACGGCCTCCGGGGCGTCCGGGCCGACGGCGACCTGCACGATCCCCGCGCGATCGCGCAAGTCGATGAACACGATCCCCCCGAGGTCCCGGCGCCGGTGTACCCACCCCCCCAACCGTACCTGCTGGCCGACGTGTTGGCTCCGCAGCTCGCCGCAGCGATGGGTGCGCCTGGACGTCCCGCTCACGAGGTCACGCTCCCTCCGCCGCGCACAACGTGCGGTAGAACTCCTCCGGCGTCTTGGCCGCGAGTAGCCGCGCCCGCAGCGGTTCCTGGCGCACCAGGCGCGAGATCCGGCTCAGCGCTTTCACGTGGACCCCGGCCAGCGCTTCGGGACCGGCCAGCAGGAAAAACAGGCGCACCGGCTCGCCATCGATCGTTTCATACCGGACCGGGCGGTCGGTCGTCCCAGCTACCACGGAGAGGGCGGCGAGGCTGGGGGACTTGCCGTGCGGGACCGCCACGCCGTACCCGATCCCCGTCGGAAACTGCCGCTCCCGCTCGAGAATCGCCCCCAGGACCTCCGCGGCCGCTGCTCCGTTGCCGGCCACCGCCATGTCCACGAGCTCCCGCAAGACCCCCTCTTTGTCGGTTGCTTTGAGGGGGACGCGGATACGGTTCGGTGTCAACAGCTCGGAGAGACGCACGATCTGCCCAAGTGGTGTAAGCGATTGAATCTAGTTAAGTTGAGCCAGCAATGCTACATCGCTACCTGAAGCTTGCCGCCTGCGCTTTCCCCGGGCTGTGGCCGATCGGCCTCCTCGCTCAGCAAGCGGCCGGCGCCGAGTTGTGGCGCCTCGCAGCCGCCACCGTCCCCGTGCCCGAGGCCTTGGCCACCGGCGGGTCAGCGGCCTTCTGGAACCCCGCCCAGCACGACGATGGCGCGCAAGCGCTGCTCGGCATCGACGCCATTCAGACGCCCGACGCCGTCAATGCCTCGGGGTTCCTCGGCGTGCTGCGGATGCGGCTCGGCGGCGGTGGGGGTCGGATGGGGGTAGTGTATGGCCGCATGCAACTCCGCGGCCTGACGCGGACCTCGCTGAGTCCCGAGCCCGATCAGGGCACGATCCCCTTCTTCACCCACACCGTCGGCGCAAGTGGGGCGCTCGTCCGGGAGCGTATGGCGGTCGCCGCGACCCTCGCCTACCACGAGACCCGGCTCGACCAGACTGACGTCGGTCATTGGACCCTCGACGCCGGGTTCGACCGGCGTATCGGCGACGTCCTGCGGGTGGCTGCCGCCACGCACTTTTTCTCGCGCGGGTCCACCAGCGATGCGGCGCAGGACATCTACGCGGGGCTCGAGTGCCGAGTGTTCCGTGGCCCGCTCTGGAACGGCGGCTCGGCCGCCAACATCCGTGCTCGTTACGGCGTCGCCTTCGGCCACGGTTTTGGCGCGGACCACCAGTTCGGCGCGGGGATCGACTTCGGCGACCCATTCGCCTTCGATCTCCTTGTGGCGCGCGAGGGCGGGTACGCCGGCCCGACATGGCGGGCGGTCGGCGGGTTGCGAGTCGGCATCGGCCGTTACAAAGTGAGCTTCGCGCGCGACGGCGGCGGGAACGATGTCGGGTCGGCGTTTCGCGTTGGTCTGGAGACCCGGCTCCGTTGAGCCTGGATCTGCTGGCGCTCACCCCCGACTCGGCGCGGGCGAGCATCGCCGAGTGGCTGGCTGCTCGCGGTGAGCCCGACTACCGCTTGCGGCAGATCGTTCCCCGTCTGTGGGCGCGTCCGGTAGCCCGCTGGGCCGACGCCACCGACTTGCCCGTAGACCTTCGGGCAGCACTGGAGCAGGCATTCCCGCTCCCGCGGCTCGAGCTCGCGGCGCACCAGATCTCCCGCGACGGGACCGAGAAGTTCCTCTGGAAGCTCGCCGATGGGGAAGCGATCGAGTCGGTCCTCATTCCCGAAGGAAACCGCCGCACCCTGTGCCTCTCCTCCCAAGTCGGGTGCGCGCTCGGCTGCGTGTTCTGCGCCACAGGCCTGATGGGATGGCGGCGTAACCTCTCTCCCGGGGAGATCGCGGGCCAGGTCCGGGAAGTCGTGCTCCGCGACCCCGCGATGAAACCGACCAATGTGGTGTTCATGGGCATGGGTGAGCCACTGCTCAACTGGGAGCACGTGGACGTCGCGCTCACGATCCTGAACCACCCCGAGGGCCTGGAGATCGGCGCGCGCCACATCACGGTTTCCACCGTTGGCATCGTGCCCAATCTGGCCAAGCTCGCCAGGCGGCCGGAGCAGTTCCGGCTGGCGTTGTCCTTGCACGCGCCGACGCCGGCGCTGCGCCACACCTTGATGCCGATCGAGCGGAAATACGCGCTGGCTGCGGTGTTGGCGGCGTTGCAGCAGTTCCGGCGGCGGGTGACGCTGGAGTACGTGCTGATCAACGGGCACAACGATTCCCTCGAGACGGCGGACGCACTGGCGGCGCTCGCCAGCCCCCTGGGGGCGCTGGTGAACCTGCTGCCGCTCCACCCGGGCGGTGCGCCCGGGCTCACCCCCAGTCCCCACGCGCAAATGCTGGCCTTCGAGCGGCGGCTGAAGCAGCACGGCGTCAAGGCGGTGCTGCGGCGCAGCCGAGGCCTCGACATCAGCGCCGCCTGCGGGCAGTTACGGGTGGAGCTGGGCCCGCGGTCGAAAATCCGACCCCAGGAGCACGCTCGCGTCGAGTAACCGGGTGCTGTCGGCCTGGACGATCACCTTGCCCACGCGCAGCGCCTTGCGGATGCGTTCGCCGACGGATGCCGGCCCGCGGCGGATGAAGATACGGGTGGAGTCGAGCGGCGATCCCCCCTCCCCCCCCCCCGGGGGCGCGTTCCCGAAGCTCACGACATCGATGCCCGCCCGACGCAGGACCCGCGTGCCCGCACGGGCGAGGCCGGGTCTCCCGCTGGCATTCAGCACCTCCACGATGATGCGGTCCCCCGAGTCTCCCGGGATCGGAAGCGCATGCGGCGCTCGATCTCCGTGACAGGCGACTGTCGCGAACGCGAAGAGGAGGCACAGTCCGACGGTCCGACGGTCCGACCGACCGACGCTCATCGCACGAGCGCGTTCCAGAAACCAACGGTTTCCGGGGGCAGCGCCCAGCCGGAGCGCAGCACCCACGCGATGCGCCGTTGCGCCACCTCGCGCAGCACCGCATCGCGCTGGAGCGGTACGCGCGCCGCCAGGAGGCGGCGTTCCTCGCGGTCATACTCCCGCCCGGGCTCCAGGAAGTCGGCCAGGTAGAGCATGCGCCCCACGTCGTCCCAGCCGGCGTAGCCGAGTGAGTGGTAGCGAATCGCGTCCAGCACGCCGCGGTCGGACTCGCCGTCCCGCGCCGCCCGGTCAGCGGCGAGCGGGCCGTGGGCTAGCTCGTTCGCTGCGGGGGCGTCGCGGAGCGCGTCGTGCAACCAGGCGGCGCGGATCCAGCGAGTCCGCTCACCCGGCGACACGCCCAGGGCGGCCGCCCACTCCGTGACGAGTCCGGCGACGCGCTCGATATGCGCGCGCCGCTCCGGGCTCGCCTGAGCCCAGGGGGGCAGCCCCATCAGGCCCGCACCGTGGGGTCCGCGCCGATCCCCTCCCCGAGCACGACGTTGTCGATGAGTCGGGTGGACCCGACTCGCGCCGCGACCACGACGATCGTCTTTGCGTTCACTCGCGCCACTGGCTGAAGGGCCTCGTCCACCAGCGCCAAATACTCCGGGATCACCCCCGGCGCCCCGAGGATTTCCATCCCCCGGCGCTCCAGGCGCTCCGCATCGGCTTCGCCGCCGCGCCAGGCCTGCTCGATGGCCCGCAGCGCCCGTGACAGCGCCAGGGCGGGGCGCCGCTCGTCCGCGCTGAGGTAGGTGTTTCGCGAGGACAGGGCGAGGCCATCGAGCTCCCGTGTCGTCGGAGCGACCTCGATCTCTACCGGGATGTCCAGATCCGCCACCATGCGCCGGATCAACGTCGCTTGCTGAAAGTCCTTGCGACCGAAGACGGCGACCTCAGGCTCCACCACATGGAACAGCTTCGCCACGATGGTGAGCACACCGGTGAAATGGCCGGGGCGGCTCGCGCCCTCCAGCACGTCCGCCATAGCGACGGGCGCGACGCGGGCAACCAGGTCCGCCGGGTACATCGCCTTCGTGTCGGGGGTGAACAGGCAGTCCACGCCGCGCTCCCGGGCGAGCGGGCGGTCCCGCGCGAGGTCACGCGGGTAGGCGTCGAAGTCTTCGCGCGGGCCGAATTGCAGCGGATTCACGAAGATGCTGAGTACCACCTGGTCGGCGCGCGCCTTAGCCCGATCGACCAGCCGCAGGTGTCCCTCATGGAGGTACCCCATGGTCGGCACGAAGCCGACACGGCCGCCGCCGGACTTCTGGGCGCGGCTCCAGGCGCGCATCTCGGACAGGCCGGAGAGCTCGAGCATGCCGGGTGGGGCTTACTCTCCGAACGAATGCTCGGGCCCGGGATACCGCCCCTCGCGCACTTCGGCGGCAAACAGGCCCACCGCTTCGCGGACCTCGGCCGCGAGTGATGCGTACTTCTTGACGAACTTGGCGTTGAAGCGGTCGTTCAGTCCCAGCATGTCGGGCAGTACCAACACCTGGCCGTCGCAGGCCGGGCCCGCGCCGATCCCGATGGTCGGGATGGCGAGCGCCTTCGTGATGTCCGAGGCCCGTGGCGCCGGTATCAGCTCCAGCACGATCGCGAACGCCCCGGCTTCTTCCAGCGCTCTGGCGTCCTCTTTGAGGCGATGTGCCGCGGCATCGTCCCGCCCCTGGACGCGATAGCCTCCCAGCGCGTGCACCGATTGTGGCGTGAGCCCGATGTGCCCCATCACTGGGATCCCTACTTCCACTAGGGAGCGGACGGTCGGCGCGATCGGCGCTCCCCCCTCCACCTTCACCGCGTGGCATCCCGTCTCGGCCAGCACACGCCCGCAGTTGCGGATGGCCTCTTCCCTCGAGACCTGATAGGTCAGGAAGGGCATGTCGCACACGACCAACGCCCGCTGCGCGCCACGCCGGACGATCTTGGTGTGGTAGACCATTTGCTCCAGCGTCGCCGAGAGCGTCGACTCCGCCCCCGCCAGCACCTGGTTCACGGAGTCTCCGACGAGCAAGACGTCCACACCGCTCGCGTCGAGCAAACGCGCGAACAGCGCATCGTAACAGGTCAGCATCACGATGCGCTCCCCGCGTTCCTTCATCTTGAGGAGCGCGTGCGTCGTCACCGGTTTGCGCTCGTCAGCCATGGGTCACCGGCGGCGCGTCGAGCTCGGCGATCTCCCGGAGCCAGAAGGCGCGGTGCGGGAGCTCGGGATGCGGTAGGGTGAGCTCCGGGGTGCCGACGATGCGGTCGCCGAACCGCACGATGTCCAGGTCAAGGGTGCGAGGCCCCCACCGGATGCGTCGCTCCCGGCCTCGCTCAGTCTCGATCGCCCGGCACTCGACCAACAGCTCGGCGGGCTCGAGCCCGGTCTCGAGAAGGGCCATTTGATTCAGGTAGGGTCCCTGCGGAATCGGACCGAGCGGCGCAGTCTGCTCGATCCTCGAGACGGCTACCAGGCGGGTCTCGGGCACCATGGCCAGCCGACGCACGGCGTACGCCAGATGCGCGGTGCGGTCGCCCACGTTCGACCCGAGGGCCACGTACACCCGCTCACGCGCGCTCACGCCCGTAAGCTAGAGGCTCAGGCGATGCTGGCAAAGCCGCGTGTCAGTTCCCGCAGCATCGCGGCCACCGCCTCGAGCTCCCGCGTGGCCACTTCGAGCTCCGTGAGCCCGCGTGCCGCCTCGCTGGCTCGCGATGCCACGTCGTCCGCCTCGGAGCGGTTCTTCCCCGCGATCGCCGCGACCGCATGGATCCGCTGCCGTAACCGGCTGAATGCCGTATCCTGTTCTCCCGCTGCGGTCGCGATGCGCTGCGCGTGCGTAGTGGCATCGGCCGTCGCTGCCACGATGGCATCCAGCGCCTCGAGTGCGCCGGCGGAGAGCTCCTCCACGCCGCCCACGTTGACCTGCCCGCGACGCATCTGCTCCACCACATCACCGACCTGCCGGTGGATATCTTCCACCAGCTGGGCGGCCTCGGCGGCCGCGGTCGCGCTCTGCTCCGCCAGGTGCCGGACTTCCTCGGCCACCACGGCGAACCCCTTGCCGTGCTTCCCCGCGCGCGCGGCCTCGATCGCCGCGTTCAGCGCCAGCAGGTTGGTCATGTCGGCCAGCTCCCGGATCGACGCGATGAACCCGGTGATGCGCCGGCTCACCTGTCCCAGGCGTTGCACCTTGCTGGAGCTCTCCCCCACGAACGTCTTCAGGGCCACCAGCCGCTCGATCGCGTCCCGGATCCGCTGGCGGTTCTTGGCCGCGACTTCGCTGGCTGAGGTCGACGCCCGCGCCGCCTCCGCCCCGTCATCCGACACGCGCCGGGACACCTGCGACAACGTCTCCGTGGCCTCCAGTCCGCCCGAGACCTCCCCCTCCTCGCTGGCGACGCCGGACCGGATCGCCTCCGTCGAGACGACGACCGCCGCGGCGGCCTCGCGCAGCCCCATCGCCGCGTGCGTCAGCGTGCCGAGCTGCTGGGTCATCCGTTCCACCGTCTCCACCAGCGGGCGTCGCAGCTCGGTGATGTGGATGGCGGTGGCGAGCTGGTTGGCAAACGTGGAGATCGTCAGGATGTCCTTGCGACGGTACACGCGCTTCTTGTGGTGCTCCAGCTCGAGCGTCCCGATCACCTGGTCCCCGAACTTGAGCGGGACGATGACCAGGCTCTGCACCTCTTCCGGCGCGTCGGCGACGCGTTTGTCGCGCGTGACATCGTCGATCACCTCGGTCTTGCCGGCCGCCACGATCGACGCGCGCAATCCCGCCGTGTCCGCCGACGGTTCCCCGCGCTCGGCGCGGCCGATCCTGCTGCGGTAGGCGAGCGTCGGCTGGCCGTCCACCATGCGGTAGATGCGGAAGTCGCCCCAGTCGACGAGCCGGTGCGCCAGCCGCTCGATCCGCCGGAATGAATCGTCGAGCCGCAGGTTGCTCGTGATCACCGCCTCCATCGCGTGAATCTTGTTCAGCTCCTCGGCGGAGATCGCCTCTTCGAGCATGCGCTTGAGCAGCAGGCCCAGAGCGCCGAGCGCAGCGGCCACGAACACCCACGCGAGCGGTGGCCACTCCACGACGGCCGCGACCACGGTGGCGGTCGCCACCACGGTGGCGAAGTACGCGATGCACTCGTAGCGCACGATCAGCAGCTGTTCCTCCTGCTCGAGCTTGGCCCGCGCGATCAGCGAGAAGTAGAAGAGCAGCCGGCCGACCACGAAGTAGGCGAGCAGGAAGAAGAACAACGCCGGGATCGTCGCGACCGCGATCTCCGGAGCGGCGATGTCGGACACGCGCAAGATGGCGGCGTACACTCCGTACGCGGCAACCAGCGCGATGACCTCGCGCCCCAGGTTGATCCAGGCGACGCGCACGGGCTTGCGCTGCCACACCCGGTCCGCCCCGAGAACGGCGAGCGCGACCGCCAGCGCCGCCGCCGGCATGCCGACCACGAGGCTCCCGGCGAGGGCGACGAGCCCGGTCTGATTGAGGTAGGAGTACTTGCTGAGCGGCAGCGCCAACCCGCGCAGCATGACTCCGGCGGCGATCATCACCACGATCTCTGGGCTCTGCCCGAGCCAGCGGGGATCTGCGGCGAGCACACCGACCAGCAGCGCCAGCCCGCCGTACGCCAGCGTCTGGCTGTACAGGCCGACGAACCGCTGGACGCTCATGCCGGCACCTCGCCTCCACCAGCCGGGACCCTGACCGCCGCCGCCAGATCGCGAAGCAGTCGTCCGGCCGCGTCCAAACCCCCGCTCCCCTGCCCTTCCCCCGCGCTCAGCGCATCCACCACGGCGCTCCCCACGACGACGCCGTCCGCCACCCGCGCGGCCGCGGCGGCCTGGGGCGCCGTGCTGATCCCAAACCCCACGGCCACCGGCAGGGAGGTCGCCGCGCGGATGCGCCGCACCTGAACGGCGAGATCGGGTGGCGTGTCGCGGCGCGCCCCGGTCACACCGAGGCGCGAGATGAAGTAAATGAACCCCTTCGCCCCCGTGACCGCCTGCGCCAGCCGGTCATCGCCCGTGGTGGGCGCGATCAGGCGGATCAGCGCCAGCGGGCTCGCCGCCACCGCATCCTCCACCGCGCGGTCGGTCCCCGCGGGAAAGTCGGTGAGCAGCAGGCCCGAGGCGCCGGCGCTGTGGGCGTCCGCGAGGAAGCGCGACACGCCGTAGGCGAGCACCGGATTCACGTACGTCATGATCACGATCGGGACGCTGAGCTGCGCCTCCGCGATCAGTTCCAGGACGCGCCGCACGGTGATCCCCTGCGCCAGTGCGGCTTGCGTGGAGCGTTGGATCGTCGGCCCGTCCGCGAGCGGGTCGCTGAACGGCACGCCGACTTCCACGAAATCCGCGCCGGCGGCCTCCGCCAGGCGCAGGGCCGCGATGCAGGTGGCCGCTGTGGGATACCCGGCCGTGAGATAGGGGATCAGCGCGGCGCGTCGTCCTTCGGCGCGGATGGCGCGCCACCGCCGCGCGATCGGGTGGTCAGACAAAGTAGTCGCTGATCTTGATGCCGTATTTCTGTGGGTCGCTGACTTTGACGATGGTCCGCGGGAAGTTGCCGTTCGCATCTCGCTGGGCGAGGTCGACCACGGTCCCCGGATGAATGAGGGCGCCGTCGGGGGCCGCCACGATCCGGACCATCGGCCGGTGCACATGGCTGACGTCCGGGTTGGCGGCGTGCACGAGCGCGACTTCATGGGTGTCGAGGATGACGCAGGTACCCACCGGGTAGATCCCGACGAGGTTGATGAACGCTTTCACGACCACGGGATCGTAGCCGCGCCGGGGATTCTCCCACATCTCTTTCAGCACCTGGTCGGGCTGGATCGGCACCGTCTGGTAGACGCGCCGGCTCGTCGCCGCATCGAACCCGTCGGCCACGGCGACGATCTTGGAGAAGATCGACAGCTCGCGCGAGCGGACCGATTTGGGGTACCCGGTGAGGTCGGTTTTCATGTGGTGCTCGTAGGCGACGATCATGCCGCGGTAGGGGATCTCGCCGTAGCCGCGCAGCCCGAACAGCGTCAGCACGCCCAGCCAAGGGTGCGCCTGGATGATGCGCCACTCCTCGTCGGTCAGGCCGCCCTCTTTGTTCAGCACCTCCAGCGGCACGCGCGACTTGCCGACGTCGTGGAACAAGGCCGCCATCCCCAGATCGTAGAGCTGCAGCTTCGAGAAGCCGAGCTTGCGCCCCAAGGCGACGGAGAAGATGCACACGTTGACCGAATGGGTGAACGTGTACTCGTCGTAGTCGCGCAGGGTGGTGAGGCCCATGAGCGAGGACTCGTTGTTCAGCACCTGGTCCACGATGGCCTGCACCGCCCGCTTGACCTTCTTCACGTTGGCCGAGCGGCCCATCCGGATGCTGCTGATCACCTCCTTGGTGACCGCGACCGAGCGGGCGTACGTCCGCTTGGCGGCTTCCTTCTGGCGCTCGGCGTCCTCGACGTCCTCGTCGGTGTCGAGCGGCGGCTCGACGGTGACGTGCGTGACCCCGCCGTCGGAGAGCTTTTGACCGAGCTCGAAGACCTTGTTGGGATTGGCCTCTTTGGCGGCGTAGGACAGCAACAGCGACACGAAGATCTGCAGCTGGCGGCGATCCACACCCTCGTCGATGTGGACCGCGCCGACGCCGCATTGCCGGAACTGGCCGAGGATGTGCGAGAAGGAGGCGTAGTTATCGAGGTCGAGCCGCAGGCGCGTGGAATTCACGAAGATGAACTCGCCCTGCAGCCGCACTTCCAGCTCCCGCTCGACGTCGAGCAGGTGTTTGGTCGCCGCGGTGAGGTCGTCGAGCGCCTTCTGCACCTGCGCGTTCTCGAGCGGATAGAGCTTGAGCGACCTGAACGCCGTGTACAGCATGACCAGGAACTCCCGACCCGCGAGGCGGAGGAAGCCGTCCGTCGTCTGGACGGTTTCCATCATCGACGGGCGGCGTCCCGGCGCGCTCGGCTCGCTCACGGGGGAGACTCCCGCAACGCCCGACTCACCGCGTTGCGCACGAGCGCCTCCTTGTCCTGCGCGGCCCGTTCCAGTAGGGCCCGTGCCTGGGGCGCGCGGATCTTCCCCAAGGCCATGGCGGCGCAGGCGCGCGTCTCGGGGTCCTCCCGCTTGGCCAGCAGCCCCTTGCTTATCAGGATCTTCTCCAAGAGGGGGATGCCGCTCGCCCCGGCGAGCTGCCCGTACGCTTCGAAGAAGACCATCTTTTCGGTGAGGTCGGCGTTCCTGAGTTTGCCACCCGTCACGGCGCCTTCGATGCTGGGGAAGGCGTTGCGGTGACCGCGCGTGGCGAGATACTTGACCGCCGCGATGCGCACGTCCCGCTCGCTGTCCTCCACCGCCTTCTCCAGTAGCCGCATGGCGCTCGGGCTGCCGATGGCCACCAGCGCCTCCACCACGGCCACCTTCATGACGCGGTCGCCGGTTTCGAGCAGCTTGCCCATCCCTTCGGGCGCGCCCGGCAGCTTCAGCCGCCCCGCGACCCGCACCATCTCGAACTGGGTCGCCGGGTCGGCGCTGGCGAGCGCCTTCAACACCTCCGGAGCGTGCGCCTGCGCCAGCCGCTCGCCGGCCCTCAGGACCAGCTCCTTCACCCGCTCATTGGTGAGCTTGGGAATCCAGCCCATCAGGGTGATGAGGGCTTCGGCCCCGGTCTCGTGGAACAGCTCGCTCAGCTCCTCTTCGGTGGGATGCACGGTCGCTTCGTCCAGCGACTGCAACAGCTGGGACAGCGCTTCCGGCTGAGACAGCCGATGCGGCAGGCCCTCCAGCGCCTGGTGGTGCTCGGGGATCAGCTCGCGGGCGCGCTGCAGGATGGTCCGCGATTCGCGCAGGATGTAGGCGACGGAACGGAAGTCCCCCGCGCCCAGGAGGTAGGGGATGAAATTCTCGACGATCGAGATCAGCTCGGCCCGCACCGTGCCGTAGGTCTGCAGCTCCAGCAGGTCGAACAGCATCCCCAGCACGTTGCCGCGCAGGTCCTGGGCGTACTCGCGTTCCACGGACTTGTGCAGGAAGTCGATCTCCTTGTCCTCGAGGAAGTAGAGGGTCGTGTCGAAGTCGTCGATCGACACCAGCCCCTCGCGCGGTGGCGGCGCCTCTTCCACCACGGCCTGCCGAACGTCGCTGGGGGAAACGCTGGGGATCGTCTCCCCCGCTTCGATCGGGACCGCATTCTCGGAGGCGAGCTCGCGGAAGGTATAGGCAATGAACTGGAAGTCCTCCTGCCACAATAGCGTCAGCAGGTCGTCGGCGGCGTCCGCCTGCAGGTTCTTGGCCTGGTGGAGCACGCGCAGGAACGCGACGATTTCCTGCTCTTCGACGCCCGGCTTGAACGTGAGTGAGCGCACGCCGTCCTTGTACAGCGTCCACGCGATGCTCTCGTTCTTCTGGTCCTGGTGATAGACGACGTTGTCCTCCCAACGCAAGTCCGTCTCGCTCACGTCGAAGATGAGATCGTCGGTGGCTTGCCAGATCTGGCGGAATGCGCCGCGGATGTTCTCGACCGCGCGCTGGTAGACCGGATTGTTGGGCAGGTAGAGCTGCGTCGCCCGCATGCCCTTGTTGAGGAGCGTCATCAACTCCTCGACCTGCGACGGCGGCAGGGCTAACTCAGGAATCGGCGCGGGTGCGTTGCTCAGATCGCGGCTCCGGTGAGTTCGGCGACCAGGGCGACGTCCTTGTCCCCACGGCCGCTGAGGTTGACGACGACCACCTCCCCGTCCTGCCAGCGGCCCGGATGCGCGAGGACCCAGGCCACGGCATGGGCGCTTTCCAGCGCCGGCAGGATGCCCTCCAGCCGGCTCAGCCCGGCAAACGCGTCGAGCGCCTGCCGGTCGGTCACTGCCTCATACAATACGCGTCCCGCGTCCTTCAGGTAAGCATGCTCCGGCCCGACTCCGGGGTAGTCGAGCCCGGCCGACACCGAGTGCGCCGGCTGCACCTGCCCATCGGCGTCCTGCAGCAAGTACGACAGGCTCCCGTGGAAGACGCCCGGCCGCCCGCGCATGAGGGAAGCCGCGTGCCGCCCAGTAGCCAGACCCTCCCCCGCCGCCTCCACCCCGACCAGTTCGACGTCCCGGTCGGCCAGAAAGGCCGCGAAGACCCCCATGGCGTTCGAGCCGCCGCCGACGCAGGCGACGACGGTCCGGGGCAGCCGACCGCAGCGCTCCAACACCTGCCGTCGGCACTCGCGGCCGATCACCGCCTGAAAGTCCCGCACGATGCGGGGGAACGGGTCGGGCCCCACGACGGACCCGATGATGTAGTGGGTGCTCGTGACGTTGGTCACCCAGTCGCGCAACGCTTCATTGGTCGCATCCTTGAGGGTGCGGGTGCCCGCGGTCACCGCCACCACGCGCGCCCCCATCAGCTCCATGCGGTACACGTTCAGCCGCTGGCGCCGCATGTCCTCTTCACCCATGTACACGACGCACTCGAGCCCGAAGCGCGCGCACACCGTCGCCGTCGCGACGCCGTGCTGGCCGGCGCCGGTCTCGGCGATGATGCGCCGCTTACCCATGCGCCTCGCGAGCAACGCCTGCCCCAGCGTGTTGTTGATCTTGTGGGCGCCGGTGTGGTTCAGATCCTCTCGCTTCAGCACCACGCGGACGCCGCCGCCGACCTGCGCCGAGAGTCGCGGCACGTCGGTGAGCGGCGTGGGACGGCCCACGTAGTCACGCAGGAGGGCCTCAAGCTCCGCCCAGAACTGCGGCTCGCGTTGTGCCTCCGCGTACACGCGCTCCAGCTCTTCGAGCGCCGCCATCAGCGTCTCGGGCACGTACCGACCCCCATATGGCCCGAAACGGCCAGACTCCGGGAGCGCGGATGTCACGCGTCTTGCCCTTTGATCACCGGCTCCTCCCGATCCTCGGCACTCCAACCAGCGCGCGCACAGCCTGGGCCGGATCCGCGGCGCGCGCCACGGACGTCCCCACCAGCACGACATCCGCGCCCGCCGCCGCCACTCGCTCGATGTCGGCCCGCGTCTCAAACCCGCTCTCGGCCACGGCCGGCAAGTCCCGCGGCACCAATGGGAGCAACGACTCGAAGATACCGGGATGCACTGCCAAGGAGTCCAGGTCGCGGCTGTTGACCCCGATGGCCGTCGGACGGGCGACGACGGCCGGGCCCAGCTCGGCCGGGGCGTGCACCTCGACGAGCACTCCGAGCTCCATACCGCGCGCCTCGAGGCTGAGGGCGGCCAGGCGAGCGGGGTCGAGAATGCGGGCGATCAGCAGCACCGCGCTGGCGCCCGCGGCACGGGCCTCCAGGAGCTGAAGCTCGTCCAAGACGAAGTCCTTTCGCAGCGCCGGCACCGGAATCGCCCTGGCGACTCGCTCCAGATCCTGAAGCGCGCCGCCGAAGTGCCGCTCCTCAGTGAGCACGGACAGCGCTATGGCGCCACCCGCCACGTAGGCCCGGGCGTGCACGACCGGATCCAGATCTTCCTTGATAGCCCCGACCGAAGGGGACCGCCGCTTCACCTCGGCGATGACGCCGATGCTCGTACCCTGAAGAGCCGGTCCGAACGGGATCGGTGACCCCGCTTCCGCCGCGGCGCGCTCCAACTCCCCCGCCCGCTGGCGCAAAGCGGCGACGCGTTCTATGGAGAAGCTTAGAATTGACCGCAGCGCCCCGCGGGTCATCCTTGCATTCGGGCGATTTTCGGGTACATTATCTTTCGGGCAATTTTCGGGAGACCGGATGCCGCTCACGCGCCGACAGCATGAGATCCTCGTGTATCTGCAGGGCTACATCGCCGACAACGGCTACGCCCCGAGCTTCGAGGAGATCGCCCGTCGCTTCGGCTTCACCTCGTTGGCGACGGTGCACGAGCACCTCAGCAACCTGGAGCGCAAGGGCTACATCCGCCGCGCCCACAACGAGAGCCGGGCGATCGAGATCGT
>CAZXKD010000013.1:0-27916 GCA_964641215.1 uncultured Gemmatimonadaceae bacterium
GCCGCGCACCGTGTCGCCCGTTTCCCCGGCCGCGGCGGCGGCCACCGAGGCGAGCTTGCGCACCTCGTCGGCCACCACCGCGAACCCCCGGCCCTGGGGGCCGGCGCGCGCCGCCTCGATGGCGGCGTTGAGCGCCAGCATGTTGGTCTGGGTCGCGACGGCTTTCGCCTGTGTCACGAACTTCTGGATCTCGGCGGCCGCCTTGGCCAGCGCGTCGGCCTCCTGAGCCCCCTTTTCCACCTCCTCGGCGAGCTTGGCCAGCTGGGCGGTGCTGTGGTCCAGAACGTCCTTGTACTGGCGGGCGACACCCGCGAGCTGCGTGTTGCGCCGCACCGACTCCTCCGCGCCGCCCGCCAGGGCGGTGGCGATCTGCAGGATGCGGGCGGCGTCGTCGGCGGCGGCCCGCACCAGCAGCGCCTGCTCGCCCGCGCGCTTCGTGAGGTCCTGCGTGGTCGTCGTCAGCTCCTGGGTGGAAGCGCTCATCTGCTGGGTCGAGGCCGAGATCTCCGCCGCCATCGCCGCGGCCTCGTCGGCGGCTGTGCGAATCGCGCCGACGAGACGCCGCAGCGCTACCACCATCGCGTGTACGGAGGAGAGCAGCTCCCGGACTTCTCCGGTTTCGGTACGCTGCATCACGACGGCCACCGAGAGATCCCCGCCCGCGACGCGGCTCGCGATCGCCCCCACGGCCCGCACGGGCTCGGTGACGCGACGGTTCAGCCAGTTGCCGAGTCCGACGAGCGCGGCCAGGGTGATGCCGAGCAGGGCCAGCGCGCCGAGCCAGATGTCTCGCTGGGTGGCCCGCGCCGCCGCGTAGGCCTGCCCTGTGGGTTGGCGGAACACTACCCACCAACGGCCGCGGTTGGCGGGGATCGAGATCACCAGCTCCGGGCCGCGGGCGGTCGCGACCACAGCCGTCTGCGGACGGTCGCGGCGCGGGATGAGCGTGTCATCGGGCACGGGTTGCAACAATTGGGACAGGTCCGGCCCGACCAGCAGGTGGCCGTGCTCGTCCACCACGTGGATATAGGCGCCGTCGCCGAGCGCGCCCGCACCCACCAGAGTCGCCAGCTTATCGAGCCCGAAGGCCACCTTCACCACGCCCACCGGCCGCGCCACTCCCGGCGCCCGGATGGCGAGGTCGTATTCGATCGCCACCGCATTGGCAACGGAATCGTAGCTGGCCTCGCCCTCGTACTCGCCGTCCCGCACCGCCGCCTGCCACCATGTCTCGCCCGATTGCACGAACCGCGATGTCCGATCGGAGGCGATCACGGTGAAGCCGTGGCTGTCGGTGAAAAACAGGAGGGCGAGGTCGGAGCGCTGCGGGTACTCGTGGAAGTAACGCTGTAAGGCGGAATTCCCGCCCAGTTGCCGCGTGCGGCTGAACTGCCGCTCCAGAGCGGGGATATCGAGCCGGTCCAGTCCCTGGGCGGCCGATTGTTGGGACGCCTCCAAGGATGCGGCGATGATAGCCGGGGAGAGCGCCAGCGCCTCCGCCTCGTGGCGACGCTCGCGCAGGTAGCTCGTGACCAGACTGGCCGCCCGCGTAACGACTTCGGTGCCCCGGCGGTTGGCCAGGTCCTCCAGGGTGCTGCTGGCTCCGTGGGCCGTCACGACGGCCAGCACGATCACCAAGGCGAGCGCAACGGCCGCTCCGGTGACCAGGAAGCTTTGGCGCAGGTGCTGGATTCTGGTGGCCAAGACCGTAGCCGGACGCGGTAAGCTAGGAGTGGTGACACGGTCGAGCAAGGCCGTTTAATTTCAGGCACTTATGCCCGAGATGCCGATCTACGATCCGCAGGTCGTCGAGACCGCGTGGCAAGCGCGGTGGGTGGAGCGCCACACCAACGAGCTCGATCTCGACCGCCCGCGCGCGCCCTTCTACAACCTCATGATGTTCCCCTACCCGTCGGCCGAGGGCCTGCACGTGGGGAACATGTTCGCCTTCACCGGCGCGGATATCTATGGCCGCTTCAAGCGGCTGCAGGGCCACGACGTGTTCGAGCCGATCGGGTTCGACGCGTTCGGGATCCACTCGGAGAACTACGCGCTCTCGGTCGGCACTAATCCGGCGCGGCTGATCCCACAGAACATCGAGAACTTCCGGCGCCAGCTGCGGCGCTTCGGCGGGATGTTCGACTGGCGACACGAGCTCTCGACCACCGACCCCGCCTACTACAAGTGGACGCAATGGCTGTTTCTACAATTGTTCGATGCCGGGCTCGCTTACCGGAAGCGCGCGGCGGTGAACTGGTGCCCCAAAGACAAGACCGTGCTCGCCAACGAGCAGGTAATCAACGGCCGCTGCGAGCGCTGCGGCACGCCGGTGGAGCAGCGCGCCCTCGAGCAGTGGTTCTTCCGAATCACCGACTACGCGGAGCGGCTGCTCACGAACCTGGACCGGCTCGACTGGTCGGAGAGCACCGCCCTGTTGCAGCGCAACTGGATCGGCAGGAGCGAGGGCGCCGACCTCGTGTTCGAGACCCCGGCCGGCCGCAAGATCACTGTGTTCACGACGCGGCCCGACACGGTGTTCGGTGCCACGTACCTGGTACTTGCCCCCGAGCATCCCCTTGTCGAGGAGTTGACCGCCGTAGAGCAACGCGTCGCGGTGAAGACCTACCAGCGGGAGACGCAAACCAAGGATGTCGTCTCTCGCAGAATCGGTGACAAGACCAAGTCGGGCGTCTTCCTCGGCTCCTATGCTCGTAATCCGGCCACCGGGGAGGCGATTCCGATCTGGATCGCCGACTACGTGCTGATGGAATACGGCACCGGCGCCATCATGGCCGTGCCAGCCCACGACAAACGCGACTTCGAGTTCGCCGGTCAGTTCGGTCTCCCCATCCGCCAGGTGGTCACAGTGGTGGGCGAGCCGCTCCCGACCGTGTCCGAGGCGGGAGTGTTGACGGGCTCGGGCGCCTTCGACGGCCTTTCCTGTCGCGAAGGCGGCCGCAAGATCGTCGAGTGGCTGGCTGGTCGCGGCGCCGCCACACCGCGGGTGCAGTACCGGCTGCACGACTGGTGCATCTCCCGCCAGCGCTATTGGGGACCGCCGATTCCGATCATCTACTGCGAGACCTGCGGGCCGGTGGGCGTGCCGGAGCGGGACCTCCCGGTCATGCTCCCCATGATCGAGGACTTCCGGCCCGACGACACCGGCGTCAGTCCGCTCGCCCGGCACAAGGAGTGGTACCACGTGCCGTGCCCGCGGTGCGGCCGGCCGGGGCGCCGGGAGACGGACGTCTCCGACACCTTCCTCGACTCCGCGTGGTACTTCCTGCGGTATCCCTCGACCGAGTTCCCGGACCGGCCGTTCGATCCCGCGCGCACCGAGACGTGGCTCCCGGTCACTACTTACATCGGCGGGAACGAGCACGCCGTGCTACATCTCCTGTACTCGCGCTTCATCACGATGGTGCTGCAGCAGCTCGGGAAGGTGCGCTTCGAGGAGCCGTTCCCCAAGCTCCGCGCGCACGGGCTCATCGTGAAGGACGGGGCGAAGATGTCCAAGTCGCGGGGTAACGTGGTGATCCCCGACGCCTACATCCGGCAATGGGGCGCGGACACCTTCCGCATGTACCTGATGTTCCTGGGACCGTTCCAGGAGGGGGGGGACTTCCGGGAAACGGGGATCGTGGGGATCCGCCGCTTCCTCGACAAGGTGTGGCAGCTGGCCCACGAAGCGGCGAGCCCCCAGGAGGGGGGGAGGGGGGGTGGAGTGGCGGCGCTCCCTCGCGAAGTCGCGCGCAAGCTGCACCAGACGATCAAGAAGGTGACCACCGATACGGAAAGCCTCGATTACAACACGGCGATCGCGGCGATGATGGAATACGTGAACATGATCCGGGAGGCGGGAGTCGGGGGGCGGGAGGCGGTGGAGCCGCTCGTCCTGATGCTCGCGCCATACGCCCCGCACCTCGCTGAGGAGCTGTCGGTTGTGCTGGGGCACACGGGGCGGTCCGTCTTCGACGAGCGGTGGCCCGCCTACGACGAGACGCTCGCCGCCGCGGGCGATGTCGAGATCGCCGTACAAGTGAACGGCCGGCTGCGCGGCCGGGTCACCGTTGCGCGAGGGACGCCCGAGGCGGAAGTGGTCAAGCGCGCGCTCGCGGACGAGGGGGTGCGAAAGTTCGTCGACGGCAAGCCGATCAAGAAGACGGTCTTCGTGCAGGATCGGCTGGTCAACCTCGTCGTGTGAGACGGGGAATGGGGAAAGGGGACAGGGGAATGGCACACCATTCCCCTGTCCCCATTCCCCATTCCCCGCTCAGAGCAGTTTCGCCGCCAGGTTCCCGACGACGTACCCCACCGCCGCGACCCCCAGGCCGACGACGAACATATCCACGCCGCTGCGCAGCACGCCCCGGCCCGTGAAGAAGCTGCGGGCGGCGCCGACCGCGAAGTGCGACACCATCGCGATCCCGAACGCCGTCCACACGGCTGCCCGGCCGGGAAGCACGAGGAAGGGGCCAACGGGAATGAGCGCGCCCACCGCTGTCGCCACCCCCGTGATCCAGCCCTCCTGCAGCGGGGTGGAGCGCGCTGCGCCGATCTTCAGCTCCTCGCGCACCTGTTCGTCGAGCGCGCGATCCGGGTTGGACATCACTTCCGCCGCCAGCCGCCGCGCTTGCGCCGTGTCGATCCCCTTGGTTTCATAGACCAGCGCCAGCTCCTCCTCCTCGACGTCCGGCATCAAACGGATCTCCTCTTTCTCCATGGCGATCTCGTGGGCGTACACCTCCTGCTCGCTCTTCGCGGCGAGGTATCCGGAGGCGCCCATCGAGAGCGCGTCCGCGATCATCCCCGCCACGCCCGAGATCAGAATGACGTGCGGCTGCACCGCCGCGCCGATCACGCCCGCGACGAGACCGAAATTCGCCGTGAGCCCGTCGTTGAAGCCGTAGACTACGTTCCGCAGGAAGCCGCCCGACTCGGTCCGGTGCCACGGCTCCGCACTCGCCCCGGCCAGTGCGGCGAGCGTCTCGGCGTGCTCGGCGGACTCCTTGGCCAGCGTGAGGGAGACCGCGCGGGCGTCGTCCGCCCGTGAGGCCTGGTGGAGGTCCATGTACCCCTTCACCTCGCGCCCCTCCTCGCGCAGCAGCAGAGGCAGCAGGTAGCGCGGGCCGAAGCGGCGTCCCAACCAGGCCATCACCCGGGCGTTGAGAGACGGGGTCGCCCCACCGGTCGGGACAGTGTGGCCGTTCTCCCCCAGCAGCTTGGCCCATAACTCCGTATGCCGGCGCTCGACCGCGGCCAGCTTGGAGTAGGTGTGCTTCTTTTTCGGCTCCGACTCCTGGGCGGCCAAGACGTCGTACAGATAGGCGGCGTCAAACTCGTCCTGCCAGTGATGCAGCCAGGTGTGGAGGGTGGCGCGGTCGGGATTCGGCATGGCGGGGAAGATACGGTGCGTCGGGGCAAGTGACTAGGGGGCAATGAGTTAAGCGCGCGGTAAAGGGGGTGAGTGTAAGCGGGACGGCTTTCCCACTCACAGCTCAGCGCTCACCGCGCACCGTCTCACCTGCGACCCTCTAATCCTCCGCCGCATCCTAGCTTACAGGAGATGACCATCTCACTGACCGTCCCGGACGTCCTGGTGGCGCGCGCGCGCACCGGCGATCTCGAGGCGCTCGAAGCGCTGTACCGCGCGTTCGAGACGCCGGTCTACAACTTTGCGCGCCGCATCCTGCGGACGCCCGAGGACGCGGAGGACGTGCTCCAGGAGACGTTCCTCGAGGTGGTGAAGAGCATCAAGCAGTACCGTGGGGAGGGGCACCTCTGGGGGTGGATTCGGCGGATCGCCGCGTCGAAAGCGCTGATGCGCATCCGCCGCGAGCAGGTGCGGGCGGCCGAGCGGTTCGAGGAAGAGGCGGCGGGCGGGCGACCCGCGGCGCACGTCGCGACGAACATCGATCTCGAGCGCGCCCTGGAGCGACTCTCCGAGACCTCTCGGGCGGTGGTATGGCTCCACGACGTCGAAGGCTATACCCACGAGGAGATCGCGGAGCTGATGGGGAAGACGGTGAGTTTTTCGAAGTCCCAGCTGGCGCGGGCGCACGCGCGACTGCGGCGCACGCTGGAGCCGGGACTGGAGGGGGGAGCGTAAATGCATTGCACGATGGACGACCTCGTCGCGGTGCGGGACGGCGAGGGATCGGTGTGGGCCCGCCGGCATTTGGAGGACTGCGCCGCGTGCCGCGCCGAGCTGGATGCGCTCTACCAGCGGGTGGCGCAGCTCAAGGCACTGCCGGCGCTGCGGCCGCCGCGGGATCGCTGGGATGTGGTGCGGGGGGAGCTGCTGGGGACGCAGCAGCGGCGGCGACGGGTGTGGGGCACCATGAGTCTCGCGGCCGCCGCGGCCGTGGCCGGGCTGATCGTGTTCGGACCGTGGAGCGGAGGCAACACGCTGCACGCCGAGCTGTCCCAGGCCAAGCAGCGGTGCTCCACCCTGGAGTCGGCGCTGCAGGAGTACGACGCCGATGGGCGAGTCGTGAGCGGGCGGTCGGCCGCCCTGGCGGCGCAGCTGGAGGACCAGATCGCCCTTCTCGACGGCCAGCTGTCGCAGCCCCCGGCCGGAACCCGCACCCCGGAGGCGCAGCTGGTGAATCTGTGGAAACAGCGGGCGAACCTGATGCAGCAGCTCTACCAAGTCCGCGTGACCCGCGTCTCATACGTCGGGCTGTGACGCCCTGAGGAGAACAACATGAATCGCAAGTGGATGCCGTGGGCATTGGCCGTCGTCGTGGCCCTGCCGGCCGCGCTGGCGGCGCAGGAAACGCCGCGGCCGTCTCCGGCCCCCCGCGCCCGGGCGAGGGCGCCGCTGTCGGTGTACACCTTCAGCGGCAATCGAGGCCGGATCGGCGTGATCGTGAATACGGCGGCCAACGCCGACTCCGACAAGCTCGGCGCGCGGATCGACGGAGTGACGCCGGGCGGCCCCGCCGCCAAAGCGGGGCTCAAGGTCGGCGACATCATCACCAAGTTCAACGGCACGTCGCTCGCGGGCGTGCGAGCGGAAAACGAAGAGGAGTCGGGGCCGGGCATGAAGCTCGTCCAGCTGGCCCACGAGCTCGACCCGGGCGACACCGTGCAGGTCGAATACCGCCGCAGCGGCGACACCAAGAAGGCCACCCTCGTAGCCGAAGAGGTCGCGTGGAGCGGCTCGTTCAACTTAGGTCCGGAGGCCATGGTCATGCCTCCCATGACGCCGATGCCCGGGATGCCCGAGTTCGAAGGCCACGGCTTCTCGTTCTGCTTCGGTGAGGGGTGGTGCGACCTCAACCTGGTGCGCCTCAACCCGGATCTGGGCGAGTACTTCGGAACGACCGAGGGGCTGCTGGTGGTCAAGGCACCGGCCGATTCGAGCCTGCCGCTCAAGAGCGGCGATGTGATCCTGTCGATCGGCGGACGCAAGCCGACCTCGGTCGAGCACGCGATGCGGATCCTGCGCTCCTACGACACGGGGGAGACGGTGTCCATCGAGATCATGCGCAAGCAGAAGCGCACGACGCTTTCCTGGAAGGTGCCTGCTGAATCGGCCCGTACCCGTATCTTCCCGCACACCCCCCGCCGCAAGGAGCGTGGCGAGCCGAGTATCTTCAGGGTCGAGCCCAAGATCCGCTCCCAGATGCTGGCCCAGGTGAACGCGAAGGTGCGGTCGTTGTCACGCATGAAGGTGCGCGGCTGGCGCCTGGCGGACTGCCGGGAGATCTGAGAGCCACTGAATTGCTATGGGGCTAAGGGGCTGGAGGGCTTAGCCCCTCAACCCCTTGGCCCTTAGCTCACGATTGGCGTCCCGGCCTCATCAGCGCGTTGGTGACAAGCCGCGCAGGACCCCGCCAGAATGCCCGAAACAATTGATCGCTGAAGAACAGCACGACGTGGCCGTCGTCCTGGTTTGGGCCTCCCAAGCTCAAGCCGGTTTGCAGGTTAGGGACGACATATTGACAAGATATATCGTGGCATAGTATCGTGGCGTTACATCGCAAAATGGAGACGCTGATGCATCGCAACTGGGAAGGGTTCGCCTTCGGGTTCGGCCCGCGTGGCTGGGCCTGGGGCGGTCGCGGCCCCCGCCGCCGGCAGTGGTTCGAGGCGGGCGACATGAAGTACGTGATCCTCAAGCTGCTTCGCGACAAGCCGCGCCACGGCTACGAGGTCATGAAAGAACTGGAGGAGCGGATGCACGGCTGCTACTCGCCCTCGGCGGGTACGGTGTATCCTACGCTGCAGTGGCTCGAGGACGAAGGCCTGGTCCGCGCCAGCGACGTGGATGGCAAGAAGGTCTACGAGATCACCGACGCCGGCCGCAAGTTTCTGGAGGAGCACAAGGACGTGGTCGACGACATCTTCGAGCGCGTGAAATCGGCGGTCGACGACTGGTTCGGCGGTTCGATGGCCGATATCAACCGCGCCGTCGGGGTGCTAGTGCGCAAGGTGTACCGGACGGGGTGGCGGGCCCGAGACGAAGCGGCCCGCAAACGCGTGACCGAGATCTTGGCGCGCGCGGCGGAAGAGATCGACGCGGTGGTGCAGTCATGAGCGCGCTCGACAGGGCATCCGGCGTTCGCGCGTCCGATGCGGAGCGCGATCAGGTCGCGCAAATCCTTCAGACCGCCGCGGCCGACGGACGGCTCTCTCCCGAAGAGGCGGGCGAGCGGCTCGCCGCGGCGGCGGCGGCCCGCTTCCGGGACGAGCTCGTCGATCTCATCGCCGACCTGCCACAGGGCGAGCGGCCGCTGCTCGAAGCGCCGGTGGGCCACGCGGGGTTCCGGCTCGGGCTGGTCCTCCGCGTCGCGCGGTTTGCGGTCGTGACGGCGCTGCTCGTCACCCTCTGGGGTTTCTCGGGAGCAAGGTTCTTCTGGCCCGTATGGCCGCTCGCCTTCATGGCGCTCGGCCTCCTGGCGCACGCGCGGCGCGCTCGCTGGGTCGGCGGGTGGCCGACGGGAGCGGGACCGCGCTAGGTCGTCTGGCGTGGGCCGTGGTGGGTGGTGGGAACGCGTTCGCGGGGATGACGCTCCCCGCGATCCAGACCCGGGCCGTGCGGAAGGTGTATCCGGCCGCCGCCGAGGGAGGGCGGGACGGACGCCCCGGCGAGGGTGCTCGGGGCGGCGGCGTTTTCGGCGCTGGGTCTGCTGATGGGGACGGCGATCAACCCTCAGCAGATCGGGCTCATGTTCAGCGTGATCATCGCACCGATGATCTTCTTCGGCTGCGCCTGGGCTCAATGCCGTCCCCGTGATGAAGTACGCCGTGCTCGTCAATCCGCTGGTGTACGTGGCCGAAGGGATGCGCGGAGCGCTGACGCCCTCCCTCCCCCACATGCCGCTCGGCATCGTGCTGGTGGCTCTGACCGCGGTGACCCTCGCGTTGTGGGTTGCCGGTGCCCGGACGTTCGAGAAGCGCGCGATCAGCTGATTCACCGAGGTGGCGCCGCCGGCGCCGCCGGCGCCGGCACCAGCAGCAGGTCCTGGAAGTCGAAGCTGAAGTCGGTGGCGGGCGACACCGCCTGCATCTTGATCTGGTCGATGCTGCCGTCGGGCTTCAGCGCGAAGGTCACGTACGCGTCGGCGCGCAGCTCGCGGTTCCGCCAGCGGGCGATGAACGTGTCGTACTGGTAGTGCTCGAGGTCCCCGGTGAGATCCGGGGTGTGCGTAAACCGCAGCGCCAGCTTCCCGCCCTCCAACGCGATCGTGACGTCCCCGTACCAAGCGTCGCGGAATGTCCCGGCGTATTTCTCGGGGGGGAGGGACGGGTGCGACGTCGAGTCGCGGCGGGCCTGCGCACCCCGCTCTTGGGCGCGGACGATCGAGTCGCCCCGTGCCTTCAGCTTCGCGTACACGGGGATCCAGTCGGTCGTCGGAGCGCCGAGGTAGTGATCCAGCAAGCGCCAGGTGATCGCCTCGAATGCCTCGCCCGACTCCTGGTTGGTGAACACGGCGATGCCGAGCCGCTGGTCCGGCACGAGCGTGATGCGGGAGACGAAGCCCGGCAGGCCGCCGGTGTGGGACACGATCTTCCAGCCGCGGTAATCCCGGAGGCCGAAGCCGAGGGCGTAGCCCGCGAAGTTGGTGCGCAACGCGGCCAGCTCGGGAGGCGGGGTGCCGACGCGAAACGGCGTCACGACCCCCCAGAGCTCGCGGGTGGTACGGGGCGTGAAGAGGTGCGACCCATCGGCCAGCCGGCCCGAGTCGAGCTGCACCATCATCCACTTCGCGATGTCCGTGGCGCCTGCGTTGATCCCGCCGGCGGGATTCACGTTGTCGCTGGTGAAAGGGGTGACGGGCCGGACCCGGCCGTCGACCTCGGCGTGCGGCGTCGCGACGTTGCCGCCTGCGGCCGCCGCCGAGTGGCGCACGCTGCTGCCGGTCATCCCGACCTTGGCGAGGATGCGGGACGAGACGAAGTCCTCCCAGGTCTGTCCGGACACGGCCTCGATCACCTCGCCGGCGACGCTGTAGAGCACGTTGTCGTAGGCGTAGGCGCTGCGGAAACTCGTCGCCGGCTTGATGTAGCGCAGCCGCCGCGCGACCTCTTTGCGGTCGTAGGTGGATGACGGCCACCACAGCAAATCACCGGCGCCGAGGCCCAGGCCGCTGCGGTGCACGAGCAGGTCCCGGATGGTCAGCTCCCGCGTCACGAAGGGATCGTACATCTGGAACCAGGGCAGGTAGTTCACAACCGGGGCGTCCCACTGCAGCTTGCCCTCTTCGACCAGCAGGCCGATGGCGGTGGCCGTAAAGGCTTTCGTGTTGGACGCGATGCCGAACAAGGTGCGCTCGTCCACGCGGGCCGTGTCGCCGAGGCGGCGCACGCCGTAGCCCTGGGCGAGGACGACGCGGCCGTCTTTCACCACGGCGATCGCGAGCCCCGGCACCACGAACTGTGTCATGGTGCGGGCTACGTAGGCGTCGAAGTCCTTGGGGAGGGCTTGGGCGGAGAGAGAGGCGGCCGCTACGCAGAGCGCCGCCGCCAGCGTGCTGGAACGAACGCGCATCGCAGGCTCCTCGGTTACTGGGGACGCCGCTGCCGCAGCTGCTCGAGCGCCCGGGTTACGTACACCCGCGTCATCTGCTTGCGCCAGGAGAGATCGAAGTCGGTGTTGTCGAGCGGCTTCGCCGGCCGGTAGGCCTCTTCGGCCGCCGCTCCGATCGCCTCATCCTCGAGGGCCGTCCCCTTGAGGGCGGCCCCGGCTGCGGCGATGTCCTGCGGGTAGCTCGCGACGCCGCCCAGCACGATTCTCGCTTCGGCAACGTTTCCCGTCTCTCGTTTCCCGTTACCCGGCTCCCAACGCACCCAAGCCGCCACCCCGAGCACCGGGAAATCGAACGAGCCCCGGCGCCGCAGCTTGTGGTAGACCGCGTCCCAGCCGTTCGCGGGCGGCAGCCGCACCTCGGCCAGGATCTCGTCGGCCTGTTTGGTGAGGTAATTGATCCCGTCGTTGTGGTAGAATCGCGCCGCCGGCACGACGCGCTCGCCGTGCGGCCCAACGAGCAGAAACTCGGCGCCGAGCGCGACCATGACCGGGGCGACGTCCGAGGAGCTCACCGCCCAGCAGCGCGGGCTGCTCGGCGCCACCCAGCAGATGGCGCCGTCTTTCTTCATGCAGAAGTCGATCGCTTTGCGCCACTCATAGTTCTGGTTGTAGTAGTTGCAGCGCGTGTCGAGACAGAGGTTGCCGCCCAGCGTCCCCATGTTGCGCAGCAAGGGAGTCGAGACGAGCTCGGCGGCGTGGGCCACGGCCCCGTAGGACTGTCGGACAGTCGGACTGTCGGACAGCGCAGTCAACGTGACGCACGGCCCGAGCACCATTCCCGTCTCCCGGCTCCCGATTCCCGACAGCTCGGGAATCGCCGCGAGTGAGATCACGGTAGTCGGCGTTTGGTGGCGTCGTTTCATGTTGGGGTACAGATCCGTCCCGCCGGCGACGTACATCCCCTCCGCGCCCGCGTCGGCCTTCACCCGCAGCGCCTCGGCGAGCGTCTTGGGCTGGAGGTAGGTGAACGAGGGGAGCCTCAGCATCTATGGCTGACGCTCCTCGGTGAGGGCGGATTTCCGTCCGACTGTCCGACCGTCCGACTGTCCGACCGCCTTTCCGTCCCCCCCTTCCCACGGTGGCGGCACACGCGTCGGCTCCGGCCAGGGAATCTCGGGGAACGCGCTCGGCCCGAACCGAGGCTCCTCGCCTTTCGCCTTGCGCTTCAGCGCCTTCAGGACCCTCTCGGGGGTGATGGGGATCTCGTCCACGCGCACGCCGACGGCGTCGTACACGGCGTTGGCCACCGCCGGCATCACGGGCAGCAGCGGTCCCTGGCCGACCTCCTTGGCGCCGAACGGGCCCCTCGGGTCGGGATCTTCGATCAGGTACGTGATGACGTCGCACATCTCGAGGGTGGTCGGACTCTTGTACTCGAGCAGACTGGGGAACTTGTGCACCGTGTTCCGATTGCCGCGGTAGGTCATCTCCTCCATCAGGGCCTCGCCCAGGCCCATGTACACCGAGCCCTCGACCTGGCCCATCACCGCCGCCGCGTTGATGGAGCGGCCGACGTCGTGGGCGATCCAGATGCACGGCACGACCACGATGCCGGTCTGCGGATCCACGTCCACCTCGGCGACTGCCGCGCTGTAGGAGTAAGCCGGGGAGGGGCCGACGCCGGCGCCGCGGTAGCGGCCGGCGCTCTGGGGTGGGGTGTAGGAGCCGACGGTGCCGACGGTACCCTGCGCCGCCTCGGCCAGCTGCACCGCCTCTGCGAAGGAGAGGCCGCGCTCGGGGTTCTCGGCGTCGAAGGCGCGCCGGTCGGCGAAGACCAGCCGCTCGAGCGGGATCTCGAGCTTGCGCGCGGCGTGCGATGCCAGGATCTCCCGGGCCCGTTCGGCCGCCTGGAGCGCGGCGTTGCCGCTCATCAGCGTCACCCGGGAGGAGTAGCTCCCCAGGTCGACCGGCGTGAGATCGGTGTCAGCGGTCACGACCGCGATGTCGAACGGGTCGATCCCCAGCACTTCGGCGACGATGTACGCCAGGATCGAGTCGGAGCCCTGGCCGATCTCCGTCGAGCCGCAGAACACCGTCACGCCGCCGCCGCGGTCGCATTTCAGCTGCACTCCCGAATGCGGCATGTTGTTCCAATAGATCGGTAGTCCGGCCCCGCTGAGGTAGCTGGAGCAGGCGAGCCCCACCCCTTGGCCGGACGGCAGCTTTCGGAACTTCTGCTTCCACCCCGAGCCGTCCACCACTTTTCGGATACAGGCGCCCAGGCCCATGGAGCCGATGCGCAGGTAGTTCGCGGTGAGCGAGTTGGGCGGCACCAGGTGCCGGAGTCGCAGGTCGGCGGGATCCATGCCCAGCTGCTCGGCGATCTTGTCGAGGTGCACCTCGAGGGCGTAGCGGGGTTGCGGGGTGCCGTGCCCACGCTTCGGGCCGCACGGCGGCTTGTTCGTGAAGGCCCGAGCGCCTTGAAACTTGTACCGTGGCACTGGATAGGTGACGGTCTGCAGCGCCCCGGTGTAGTAGGTGCTCGCCACGCCGTAGGAGCCGTAGCCGCCGCCGTCGAGCAGCGACTTGAAGTGCATCCCTGTGATCGCACCGTCCTGCTTCACGCCCGTCTTCACCCACATCAGGGTCGGATGCCGGCCGCGGTGGCAGTAGAACACCTCTTCGCGGGTGAGCGTGATCTTCACCGGCCGCCCCGTCAACATGGCGAGCTTGGCGACCACGATCTCGTGACTGAACGGGTCGCTCTTGCCACCGAACCCACCCCCGTTCGGCGTGGCGATCACCCGGATCTTCGCGGGCGGCAGCTCCAGCACTTTGGCGAGCGCGCGGTGGACGTAGTGCGGAGTCTGGGTCGAGGTCCACAGCGTCACCTTGCCGTCCGGCGACCAGTCCGCGAGGGCCGCGTGCTGCTCCATCGGCAGGTGGGTGCTCCCCTCGAAGAAGAAGAGATCCTCGCGCACGAGGTCCGCCTCAGCGAAGCCTTCCTCGACGTCGCCGAACTCGAGGTTGATGAGCTTGTGCAGATTGCCGTGGTCACCGTAGTCGTGGATTCGCGGCTCGGGGTGGGCCACCGCGGCTTCGGCCGAGGAGATGGCTTTCAAGGGCTCGTACGTCACGTCGATCAGGTCGAGAGACTCAGTCGCAACCTCCTCGCTTACTGCGGCGACGGCCGCGACGGGATCGCCAACGAAGCGCACCTTGTCGGGGGCGAGCGCGTGCTCGTCCTGGCTCACCGGGAGAATGCCGAAGGGAATGGGAAGATCCTTCCCCGTGAGCACGGCCTTCACGCCGCTCAACGACAGCGCCTTGGAGGTGTCGATGGAGGTGATGCGGGCGTGCGGGTGGGGGCTGCGCAGCAGCTTGCAATACAGCATGCGTGGTAAGAACAAGTCATCGGCGAATTTGGTGACGCCGGTGACCTTCGCGGTGGCGTCGAGTTTTCGGTGAGCTTTGCCGACGACGGTCAGGCGGTCGGGCGGTCGGGCGGGCGGTGGTCTCCGACCGCCTGTCCGCCGGCCCGCCCGTCCGCCCTTAGCGCCGGCCATACAGCGACTCCTGCGGGGCGACGGCGCGCTCCCCACGCAGCCGCGCTGCCGCGAGCTCGACCGCCTCGTAGATCTTGATGTAACCGGTGCAGCGGCAGAGGTTGCCCGCCAGCGCCTGCTTGATCGCGTCGCGCGTGGGCTCGCGGTTCCCTGCGAGCAACGCCTCGGCGGCGAGCAGGAAGGCCGGGGTGCAGTAGCCGCATTGCGCCGCGCCCAGCTCGGCGAACGCTTCCTGCAGGGGGTGCAGGCGTCCCCCGGTGGCCATGCCCTCGACGGTCTTGACGCGGCGGCCCGCACAGGCGAGGCCGAGCACGAGACAGGAAAGCACCGGCTGGTCGTCCAGCAACACCGCGCAGGTGCCGCACTCGCCCAGCTCGCACCCGTGTTTGGTGCCGGTGAGGCCGCAGTCCTCCCGCAGGACTTCCAGCAGCGTCTTGTGTGGTGCGAACGCTACCTCGGTCTGCTCGCCGTTCAGCTCGAAGGCGATGGTGACCTTGGGATCGGTCATGAGGGGAAACCTAATCTTGCCGCGGAGGGGATGCGACGGCAGCTTACGCGTATGACGGACGGTCGGACGGTCGGACGGTCGCACGGCACTGCGCCGTTCAGGAAGGTGCTGGCGTTTTCGGGTTTAACAGCCCTGTGTGTCTTCAGTCCGACGCTCCGCCTGTCCGCTCAGTCCGACGCCTTTCGCGCTCGCGCTCTGGCCCTCCTCAAGACGGTCCCCCTGATCGACGGACACAACGACATTCCCGATGCCATCCGCGAGCGCGGCGGGGTCGACTCGGTGGACTTTGCCGTGCCGCAGCCGAAGCTGATGACGGACCTCCCCAGGATTCGAGCGGGCGCAATGGGCGGGCAGTTCTGGGCCGCCTACGTGCCGGTGACGACGATGGACTCGGGTGCCCACCCGGCGGTGTACGCCCTCGAGCAAATCGACCTGATCCATCGACTGTGCGCCAAGTACGCGCGCAGCATGGCGATGGCTTACACCGCGGCCGACGTGCAGCGCAACTTCGCCGCGGGCAAATTCTCTTGCCTGATCGGCATCGAAGGCGGCCACGCGATCGAGAATTCGCTCGGCGCCCTCCGGATGTTCTACGGCCTCGGCGTCCGCTACATGACGCTCACCCACTGGCGCAGCCTCGACTGGGCGGTGGCGTCCACCGACACGGCGCGCCGCGGACTGTCGCCGTTCGGCAAGCACGTGGTGCTGGAAATGAACCGGCTGGGGATGCTGGTCGATCTGTCGCATGTGAACGACATCACCATGTCCGATGCGCTTCACACATCGCGCGCGCCCGTGATCTTCTCGCACTCCTCGGCCCGCGCGCTCACCAACCACGCGCGCGACGTGCCGGACTCGATTCTGAAACTCATCCCCGCCAACGGGGGCGTGGTGATGGTGAACTTCAACCCCGGCTTCGTTTCCGAGGCGGTGCGCGTCTACGACGACAGCGTGGCAGCTTGGGCGCGCGCTCTGGGCGCCTCCGGAGCGGACTCCGCGACGCGCGCCGACTCGATGCGTGCCTGGATGACCCGGGGCCCCAAGGCGACCGTGCAGCAGGTCGCGGACCACATCCAACACCTCCGGGACGTCGCCGGCATCGATCACGTCGGGCTGGGGTCCGACTTCGACGGGATCACCGAGGCGCCGGTCGGCCTCGAGGACGTGTCGGCGTTCCCCAACCTGATCGCGGAGCTGTTGCGACGCGGGTGGACGGATCTGGATGTCAAGAAGGTAGCCGGGCTGAACTGCCTCAGGGTGATGCGAGCCGCTGAGGGCGTCGCGGCGCGGATGCGCGCTGGACGCTAGATTGCCCATAGCCGCCATCGCAGGAGGTCGGGAAACATGAGGCGACCCGTGCAGGCTGTGCTCGTCCAGGGCGTGACGGGCGGGATCGTGGCGGGGCTGGTGGTAGCGCTCTGGTTCCTTGTGGTGGATGTACTCGTCGGCCATCCGTTCCGCACTCCGACGTTGCTCGCGGGCGCGCTGCTGCACCGCGAGTTTCCTCAGGCGACGTTCCGTCTCGTGGCGGTCTATTCGGTGCTCCACTTCGGCGTCTTCGCGCTGCTGGGCGTGGGGATGGCCTGGATCAGCGCGCTGTTCGCCGCGCCGCCCCGCCTGCTCCTCAGCGTGGTGTTCGGCCTGGTGCTTCAGGAAGTCGTGTTCTACACGGGGCTGCTCCTGTCCGGCGCACCCCACCTCGACGTCGTCCCCTGGCCGCACGTGTTCGGGGCGAACATCGCCTCGGGACTCGTCCTCATGAGCTACCTGCACCGCGCGGAGCGGGACCCGCGGCCGTTCGGTCTCGCCACCCTGCAACAGCGCCCCGTAATGATGAAGGGACTCGTCACCGGGCTCGTCGGTGCGGTCGCCGTCGCGGCGTGGTTCTTCCTGCGCGACCTTGTGGCCGGCGCTCCGCTGCACACCCCCGCCGCGCTGGGCTCGGCGCTGCTGCTCGGCGCCGCCGGGCCGGCCGACGTCTCGGTCAGTCTCGGGTTGGTGGCGACCTACACCGTCGTGCACATCGCTGCGTTTGTCGTGGCGGGCATCGCGCTCGTTGCGCTCGCGGAACAGGTCGAACGGGCGCCGGCCTTTGCGTTCCTCGTGGTGCTCGCGTTCATCGTCCTCGAGGCGCTGGTGGTCGCCTTCCTGGCGGTCGGGGCGGAGTGGGTGTTGGGGACGCTCGGCTGGTGGTCGGTGGCCGTCGGGAACCTGCTGGCCGTGCTCGCGATGGGATGGCAGGTGTGGCGAACGCATCCCACCCTGCAGCGCCGGCTGCTGCACGAGCCGATGCACGTTCGCGTGTAACGGGGGGGGGGGCGTCAGAGTCCCTGGGTGAACCTGAGCCCTAGAGCGCGGTAGCGGAACGCCTCCGATCGCACGCCCGCGGTTGAAGTCGCCGCCGCGCTGTTCGTGATTGAGCCGGCCAGCGCGACCTCGTTGTTCTCGCCCCACCCGCGTGACAGGGTGAGCCCCACGTGCCACTCGGCCTGGAGGGCGGCACCCGCGAGCACCTGCTGCGCGCCGACTCCCCCGTCGGCGCGCACCCCCCAGCGGTCGCGCTGTCTGCCGTACACCACACGGGCCTCCAACACCGAGAATCGGTTCGGGGCGAAGTAGCCGTGCAGCGGGTTCGTGCGGAAGCCCATGATCCGTGCGAACGGACCAACCTGCAGGCCGGGCCCCAGAGGGGCGAGCAGCGCTACCACGGCTGAGTAGCGCCGGTTTCCATCCGAGAGCGACGCACCCCCTCCGCCACCGGCAATGGACCAGCCGGGACGGGGGGAGAGGTCGAAGTTCAGATCGACGGCGTCGATCACGAAGCCTTGACGGATCAACATGGCCGTCTCGTCGAACCCGATGCGGCTATAGGCGATGCTGACCGCGGCGTACCGCGCTGCTCGGATGGTGAAGCCGAGTGCGCCGGTGACGGGGGTGTGCGCCGCTCCCACGTCTGGCTCGAGCCGCCGCAGGCCCAATCCCACTAGCACCCCGACGCGCGTACCGAGCGAAGCTCGCACCGACCCGCCCGCGCCGTAGCTCGTGCCGCGAGTCGGGCTCAGCGTCACGTGGCGCCAGCCGGCGTGCAGCGTGCCGCGCCGGTCCCCGCCCAGCGAAGTAGTGAGCGAGGCTTCCTGCGCGACAAAGTCGTTCCCGTCCGAATCGCCCGCGCCGTCCACTGCCGTTTCGACCTCAGCACGAAGGGCCGAGCGCAGCTGGCGCTCGAGCTCGAGGGCGGCGGGGTCTCCCGGGGCGAGCGAGCGCGCCCGGGCCGCGTAGCTCTCGGCAAGCGCTGGGTGGCCTTCCCAGTACAGGGTCTGCGCCAGACCGAGCAGCAGCTCGGGATCGTCGGGATGGGCCGCGAGGGCGGCGCGCCACAGGCGTTCGGCCCTGTCGAGGTCGCCGCTCCAGGAAACTACCCGCGCGCGCCCGGCCAGCGCGTCCGGCCGCTCGGGGGGTCGTGCCAGCACGGAGTCGTACAACGCTTCCGCTGCCCGCCGCTTCCCCGACCAGGCGAGCACCGCCGCTTGCGACGTCATGATGTCCCCGTCGTTCGGCGCTAGATGACGCAACCGCGCGAACCGCTCGAGCGAGCGGGTGAGCTTGCCCTCCCAGCTGTCCAGGACCGCCAGCCGATACAACGCCTGCACGTTGAGCGAGTCGGTCGCGAGCACGCGCTCGTAGGCCGCGCGGGCGGTGGCGTAGTTGCGGAGGCGAAACGCATCCTCCGCTTCGGGCAGTTGCCCGGCGAGCGGGCGTATGAGCGCGAGTGACAAGAAGGCCACTCCGCAGATCGACGGGACGCTCCGTCTCAATTCCTTCCCCTCTCCCTCGGGCAAGTGCGGTCCCATACAGTAGGAAACATCGACCCCGGCGCGCAATGCGAGCGCTCGGCGCGGCCGTTTGCTAGATTGGGACCGCGCCGAGGATGCTCGATTCCAGCAGGCTTGGGAACCGTGGACGGAACCCGCCGGACACCAGCCTGGCGGCGCGGCTGCTTCGGGCGACCGGCTACCTGATCCCGGCGCTGTACGGCGTGCTGCCAGGGTCGCCGGTGGCTGCGCAGGGAGCGGTCGCGGCGGGCAGCGGCCTGGGGACTTCGGCCAGCGCCGCCCAATCGTGGTTGGAGCGCCAGATCACGCCGAACCGGGTCGTCCCGGATCCGGACGCCAGCCGCCGGGGACTCGCGGTCAGCTACGACATCTCACCCCAGAAGCTCCCCAGCGGCTTTCACCGGTCGGCAACGTACGACGACGCGCTGGTGGCGCTGGTCTTTCAGATCAACCGCGACTGGGACCGGGCCGCCTTCACCCTCCACGCGTTGGCCCGCCTGGTCCGGTCGGACGGGAGCCTCTGGTTCAGCTACAACACGGCGAATAACTGGCCCACGGAAGCCGATCACGAAAGCGCGCTCGTCCGCGCCGGGACGGTGAGCTGGGTCGGCTATGCCCTGACATTCTACGTGGCGCACGCGCCGGCGCGGAGCGGCAATGCCGCCGCAGCTCGCGAGCGAGCGTTCTTCGTGGCGACGGCCTCGCGCCTGGCGGACTACCTCCTCTCGCTCCAGGTGAATGATCCGCACGACCCTCGCGACGGTCTGCTGCGCCTCGGCTATGGCAAGCTGACCCTCGCCTTTGACGCAGCGACCAGGACGGTCGTCGAGCGCTACGTCGAGGGGCCGGCTCTGGGGATCAGCACGGAAAACAACATCGCGGCCTGGTTCTTCCTGCGGCAGCTGGCCGCCGTGACCGCGGACGCTCGCCAGAGCCAGGCAGCGGCAGCGATCGCACGGGGACTGATGCGGTCCGCGTGGAACGACGGACTGGGCCAGTTCATCGAGGGCTTTGGCGGCGGAGGCGAGCCTGACTCCGCCAAGGCGCTGGATTGCGCGTCCTTGGGCGCGCTCTTCCTGCTGGCTCGAGGGGAGAGCGAGCGGGCGGCCCGGGCCCTCGCGGCGGCTGAGCGCTACTACGCGAGCCAGAGTGGCGCCGCGACGGGGTATCGACCCTACGCCGAGGGCCCAGTCTATGGAGACAGCGCGGTCGGCGGATTCTTCTTTCCTGACAACCCTCGCCGGCAATGGCGCGAGCTCCCGCTGGTGTGGTCGGAAGGGTCCCTGCAAGTCGCGTTTGCAAACCTGCGTCTCGGACGAGCCGCGCGGGCCCGACAGGTTACCCTGGGCATACGACCGCTCCAGGAGATGAACGGCGGCGTGCGCTATGCCTCGATGGACTTGCCGTTCGTGATGACCGACGCCGTGAGCGTCGCCGGCTCCGCTTGGCTGATTCTGGTGACGCGCGCCCTCGGCGGCGACGCCCTTGCCCGGCAGATATGGCGCTGACACGCCCGCTCTTCGCCGGCTTGCTCCTCTTCGCCGCGACGGGCGCGCGCTGCGAAGCACAGGCTGACCCGCAGCTCCGGTGGGGCGTGGCCGTGCTCGAGGCCGGCGTCAGCACTGACGCTCGGCAGGAGCAGCTCGCCGTGCGAGACTGCCTGGAGCTCATCGGCATCCCTTACGCGGCTACCACGAGCGTAGAGCAGGCCGTGCAGCGGCCTCTCGTGGTGATTGCTGGCGTGCTGACGAACAGCCTGTTTACGCCTGCCGAGCGAGAGGCCCTGTACGCCTACGTGGAGCGGGGAGGAGTCGTGTTGGCCACGCAAGTCGAGGGTAACACGTTCTTTCCGCTCTTCGGGATCACCAAGGTCGCCACGCAGCGCACCAACTTCCGTCTCACATTCCAGGCCTCGAGTGATCCCGCGCTGCGCTACATCAATCGACCGGAGGAGCGAACCGTCTCCCTCGGAGATTCGGCGCTGTATCTACAAACTATCTGGTCCACGGAATACACCGTCGGCCCGGGCACCGACGTCCTCGCCCAATATGAGAACGGTACCGCGGCCTTGACGGTCAACACCTACGGGCGTGGGTTGGCGTATGGGCTGGGTCTGGGGTTCAAGGAGACCACGCTGATCCCTCGGTTGGCGCGCAGTTTCGAGGCAGCGCGTCACTGGATCAACTGGTTCGAGCCCTCGGGAGACGTGTTTCGCCTTCTGGTGCGTGGACTGTACGAAACCACGGTCCACCCCTTCCTGCTCGTTCATACCGTCCCCGACGGCAAGGCGACGGCGCTGTGTCTCTCCCACGACGTAGACGCTCGGGAGTCGTTCCGCAACTCGCTGGCGTTCGCCCGGATGGAGGCCGCGCTCGGCGTGCGCAGCACGTTTTTCGTGACGACCAAGTACTTCGCCGACTCCACGGACATCGGCTACTATGCGCCGGAGCGCGTCTCCTGGATCCGCCGGCTCCAGGGGATGGGGTTCGAGGTCGGCTCGCATTCAGTGAGTCATTCCCTCACCTTCGATTCGTTCCCCGCGGGCAAGCCGATCGACGACCCTCGGGAATATGATCCGGCCCACCCCACCATTTTCGGAGAAGTGCAGGTCAGCAAGCAGCTGCTCGACCGCGACCTTCATCAGCGGACGGTCGGCTTCCGATCCGGCTATCTTCGCTACCCGAGCCCGCTGCTGCGCGTGTTGGAAGCGTCCGGCTACCTGTTCGATTCGAGTGTGTCGGCGCAGTGGGTGTTGACCAACTTTCCGTTCTTCGGGTTTCGTGAGCGCTCCCTGGGCAGCGAGCACAGCCGGATCGTGGAGGTTCCCGTCACCCTGGACGACTCGCGGGGTGAGCTGGAGATACGGACCTTCCTGACTGCCGGCACACAGGACGAAGCCCTGAACACCTGGATGGAGGTCATCCGGGCCAACGCCGAAAACAACGCCATCTCGTGCCTGCTCATTCATCCCACCGACACCACCTACAAGCTCGCGACCGAACGTCGTCTCATCGAACGCGTCCGGTCGGGAGTGGAGGGGCGGACCGACACGTGGATCGGTACCGTCGGAGCGGTGGCGCGCTTTTGGCGCGGACGCGCCAGCCTGCATCCGGAAATCGGTCAGCGCAACGGCCGGCTCGTGATCATCCTGCGAAACCTGAGACGCGCAGACCTTCCTTCGGGACAGGCGCTGGTGGTGGAAGCGCGTTCGCGCGCGGCCGTGCCCCGAGTCGTGGATTCCGAAGGCGCGGAGATCCCGGTCCGGACGCGTGCGGCCGGGGACCGGATCTTTCTGCTCTTGCCCTGAAGGACGGCCGCGTTGTGCGGCGCGATCACGACGGTTTCGAGCCCGCGGGAGTGAAGCCGCGGCGCACCATCTCCCCCCAGACCCGGTGTCCCTTCCGCAGCGTGAAGAACGCCCGCAAGCGCCACCACACGGTGCGCTGGCGGTAGCCGAAGGTTTCGAACACGGCGTACAACAGAAGGCGGGCGAGATCGCCGGGGCGCCCGTAGCGCCGGAAGCTCACCTCTTCCAGGACGACCGCCCACAGCGACAGCAGCATCCCGTAGCCCCACGCCACGAGGACGAACAGCAGGGCGAACGACACGTCGATCACCCCGAACGCGGCGCCCAACGCCGTGATCAGGTAGCCGAGCACCTCCACCACCGGCGCGAGCATCTCGCCGAATGTGTAGAACGGCACGGCGAGCAACCCCACGCGGCCGTAGCGCGGGTTGAAGAGCATGCCCTTGTACTCCCACATGGCGGCGATGAGCCCGCGGTGCCACCGCTCGCGCTGTCGGCCCAGGATCCGTCCCGTTTCGGGGACTTCCGTCCAGGCCACGGGATCGGGGATGAACGGCATCTCGTAGCGGATCCTCTTCTGCCGTAGATAGCGGTGCAGGCGGACGACGAGGTCGAGGTCCTCCACGACACTCGTGACATGGTACCCGCTGATGGCCGTGAGGTACTCCTTGCGGAACAACCCGAAGGCGCCGGAGATGACGAGACTGCCGCCGAGGCGGTTCCAGCCGAGGCGGCCGAACAGGAAGGCTCGCAGGTATTCGACCACCTGGATGCCGGGGAGGAACCGGCGCGGGACGCGGGCGTCGGTGACCCGGCCGTCCTGGACGGTGCAGCTGTTGGCGACGCGCACGGTCCCGCCGACCGCGGCGATCTGGCGACCGAGGAGGAACGGACGCGTGAGCCGGAGCAGCGCGTCGGGCTCGATGAGCGTGTCGGCGTCCACCGCGATGACGAGCGGGAACCGGCTCGCGTTGATGGCGGCGTTGAGCGAATCCGCCTTGCCGCCGTTCTCCTTGTCGATCACCAGCAGCCGGGTGCGGGTACGCGACCGGTACACGCCGCGCAGGGCCTGGGTGGGAATCGCTTCGGGGTAGGTGCGCGGCACTTCATACAGATCGAACGCGTGCCGCAGTCGCTCCAAGGTGTCGTCCTTCGAGCCGTCGTTCACGACAACGACCTCGAACGTCCGATACTCGAGCGTCAGAATCGCCGTGACGCTCGCCTCGATCGTGGCGCTCTCGTTGTGCGCCGGAACGAGGATCGTGATCGGGGGCAGGGCGTCGCTCTGCATGAGGCGCTGGAAGTCCTCGTCCTCCGCCAGGCGCGTCTGCTCCCAGATCTCCGGGATCGACAACACCAGCAGGACGGCATAGACGGTATTGAGAGCGAGGAAGTACGCCAGGATGACGACGTCGCTCGCTTGAATCAGGTGGCTCACGCGGCGTACTCAGATAAGGCCTGCGGCGAGAGCCCGAGGACCAGCCCCGCCATGTCACGGGCCTCCGCGTCCGGGCCGATTTCTGCCTCGAGCAGGGCGTTCCGGCCGGCCGCTCCGAAGCGGGTGAGGGCGAGGGCCGCTCGCAACCGTACCCACCACTCGGAGTCGTGGAGCGCCTCTCGCAGGGCGGGGAGGGAACTGGGGTCGGCGATCATGCCGAGCGAGCGGGCCGCCTGGGCACGCACCGCCCACGCCTCGTCCTGGACGAGAAAACCGAGGGCGGCGACCGACTCGGCGTGCGGGAACTTGCCGAGCGCCTTGGCCACTTGAGTGCGGACCTCTGGGTCCAGATGGGTGGCCAGGGTAGTGAACGGTTGCCGCAGCACAGGCTCCTCCAGTCGCCCGGCGAACTCGACGATGCGGGGAAGGCGGGGGTCGTTGAGCCGGCGAAACAGTTGCTGCAGGTGTCGCAGCACGGCTGGGCGGGCGCGCTTGAGCACGCTGGCATAGTAGGCCTGGACGGTGGGGCCGAGGAACGGCAGCTGGTCCAGCGCCGCGGCCACCAAGATGGGGCTGTCCACCCGCTCGAGTGTCGTCGCGGCGGAGATCTGGACGGCGGGGTGGTGGTCGTGCAGCAGCTGCCGCACTCGGCTGATGTCGCGCGGTGTGGCTGCGACCGAGAGGAAGCGCGCACAGCCCAACCGTTTCCACCAGCGGGCCGAACGGCTGTTGGCGCGCACCGCCCGCCCCCACCGCTGACTCTCAAGCCCTCGCGAGAGCTCCTGCCACCGCTCGCTCGCGACCCGAGCGGACCAGGTGACGATCGCCTCGATCGCCATCGGCACCGGTAGCCGCTCCAGCGCACGCAGGACCTCGTCCTGGCTTGCCTGGTTCAGCGTCCACCGATGCATGACCGCGTCGAGCTCGATCCGATGCGGATCGACCGTGGCTCGCCGGCGTGACCTGACCCAGCGATACAGAATGATGAGCATGACCAGCGCGACGAGCAGCGCGCCCTGGGCAATGGCGACGACGAGAAGCAACTGACGGCTCGTCACCTCCCCACCCACCGCTTGATCTTCTCGAGCGCGACGCGCAGGCTGATCGGCTTCACGAGGTAATCGAGCGCGCCCGCCTCGAGGCCGCGCAGTTGTTCTTCTTCGGTTCCATGCACCGTCGTGAAGACCACCCGGTAGATCCCCGGCCGCTCCCGCTGGAGAGCAGCGAAGATCGAGTAACCGTCGAGCGCGGGGAGATCGACGTCCAGCAGCAGGAGGGGGTGAGTGCCCCGCGCGTCGAGCGCGATCAGCTCGCGCAGCGCCTCGCGCCCGTTGCGGTACGCCAGGAATCGGTATCCGCGGGCGCGCAGCCCGTACGCGAGCAGCTCGGCGAGCGCCGCGTCATCTTCCACGTAGATCACCTCTGGTACGTCGAGCGCGGCCGCCGGCGCTGCGACCGTGGGTGCCGCCGGTTCGCGTCGTGCCGACGCGGCCGGCAGCTCGGCCACCGACTCGGCTGGCGGGGCGCCGGGCGCCGGTTCGGGCCGGGCCGACGCAGCCTGCGCTGCCCCTGCTGGGGCTTCGGTCGCCGGAGGAACGACTGGAGGTGCCTCGAGGACCGGCTCGACCGGCACAGCGCCCGCCGCCGGTTCGGCTTTGTCCGACGCAGCCTGCGGCTCCACCGCCGGTGCTTCGGCCGCTGGCGGTACCGCCACGGCGGGACCGGTGGGCGGCGGCTCGGGGACTGCCGTGGCTGGCGCTACCTCGGCAACTGCCTCGGCTGGCGGGACGGGCGCTTTCTCAGCCGCGGGGGGCGGAGGAAAGCGAGGGGGTTCCGCTGCTGCATCGGGTGAGATGATCCACGGCAGCTCTGTAGCGGTAGGGGTCCGTACCGGCGGCTCCGACTCCGGCGGCTCTGCCTTCGGCGGCCTTTGTGGCTGTGCCGGAGGTCGCGGCGGCGCCTGCGGTTGCGGGCGGGTGGGGGGCGGGGGCGGGGGCCGCTGGCCAGATCTGCCTGGCCCAGCGGGCGGCGCTCTGTCCGCGACACCGGGCGACTGGCGCGGCGGTACCGCCGCCGGTGTCCGTTGTGTGGGTACGGACGGAGGAGCCGGGGAGGGAGGAGGGGCGCGGACGACGCGCGACACGGTCCGGGGCGGTTGGATCGGTTTGCCGGCGGGCGGTTGCGACGGGCGGGGTGGTGGACCGACGCCCCGCACCGGCGGCCGCCCAGCCGCCAGTGGCCGGGGTACCGGGAGTCCGAGCATCTCGGCGAGCCGCGCGACGAACCAGCGAGTGAGCGAGCCGCGGTCCATTTCCCGGTCGTTCCAGTGGGCGACCCAATCCTTGGCGGTCACCTCCATGCCGGCCGCGAGTCGGGAGGCGTCCATGAAGCCGTACGAGCCGGCGGACCCGTGGATCTTGTGGGCCTCCCGCCGCAGCATCTCGAGCGCCTCGCGATCGTTCCCCGCCGCGGCCAGGCGCTCGCCGATCGCCGCCAGGACGCCCAGTACGGCCCGCATCCCCGAGAGGTACTCCTCCCGGAGGCCCGGAGGCAGTTCGCCTGTGTCGAAGGGGTCACTCACGCGCCTAAGATGGGGAATCGGGTCGCCGAAATGCCATAGCGCCCGCAGCCGCCGCTTGCCAGCGTGGCCGACGGCGGGGTATCCTGGCCCCGTGCCCGCTGGTTCCCCCGCCGACGCGGTCGGCCAGTGCTTCACCTGCCGGTGGATGCGCTCGACGACGACGCGACGCGGATCCACTTTTTTCCGGTGTGCCCGTGCCGATACGGACGCGCGGTTCCCGCGCTATCCGGCGTTGCCGATGCGGGGCTGCCCCGGCTACGAGGTTGCGATGCTATTCGTGGTGTTGATGCACTACACTCAGCCGCTGGACGCCGTGAACGCCGTGCGCGTCGAGCACGTCCGCCACCTCGAGGCTTATGCGGCGCGAGGCCTGATCCACGCCTGGGCGCGCCGGGAGCCTCCGACGGGCGGGCTGTTCATCGCAACCGCCCCCGACCGCGTGACCTTGGAGGCGGTCATAGCTGAGGACCCATATATCCGGGCGGGAGTCGCGACTGCAGAGATCGTGGAGATGCCGTCCGGAAACGTGCGCGGGGCGCTGCGCACCTAGCGAGCCTCGCGGCGACTCTTCCAGGTAACGCACGCGCAGCCAGTTAGCGGGAGCGGCGTGGAGCAGCCGGGCCGCTGGACTTGCAATGTGCGAGCCCAATCCCCACGTTGAGGCGCGCCCGCCCCCTCACCCCGAGGCACACGTGGCCGAAACGCGTGCGTTGGAGCGCGCCAAGTCGTTCCTCTTCCGTCACTTCGAGCGGATCCTCGTGCTGTTGTTGGTCGCCTCCTTGCTCGGCATACATTACGTCGTCGAGCAGAAGCTGGCGTTCCTCAGCTTCTACTACCTCGCGACCATTCTCGCGGGCTTTTACGGCGGCCGCCGTCTCGCCGTGATGTCCGGCGTCTTCATCGTCGTCCTGGTCTTCTTCTTTCAGGCGATCGTCGGCCTGGACATGCTCCCCGGCTTCTACGAGGACGCCTTGCTCACGCTGGTCCCGTGGGCTGGCTTCCTCATCCTGACCGGCTACGTGGTCGGGCGGCTCGCCGAGGAGCGGCAGCAGCGGCTCAATGAAGTGAAGAACGCGTATCTGGCGACGTTGGAGTTGCTCACGTTCCATATCGAGTCGACGGAGCACCACCAGCAGGGGCACAGCCACCGGGTGTCCGTCTTGGCCACCGCGATCGCGCGCGAGCGCAAGCTCTCCGACGAAGAGGTCGAGAACCTACGCGTTGCGGCGTTGCTCCACGAAGTGGGGACGCAGGACCAGCGGCTGCTGCGGCTGCTGTCCCGATCCGTGACGAGCGAGGCGGTGCCGGTGGCGCTGGCGATGCGCGGCGCCGCGCTGATCATCGGCGAGTACGGGCACTACTACGAGATCGTGGGCGAGGATTGGGACATCGAAGCGCTGCCGATTCCCGCGACGGTGCGGATCCTGGCGGTCGCCGACGCATTCGAGACGCTACAGATGGCGACACCCGTGCGGGCCGCGTTTCCCCAGTGGACCGCGCTGGAGGAAGTGGAGAAAGGGGCGGGAAAGACCTTCGATCGCGAGGCGGTCCGGGCACTGCGGGTGGTGGCAGGGCGGCCGGAGCTCACGGCCGCCCAGGAGCTCCGGGTCGTGTAATCACGAGGGTGGGAGCAAGCCGGGCTCTTTGCGGCCGCTCGCGACGCCGCCGGCGACTCCCACACCGAAGGCGATCGCGGTCCCCAGCG
>CAZXKD010000014.1:0-25046 GCA_964641215.1 uncultured Gemmatimonadaceae bacterium
CCGGGAGGATCGATCCGCGGTCAACCCGGCGCAGACCGGCACCAAGGCTGCAGTCTATTACGTCCTTAAGGTGCCGGCCCAAGGCTCGACACGCGTCCGGCTGCGGCTAACGAGGGCTCCACTAGGCGACCCCTTTCGGCGCTTTGACAGCGTACTGAAGCAGCGCAAGGAGGAGGCTGATTCGTTCTACCCAAGCCTGCCAACGGGCATCAGCGACGACCACGAAGGCGAAGCGCTCGTCGGGCACGAGATCGCGCATGCGCTGCTGGACGGGGGAGCGCCGGCGGGGACCAGCCACGAGGAGATGACCGCCTGGGTCGCGCGGGAGCGCTGGGGGTTCGGGGGCTCAGCCAACGGCGAGGAGTGGGCGAAGGTGCCCGCTGCCGAGAAATTCGCGCGCGCCCGTCGCCCGCCGGTGGCGCCGCTCGCTCCGCCGCGCTTCGGCGACGACCTCCGGACAACGGACCAGCCCGCCCCCGCCACGCCGCCCCTGGAAAGCGTCCCGAAAGCGTCCGCGACCACGATCTGCCAGGGGCCGGGGTGCAATGCTCCCGTGCCGCTGAGCCCGCGTCGTGGGTCGCGGCGGTGGTTTTGCTCGGCCGCGTGTCGGAAACGCGCCTGGCGCGCGGGCCGGGACCTGCCGCTCGAGTTCCACACGATCGATAACGGAGACGACGACCGGTGAGGCTGCTCGTGCCGTGGGCGCTCGGCAGGAGCGGCTTCGGTGATGCCATCGAGGGAAGCCGGGTGCTCAAGCGCCAACAGGTTGGTCGCCTGCTGAGAGCCGAGGCGCTTTACACCTCACCACTTGTTATCTCACCAGCAGAAATCGACCTGAGCTACTGTCCCAAGCAATCCGTGGCCAGAGCTCACCGCCAACGTGATATGCGAAGGCGAGGGCCTTCGCACGTGCCATGGCTGCGATCAGGGCTCGAACTGCCGCCGAATCCGCCGGCGCGCGAACCAGAGAATCGCGAACAGATGCAGACAGCGCCTCCGGCGGACCCATACCGTCATCGAGCCCAGGCAAGCTCATCCCAATTCTCATCCCACGCGCCCTGCGGAATTCATACTGCTCTAGGGAATAGGCTACTGGTGCATACGGGGCGTCAAAGTCGTGCGTCCAGTTGTCGTTTGGAGGCTGCTCGAAGATCTGGAAAACCCAGCTCCTCGAAAAGAAGGAGTCGACCTCGGCCCGAATCACAGATAGCGCTTGACTTGAGTCCGCGCTCTCGGCGTCTTCAAGCCACAGTTTGGCCGGCCATGCGTGGGCATACACGGGACGAGACCCAACTTCGATACAGAGGGACACGATCGCCTTGACTACAGGCTCGCCAGCAACCACAACATGAAACATCGCCACCTGGCCTGCCCGGCCAAGCGGACGGACAGCGTCACTGTGCCCAATGACCGGGCCGTTCGGTTTTGGACAAGATGAGTTCGGCACGAGATGCGTTCTTGTTGATGAGATCTCCACCGCTCCGGCATGGGCACAGCAGGGAAGCGCTAAAGCCGCGAGCCATGAGGGATAGAAGGTGCGCGAGATCGAATGGAGAAGCCGCCAGTGCTTCATCGTGCGCTGCCGGAACGGGTCGATGTAATAAAGCAGCCCTACCGATCCACCGACGACGGCCAGCGCGTCCCGGATCACGTGCATGACCTGTGCAGCGTCGGGTCCCATCGCGTGGGTCAGCCGATGAGCGCTTTGGGCGGCACGCCGAGCGCCTGCGCGAGCGTGTCCAAGACGCGGAGATCGAGGGACCTCAGGCCCCCCCGCTCGTACTTGGAGACGGTGGCCTGGCGGAGCTTGGCGCGGCGGGCGAGCTCGGCCTGGGACCAGCCCTTCTTCAAGCGTGCCGCACGGAGCCGAAGGGTGAGTGCGCTCATCGTCCGACAAAATAGGTCGCTCATACGCCGTTGCGCAACGTTACGCTATCGCGTATAGTATAAGGTGAGACCCTGCAGCGGCTCGTGGCGACCGAGTGCCTGACGCTCGACGCGGAGGGGTTAGCGGCCGTGCGGCGGCGGAGCGGGTGCTCGCCGTGTTGGAAGGAGGAGCGCTATGACCTGTGAGTACGAGGGCGAGCATGCGTTGTTGGACGTAGGCGATGACCTGCTGTCGGGCTGCCTGACGTGGGAGCACCACGGCCACTCGGGCATCTGCGTCTTTGTCCAGGAAGGGACCAGCCAAGTCTACCTACCACGGCGGGGCCATGTACTTCGCATCAGCAGGGAAGACCGTCTCGCTGCGGTAGCACTCACAGATCTCGTAAAACGTTCGGGATGGGATGCCGTGTGGGAGTCACCGTGGGACTACACGGGGGGGTGAATCTTCATCCAGGAGGAAACCCATGAGTAGAGGCCAAGGCAGGATCTACAAGCAAGCCCGGTCCGAGCACAGCTTACCGGGAACCCCGACCCGGAGGACCGAATGAGAGGCCAAGGGAGGGTGTTCCGGCCCACCTGGACGGAACACGGGCATCGTCGGACTGCCAAGACATGGCGGCTCGACTACAGCATCGGCGGCACCCGCTACCGGGAGTCCGCCAACACCACGAGCCGCCGGGAGGCGTTGCGGCTGCTCCGCGAGCGGCTCTCCGGCCGCGAGGCGGGCAAGCTCGTCGGCTCGCCGGAGAAGGTGACGCTCGCCGCGCTGCGGGCGCTGGTGGAGCGCCAGTACGTGCTCGACGGCCGACGCTCGCTCGGGCGGGTCCAGCGATCCCTCGACCACCTCGGCCGCGTGCTCGGCCCCGAGACATGTGCCGTCGAGATCACGGGGCCGCGCCTCGACGCCTATGCCGAGCGCCGCATGGCGGAGGGGGTGGCGCGCGCCACCGTCAATCAGGAACTCGCCGCGCTGCGCCGGGGCTTCCGGCTCGCGATCAAGAAGGGGCTCCTCGCGACCATGCCCTTCATCGAGCTGCCGAAGGTCCACAACGAGCGGCGCGGGTTCTTCGAGACAGGTGATCTGGCCGCGCTCGAGTTGGAACTGCCCGAGCCCGTCCGTGCCGTCGTTAGATTCGCGCGACTGACGGGGTGGCGGGTGCACAAGGAAATCCTGCCGCTCACCTGGGACGCGATCGATTGGGAAGGCCAAGTCATCCGGCTTGCCCAGGCCGACACCAAGGGAGGGGAAGCGCGGCTGTTTCCGTTCGGCCAGGCGCCCGAGTTGCGCGAGGTGCTGGCGGCCCAGTGGCGCGGGCGGCGCGGCCTGTTCGTCTTTCACCGCAACGGGAAGCGCATCACGGACATTCGCGGCGCCTGGCGGAACGCCTGCCGACGCGCTGGCCTCGTTGGCCGGATCCCGCACGACCTGCGGCGCACGTTCGCGCGCGACATGCGGCGTGCGGGAGTTAGCGAGGGCGAGATCATGAAGCTCGCCGGCTGGCGCACGCGCTCGATGTTCGACCGCTACAACATCATCGACGAGCAGGACCTCGCGGCCGCCGTCGCCAAGCGGTTCAATGGCCAAGGTGCGGCCAAGTCCGAGGCTGCCGCCACTCCCCCCGCTTCGCTAAGTTCAAGCGCCGCATAATCGCCCGAGTGGCGGAATGGCAGACGCAGGGGACTCAAAATCCCCCGGGGGCAACCCCGTGTGAGTTCGACTCTCACCTCGGGCATGCCGACAGCACCCATCTTGTCCGGCTCCGCTCCGAATAACACCTTCAGCGGCACATGTCCCTCACCTTGGTTATCGTGGCCCTCTGTTTGCTCGTCTTCGGCCTCGTGTTGTGTGCCGCCGGCCTGCGGGCGCTGCACCGCAAGCATTGGCTGGGGAGCGTGCTGCGCGGCCTCGTCGGGCTGCTCTTGCTCGCGCTTTCGGCCCTGACCGCGACGATCATGGTGGGCATTCGTGGATACCACGCCCTGACCTTCGAGGCAGTGGCCGCCACGGTGAAGACCGAGCCCGTCGCGCCGCAGCGGTTTCGCGCGACCATCTCGCTCCCGGACCGACGCATCGCGATGTACGAGCTGGCGGGCGACGCATTTTATGTGGACGCACACATCCTGAAATGGCATCCCTGGCTCAACCTGCTGGGATTGCACACGTCCTACGAGCTCGACCGGGTGGCCGGCCGCTACAACTCGGTGGCGGACGAGCGCAGCCGGCCGCACACGGCCTACTCGCTCGCCCGCGAGCGATCGGTCGACGTCTTCTCCCTGGCGCGCCGCAAGGTGCTCGGGCCGCTGGTGGATGCCGAGTACGGCTCGGCGGCATTCGTCGCCGGCACCCGGCCCGCGCAGTACGAGGTCCGCGTCGGGGCCTCCGGCCTGCTGATGCGGCCGCTCGTGCCCTCGCCCACACCCTGAGAGCCCGCCACCCGGCGATGGGGGACTGGGTAGGTGGCGCCAGGCGTGGCGCGGCACATTCAGCCGTTGGCGGCGTATTACATCAATGTCTGGTTGCGCGCGACGGTGAGATGACACCATGGCGGGTCCGCTGATCCTGCCGCTCCTCGCGGTGCTCCTGCAGAATGCTCCCCCCCACCCCCCGGACCCTCCCTCCTCTCCTCCGGCGCGGGACGAGAAACCCGTGCACGTGTGGCTGGATGCAGGCGGCCCCGTGGCGCGCGGCGACCCCGTTCGCGTGTATGTTCGCACCGCAGCAGACGGCTTCCTCATCGTGGTACGCCGCAGCACCGACGGGCACATCCGCGTGCTCTTCCCAGCCAATCCCAGCGACTACCCCTTCGTGCGGGGCGGGACCTATGAGATCCGCTCCCCCGGGGACGGAGTGGCGCCAGAAGGGAGAGGGGGAGGAGGGCCGGCATTCGTGGTGGCGGAGCCGGATGGCCAGGGCTTGGTGCTCGCCGCGGTCTCGCCCTCGTCCTTCCGATTCGACGAGTTCGTGCGGGTAGCGGACTGGAATCCCGACGCCCTCGCACCGTCCTGGGAGGGGGCCGACGCCGTAGGCGGGGTCACGGACGTCGTGCAGCGGATGCTGGGCGATGGCTACTTCAATTACGATATCGCTACCTATACCGTCGCGCCGCGCGTCTACGCCCAAGCACCCTCTCCTACATCAGCACCGCAGGACACGGCGCCGCCGCCGCCTTGGGTGGGCTTCCACTTACACGGCTCGCAAATTGTCCTCCTGCGGGCCCCGCTGTTCGGCTTTGACGAGTCGCCCGTCCCTCGGCGGAGGGGACGGGGAGAGAGGGGGGGAGGGGGATGCGAACAGGCCCCGCCCCCCCCCCCCCCCCCCCCGGGGGCGGCGAGCGCCATCGCCCTCCCCAGCCGATACACCGTCACCCCCAGCGGGGAGCTGCGGCGACGTAACGATGCGCTCGTCCCGCCTCGGTTGCCCGTGTCGAGCGCGACGATCGGGCCTCGCCGCCGCCAAAGCGTCGCCCGCGATCTGCCTGCGACGCCCAGCCCCACAACCATCCCTGTGAGTGCCATCCCGCTGGTCCCCGGCCGACGAACTCCGGCCGCAGGAGTGGTGATGGGGAGGGGGCGGGGGAGGGGGGGAGATCCGTCACGCCGGAGCGGGACCGAGGCTGGCGTGTGGGCGCCAACTGGGCGAGAAGTTCGGCTCACGATGTCGCCCATTCCCGTCCGGGAGGAGCCGCCCGCTCCGTCAAGCGGTGCCTCAGCGGTGCAGGCAAATCTCAGCCCTCTACGGAGCGTCCTTGGGCCCGCTGCTGGCGAGCGCTCACTACCCGCCTCGATGCGGCGGTCCTTCGTCATGCCTGGAGCCGTCTCGCAGGCGCGGACAGGCGGAGGGTGGGAGGGAACACGTTCGACTGCTGATGTCGGAGGCGAGTCGCACGGAAGTGGGGAGGCGGTGGCGCAAACGCACGTGCTCGCGGTCCCAATGGCCGCTTGGAGGAGCGCAGTGCCCCGGGGCGGCATGGTAACGGCTGGCGTGAGGCGGCACTAGGCGACGCGAGGTGTCGCGCCCCCCCCTTTCCCACCTCCCCCTCAACCGACTCCGGGTGCAGGTGCTCGCCGCCGCCCTTTTCGGCGTGCCACTGTGCAGTGCCCGTCTCGGCGCCCAAGAGGCCTCTCCTCCCCCTCCTCACGCGGCTGCCTCCATCGGTGGCAGGGTCGTCGCCGGCGAGACCGGTCAGCCGCTGCCGTTCACTGTCGTCGCCCTCCTGCCCGCCTTCTCCCGGCGCTTCACCGATCAGGCCGGCGCGTTCGCGTTCGTGGGCCTGGCCCCCGGCAGCTACCGGCTCCTGGTTCGCCAGATCGGCTACAATCCACTCGACACGGTGTTCGCGGTGCGTGCCGATTCTGTGATGGTCCTGCGCATCGCCCTGACGCATGTGGCGGTTCAACTCCCCCCAGTGACTGTCACGGCACGGACGACGTGCGTGGGACCCGACGGTACCATTGCCCCCGAGCTGGCCGCCGTATTCGACCAGCTGCTCGAGAACGCCCGCCGCTTCGAGCTGCTTGCCGACTCCTTCCCCCATCGCTACCGGATCGAGCGCGTCTTCTCGACGGTGGACCGCGCGGGGCGGAACGAGGTGAGCCAGGTGGACACTTTCGAGCGCGAGAGCAGCTATCGGTGGCCCTATCGACCGGGGAGGATCGTCGGCCCCGCCAGCGGGCCGTTCAACAATGAGCGGCTCGTGCGGCTTCCGAGCCTGCCCGATTTTGCCGACAGCACGTTCGTGCGCGCCCACTGCTTCCGACTCGTCGGCACCGACACCCTGGTGGGGAGCACGTTCATCCGGCTGGATTTCGCGCCGGTGGCCACCCTCCGCGCCACGGACGTGGAAGGGACAGCCTATATGGATCCAGCCACGTTCCAGATCCGCTACGCCACCGTCCGGCTGACGCGCCCGGAGCGGGAGATCCCGGGGGTGGCCGCGATGGCGGCGACCATTCATTTCAGCGAGATCGCGCCCGGCATCCTCCTGCACGACCACGTGCGGGCGGTCGAGACCTTTGAATCGTCACACACACCCTCGGAGCGGATCGAGGAGCAGCGGCTGCTCGGCGTCCAGTTCCTGCGACCGCTGATTCGGACGCAGTGATCGTGGCTGGTGGGGGCCGGGGAAACCCGCCCCTGACGCATTGACAAGCCGGGCCGCGCAGGAATATTGGACTTCTACATGACCGCGCAGTGGGCTCGTCTCAATACCGAGGTCGACGCTCCGATTCGTCGCGGAGCCTGGTATCGCGTGCTGCAGCTGACGCCGCGTGAGGTGACGCTCGACGTCAAGGGCCGGCAGATCCCCGTCCCGCGCACCGCCCTCGACCTCGTCGCCCAACCGACGCTGCGCTGGGCCGTCGTCCCGCGTCCGCGGAACGCTCCGCGGCTACCGCCGGGCTGGGGTCCGGAGTATGGGGTGTGCCCGGGGTGTCGCGAGCGCGTGCAGCTGATCGAGCACCCGCAGTCGTTGCGCTGCCCCAAGTGCAATGGGTACTTCGAGGTGGGCTGGAGCGACCCCTACCTCTCCCGCCCGGTCACCTGAAAAGTTCGTAGGCCGCCAGCGCCCTGCTCACCCCCTTGTCGACCTGCTCGGCCATGTACGCGGGCAGCTCGCTCACCTTGTCCCGCACGGTGGTTGCGCCGCCCGGCGTGGTGCCCGGTTTCAGCCCTTTGTACGCGTCGGTGAGGCCCACCCGCAGCGCATCCAGCACCCATGGCTTCGTCTCCACCGTCGCCTTCGTGACCTCGACAGCGCGAATCGCGCCAGCAGGATCGAACCCTACGGCCACCTCGAGCGGTCCATGGGGAGTGTCCACCCGGACGAACAGGAACGTCCCCACGGTCGCCGCGCCGTGCTTGCCGATATAGAAGGTCAAGACCCCGTCCTCGGGGCTCCAATCGACGGCGCGGTTCAGCCTGTGGGCGTCGGCGCCGCTGAGATGAACCTCGCGCGCGAAGAAGGCGTCCGCCCCCGGCGCGAGGCGGGTCACGGCTTCCGGGCGTTTGACCAAGATTACCGTCGGAGTGATGTGCAGGGCGGTCGCGGCGATCGCGATGCGAACGAGCGGGCTCATGTCGCCACTCCCTTCTTGAAGAACCACATCTGCAGGATCGCGACGACCGCCACCACGCTGTAGCCGAACGCCATAGCCCAGCCGCCGAGCAGCGGGACGAAGGCGAAATCGCGGGAAACGAGCTTGGTCAGCCACATCCCGGCGAAATCGAGCCAGGGCGCCGCGAACAGCAGGGTAATCAGTCCGAGATGCCAGCCTTTGGGGAGGACGAGGCCGAGCACGATGAGCGACAGCGCGGCCGCGATGACGCCGTACATCGGGACGTGGACGTGGGTATCCTGGATCAGTAGCTGCATGTCCACCGGGTGCGAATCCGACTCGGCAAACTCACTCATTTTCATCGGACGCTCGATCACGACCGTCGACTCCGGCGGCATGGGCATCCGCATCTCCGCCCCGGCGAAGGTCTGAGCCACCCGCGCGGGCGTGAAGCCGGCGTACAGCGCCACCATCCACCCGCCGAACAGGTAGGAAAGGCCGAACGTGGCGAGGAGGCAGGTCACCAGCCACTTCACTCGCGCGTCGGCGCGCCGCAGCTCGTAGTCCATGGTCACTCCTAGAACAGGTACACCAGCTCGACCACCGCGCGTGTGTCCGTGCGCTGGCGAGTGCCGTTCGCATCCGCGAAGAACGGCGCGTGGGCCCGGTCGAGCCGTATGGCCGCCCGGATGCCCACCTGGGGCAGGTGAAACGTGGTGTGCTCGATGTTGCTGAAGATCCCCTCTTGGCCGCTCCGAAAGAACCAGATTGGGCCGGCGGTCATTGACTGCAGGATGGTGCCGGCGCCGAGGACGCCGTCGCGGTCGTCGAGGTAGTCGAACCGGGCGGTGAGGCCCCAGCGGCGCCCCAGACGCGCGAACCCGGTGGCGGCCGCGCCCGTCCAGGTGAAGTCTGAGCCGGGCCTGTCGCGCTCGCGCCCGAGGTTCACCTCGGTGCCGAGGATCACCCGCCCGATCTGGAGCGTGACGTCGTTCGACAGCAAGGCGCGCGGATGGCCGCTCGAGCTGTCACGTTCGGGGCCGGCCACGCCGGTCACGCCGATCGTGAGCCCCGGGCGGGCGATCCACTGCGCGCGCAGCAGGCCGGTCTTGTCGCGATTGTTGTCCAGGGCGACGTTCCAGCCGTTGGCTGCGGCGGCCGCAAGCTCGACCGTGGGCGAGGCGGTGAAGCGCACGATCGCGCCGGTGAGCTTGGCCGGCCGGGCGAGCGCGAAGTTGAAGGAATTGGTGGGGACGAAGTTGAGCGGCTCGTCGTCGCGCTCGAAGCCGATCGGAGCGTCGAACCGCCCGAACGCGGCCGTCCAGCGTGTCGCCGTGTGCGGCGTCCAGCTGACGATCAGATTGTCGATCTCGGTGGCGGTGCTCCCGTCCGCAAGGGCGGTGGTCAGCTGCCCGAACAGGTAGGCGTCACCGATCGGTTTGAAGAAGCTCACCGCCAGCTTGCCGGCCGAGAACGAGTTGCTGCGAGCGGCGCGGTCGAAGTCCAAGCGGCCTACGGCGAAGCCGGTGATCGTCACCGGCTGAGGCTCTTCGAACGTCACCTGGCGCTCCTGGGCCGCGGCTGTCGCTGCAACGGCCAAGGACAGCGCACACGCCAGTGCATTGCGCATAGAGGTTCCTCCGAAACGGTTGTGGGAACTGCGAGCGGCGTCAGCCGGTCAGGCGAGCAGGTTCGGAGGAGGGGGAATCGGACCCCGGATAAAACCTGGGACAGGGGAAGGGGGAATGGGGAATGGCAAGTCCGACACCATGGCGGTAGTGATCGATGCGACCGCGCTCGGAGCCGGCAGTGCGGGCGTCAGCAGGGCGTCTCCCCCACCGGTCATCTGGTCACACCAGCAGGCTGCGCCGGGCGGCAGCTCCGCGTGGTGACCGCCGTGCGAGGCGTGCGCGAGGGCATGGTGCCGACAGACGGCGAGCGCCCGCACCGTGATCCCTCCCGGCCCGGCCGCGAGCCAGGCGCCGGCGGCCAGCAACAGGGTCGGCAGCAGCGATCCGCGTCGCATCGGACCTCAAGTGTACGCGTGCACCAGCGGCTGGCGCAACCCGCCTCTGGCTAGGTATTCTGCAACGTCTACGGCGTTTACCTCAACTTCGGATCGGTGTTCCCGACCTATGCCCACCGCCGCGGAAACCGCGCTGTCTCGGGGCCTGGAAGGAGTCGTGGCCAACGAGTCGGCCATTTGCTACGTGTTCGGCGCGGAAGGCCGGTTGATCTACCGCGGCTACGACATCCACGATTTGGCCGACCACTCGACCTTCGAGGAGACAGCGTATCTGCTCCTCAAAGGCGACCTCCCGACCCGCGAGCAGCTCAAGGAATTCATCTCCCAGCTCAAGGCGGCTCAGAAGCTGGACAAGGTCGTGCAGCGGGTGATTAAGGACGCACCGCCTAGCGCCAATCCGATGGACGTGCTGCGGACCGCGGTGAGCTCCTCGGAGTTCGGGGATCCCGATCGACACGACAACTCCCCTGCCGCCGAGTACCGGAAGGCGGTGCGGCTCATCGCCCAGCTCCCGACGATGGTGGCCATGTTCCACCGTCTGCGGAACGGTCAGAAGCCGCTGGCGCCGCGCCGGGGGCTGTCGTTGGCCGCGAACCTCCTCTACATGACGTCGGGCGCGGCCCCGGAGCCCGACGTCGAGCACGCCTTCGACGTCGCCCTCATTCTCCACGCCGATCACGAGCTCAACGCCTCGACCTTCGCCGCCCGGGTGATCGCGGCCACGCTGGCCGACATGCACGGGGCGGTGACCGGGGCGATCGCGGCGCTGGCGGGCCCGCTGCACGGCGGGGCCAACACCGAAGTGATGAAGATGCTGCTCGACATCAAGACGCCCGACCGCGCCGAAGCGTGGATCCGCGACGCGCTGGCACGGAAGCAGAGGATCATGGGCTTCGGGCACCGCGTCTACCGCACGGAGGACCCCCGCGCGGCGCATCTGCGGCGCACGTCCGAGGAGCTGGGCCGCAAGGTCGGCCAGTCGCAGTGGTTCGCGATGCAGCGCACTATCGAGGATGTGATGAAGCGCGAGCGAGGACTGTACTGCAACGTCGATTTCTATTCCGCCTCCACCTACTACGTCATGGGCATTCCGCTCGACCTGTACACGCCGATCTTCGCGGTGAGCCGGGTCAGCGGGTGGTGCGCCCACGTGCTCGAGCAGCACGGCGACAACCGGCTGATCCGCCCCCGCGCCGAGTACGTCGGCGCGATGAATCGCCAGTGGATCCCTCCGCGTAAGCGCGCGGCGACCGGCGGCGGTCAGGGGGGGAGGGGGGCCGCTCCGTGAGCGACGAAGGTCAAAAGATCGACTACCGGGACGGCCGCTGGCGCGTCCCGGACCACCCGGTCATCCCCTTCATCGAAGGCGACGGCACCGGCCCCGACATCTGGCGCGCCGCGCGCCGGGTCTTCGACGCGGCCGTGGCCAAGACCTCGGGCGAGCGGCGCCGCGTCGTGTGGCGGGAGGTGGTGGCCGGGGAGAAATCCTTCAAGCAGAGCGGCAGCTGGCTTCCCGAGGAGACCCTGGCGGTCATCCGGGAGCACCGCGTCGCGATCAAGGGCCCGCTCACCACGCCCGTGGGCGGCGGCATCCGCTCGCTCAACGTCGCGCTGCGCCAGCTGCTCGACCTCTACGCCTGCATCCGGCCGGTGCGGTGGTTCCGCGGCGTCCCCTCCCCGATGAAGGCGCCGGACCGGCTCGACGTGGTGATCTTCCGCGAGAACATCGAGGACGTCTACGCCGGCATCGAGTACCCGGCGGGCAGCGACAAAGCGAGCCGGGTGCGCGACTTCCTGACCAAGGAAATGGGCGCCACGATTCGTGAGCAAAGCGCCATCGGCATCAAGCCGATGTCACGGTTCGGCTCGCAGCGCCTGGTGGTGAAGGCGATTCAGTACGCCCTCGCCGCCGGCCGCCCGTCGGTGACCCTGGTGCACAAGGGCAACATCATGAAGTTCACCGAGGGCGCCTTCCGCGACTGGGGGTATGAAGTGGCCAAGGAGCGGTTCGGAGACCGGACGATCCCCGAAACGGAAGCGGGAAACGGGAAGCGGGATCCGGGCAAGGTCGTCATGAAGGACCGCATCGCCGATGCCATGTTCCAGCAGCTGCTGCTGCGCCCCGAAGAGTACTCGGTGATCGCCGCGCCGAACCTGAACGGCGACTACCTGTCCGACGCGTGCGCGGCCCAGGTGGGGGGCCTCGGCATGGCGCCCGGCGCGAACATCGGCGACGGCTACGCCGTGTTCGAGGCGACCCACGGCACCGCCCCCAAGTACGCAGGACAGGACAAGGTCAACCCCGGGAGCGTGATCCTCTCCGGCGCCTTGATGTTCGAGCAGCTGGGATGGACGGACGTCGCGGCGGCGATTCCCGGCGCGCTGGAAGGCGCGATCGGCGCCGGCCGCGTCACGTACGATCTGGCCCGCCAGATGCCCGGCGCCACGACGGTCTCGACCTCGGCATTCGCGGACGCCATAATCGAGTACCTCGCATGAACAGCTCGGTGAGCCCCAAGCCCCTCGCCCAGGTGGAGACGCCGCTGCTCGCGGTGGCGCTCGCCACAGGCGGCGACGTTCCCGCCTCGCTCGCCGAGCTGGACAAGGCCGCCGGCGGGCTGCTCGCCCGGGCGCTCGCGAGCGGCGATTTCAAAGGGAAGCGCGACGAGACGCTGCTGCTCTATCCCCCGAGCGGCAAGGCGCAACGCGTGCTGCTGGTCGGCGTGGGCAAGGCGGCCGAGGTCACCCACAACGCCCTGCGCCGGGCCGCCGCCGTTGCCGGCAAACGCGCGCGCACGCTGGGCGCAACGACGTTCGCCTTCGCCGTCGCCGCTGAAGCGCGCAACGGGGTGCCGGCCCGGGACCTGGGCCAGGTGCTCACCGAAGGCGCCTCCCACGGAGCATGGAACTTCACCGAATTCAAGCAGGCGAGCAACGACGAGCCACGACGTGACGTCGAGGCGGTCGAGCTGATCGTCGACGCCCAGGACGCCAAGGACGCCGAGGCCGGGCGGCAGCTGGGTGCCGCGGTCGCGGCGGGCGCGCGGCTTGCCCGCAAGCTGCAGATGGAGCCGGGCAACGTCTGCACGCCCCGCTATCTCGCCGACCGCGCGGTGCAGCTCGGCAAGACCTACGGGTTCAACGTCTCGGTGCTCGATCTCGCGGCCATCAAGAAGGAAGGGATGGGGGCGCTGCTCGCGGTAGCTCAGGGCTCGGAGCAAGAGCCGCGGTTCATCGCGCTCGAGTACACCGGGGCTGGAGACGCCGCGCCACTGGCCCTGTTGGGAAAAGGGGTCACTTTCGACTCCGGCGGCATTTCGATCAAGCCCGCGCAGAGCATGGAGGACATGAAGTACGACATGTCCGGGGCGGCCGCGGTGCTGGGCACCTTCGAGGTCCTGGGGCGACTGAAGCCGAAGCTCAACGTGATCGGCCTGATCCCCTCCACCGAGAACCTTCCCTCCGGCACCGCCGTGAAGCCCGGGGACGTGGTCAAGAGCCACCTCGGCAAGACGATCGAGATCGTCAACACCGACGCCGAAGGGCGGCTGATCCTGTGCGATGCGCTCTCGTACGCCCGCCGCTACAAGCCGGCCGCCGCTCTCGACGCCGCGACGCTGACCGGCGCCGTCTCCATCGCCCTGGGCAGCCAGGCGATCGGGCTCATGGGCAACGACGAGGCGTTGATCGCAGAGGTGCGGGAGGCCGGCGAGCGGGCCGGCGAGCGGTGCTGGCCGCTGCCGTTGTGGGAGGAGTACCGGGACCTCGTGAAATCGGAGATCGCCGACGTGAAGAACTCGGGCGGCCGCGGGGCGGGAACCATCGCGGGCGGCTGGTTTCTGCGGGAGTTCGTCGAGGGCTATCCGTGGGTCCACCTCGACATCGCGGGAACCGCCTATACCGAGGGCGAAGGTCCCCACCAAGTGAAAGGCCCCACCGCGATCGGCGTGCGGCTCTTCACCGAATTCCTGCTGCGGCGCGCCCGCGCTTGATCCGGCGGAGCCTCCTCCTGGCGGGGGCTCTGACCGCGGCGGCCCGGGGCGGGAGGGCCGCTGCACAGGCCGATACGACCGGGAGACCCGCGGCGGCGCAGGACACTACGCGCGGTCACGCCCGCGCCGACACCACGCCGCCGCGCGACACGACGACCGCCTACCTGCCCACGTTCCCCGCCGCCATCCCGGCGGGCCCGCTCCCGCTCGGCACCCGCTACAGCTTTCCCCTCGACTCGCTGGTGTTCACCAACGCGGCCACGCTGAGCGATCTGCTGCTGCACGTTCCGGGGGTCTACGTGGCGCGTGGTGGGTTCTACGGCGCGCCGGAAGTCGTTCTGTACGGCGGCCGCGGCGGGCAAGGCATCGAGATCTACTGGGACGGTATTCCGTACCTGCCGATGGGGCGGGACTCAGTGCTCCCCGATCCCGCGCGCATCCCGATCGCCATGCTCGAGCGCGTGGACGTCGTCGTGCTGCCTGCGTCGCTGCGTGTCTACCTCGTCTCCATGCAGCCGCGCTCCACGGTCCCCGTCTCGGAAGTGCGGATTCAGACCGGGGATTACTCGATCGCCGATTATCGCGGCGGCTTCCACAAGCGCTGGCGCTCGGGGGTCGGCCTGTCCATCGGCGCCGATTGGAACGCCATCGCCGGCGTGCCGGGCACGCCGACGACCGCCTTCAACAGCGTGGACCTGTGGCTCAAGGGCGACTATGTGAGCGATCGCGCCGGGATCTCCTATCAGATCCTGACATCGACCTGGGACCGCAGCGCCCTGGCCGGGCTCGTCGACCACCGGAAGTTCAAGCGCCAGGACCGCTTGCTGCGGTTCTTCGTCGCGGCGCGGCGTGACGGCGCAGGGACAGGACCTCGGATCGACGGCACGATCGCCACCGCCTCCGTCCTCCGCGACTCGGCCGTGGCCGATCGCAACGTGTCCGCTGCGCGGCTCGCGCTGAGCGACACCTGGCACGGCGCCAGCGCCTCGATCGCGGCGACGGCCGGCGGATTCCAGAGGTCCTGGAGCCTGGACGGAGAGGCGGCGTGGCTGCCGTTGCCGTTCCTTACCATCGCCGCGGACGCGCGCAGCACCAGCTACACGCGGGGCCGCACTGGCAAACGGGCTCATCTCTCCGCCGGGCTGCGACTGCCCTTCGGGTTCTCGGCGCACGGCGACCTCGCCACCGGCAAGGACCTGGACGCGCCGGCCCTGGACGCCGACACCGTGCAGCGGGCAACCGACCTCGCCGGCGCGGTGCGCTGGGACAGCCGCTTTGCCTCGCTCCAGTTCGGCGGCGTGAAGCGCGATCCGTTCACCCCGCTGGGCTTCGCGGCGGGGCTGGCGGGCCGGGAGTCCATCACCGGCCTCGGCCCCACTCCCCGGAGCACCTACGCCACCGTCCGGGGCACGGTGCGGCCGCTGCCGGGGCTCACTCTCTCCGGCTGGTACTTCAACCCCCTGGTCGGCGGCGGCGACTTCGAGCCCCCCTATCACGCTCGCTTTTCCGTCACCTTCTACTCGAAGTTCTGGCGCCACTTCCGCAGCGGGGCATTCGCGCTGCGCGGGGAGTACGCGGTCGAATCCTGGACCGGCGGCCTGGGCGGAGTGCACCGTGACTCCCTGGGCAACGAGTCGCAGATTCGCTTGCCGGGGGCCACCTTCTCGGAATTCAACCTGCAGCTGCAGATCGTGGGCGTCACCGCGTTCTGGCAGCAGCGCAACAGCAAGTTCTTCCACGGTGGCTACGTGCACGGGCTGGACTATCCGCGGCGCGCCCAGTTCTTCGGAGTCCGGTGGATCTTCAGCAACTGACGCGTTGAATTAAGTGCAGTCCCCGGCTACGTTTATCGTCTGTGCCGCGGAGCATGACGGGGTTCGGCTCTGCCGATGGGAAGGTCCTCGGCGGACGGCTGCGGATCGAGATCCGCACCGTCAACCATCGCTACTTCAACCCCCAGTTCAGACTCCCGTTCGACCTCGCCGGCATCGAGGGTGAGTTGCGCGAGCGGCTGCGGACCCTGCTCGAGCGGGGGCACGTGTCGGTGTCGGCCCGCTGGCTCGAGGCGCCGGAGAGCGAGGCCGCCGTCTCGCTGGACCTGGCGCGGGCCCGGCAGGTTGTCGCGGCGCTGCGGGAGCTGAAGAAGAAGCTGCGGCTGAAAGGCGAGCCCGATCTGGCGTTCGTGGCCCGCCACCCCGACGTCCTCACGGTCTCGGGCAACGGGAGTGAGGCCACCGTGGTGACATGGGCGGAGGTGCGGCCGCTGGTGGAGCAAGCCGCCCGCGACGTCTTAACGATGCGCGAGCGGGAGGGAAAGGCCCTTGCGACCGACCTGTCGGAACGGCTGGACGCTTTGGAGGCGCATGCGCGCGTCATCGCCGACCGGGCCCCGGCGCGCCTGGCGGCGGAATACGACCGGCTGAAAAAGGCGGTCGCCCAGCTCGTGGCCGGAGTCAAGCTCGACGAGCAGCGCCTGGCGCTCGAGATCGCGTTGATGGCCGATCGGGTGGACATCTCTGAGGAGCTGGTCCGGTTCCGCACCCACCTGACGGCCTGCCGGGCAGCGCTGGAGGGAACAGGCGGAGCGGTGGGCAAGCAGCTGGGCTTCCTCGCGCAAGAGCTGTTGCGCGAGGTGAACACAATGGGGTCCAAGGCGAACGACGCGTCGATGACCCAGGCGGTCATCGCGATGAAGGGTGAGCTCGAGCGGTTTCGGGAGCAGCTGGAGAATCTGGAGTGACGCCGCGCGTCGTCGTGCTGTCGGCGCCTTCCGGCGGCGGCAAAACGACGATGTCCCGAGCGCTGCTGGCGCGGCGGTCCGATGTCGGGTACTCCGTATCCGCGACCACGCGGGAACCCAGGCAGGGAGAGAAGAACGGTGAGGCCTACTATTTCCTCACCCGGGAAGCGTTCCGCCGACTCGAATCGAAGGGGGACTTTCTCGAGACCGCCGAGTACGCCGGCGAGCGCTATGGGACGCTGAAGAGCGAGGTCGAGAGAGTCCTGGGCCTCGGGAAGCACGTGATCCTGGACATCGAGGTCCAGGGGGCCATCCAGGTGCGCCGGCGGTTCCCTCGGCCCCGGTCGGTCAGCGTGTTCATCCTGCCGCCGTCCGCCGAGGTGTTGGTGCAGCGGCTGCGGCAGCGGCAGAGCGAGTCGGGAGAGACGTTGCAGCTGCGCCTCGAAAAAGCGCGCGAGGAGTTGCGACAGGCGCAGCAGGATGTCGCCGGCGCGGTACTGTACGATTACTGGATCGTGAACGACGATCTCGAGCAGGCGGTGGGCGAGATCAGTGCGATCATCGACGCGCCCGAGCAGGAGGGGGTGGGGGCGGGGGAGGGGGGAGGCCATCGCGTCGACCAGCGGATCGTCGACGCGATTCTTCGCGGGCTGGCTGCCGAGCTCGGCCGCCTGAAGCAAACGACCTAAGGAGCAGGCATGCGCATCATCACCCCGCAGGAAGTCGCCGTCCAGACGCAGAACAAGTACCTCGGCGTGCTGGTGGCGGCCAAGTTCGCCCGCTTCGTCAACGAATTCCCGCGCGACCGCTCGGTGGACTTCGAAGAGAAGCTCACCACGCGGGCGCTCGACGAGCTCGTGCAGGCGCACCTCAAGTACAAGCTCGTCCGGCGGCGGCGGCAGGACGTCTGATGCCGCTCGCCGGCCGTCACGTCGTCCTCGGCGTGTCGGGCGGGATCGCCTGTTACAAGAGCTGCACCCTGGCGCGGCAGCTCATGGAGGACGGCGCGACCGTCGAGGTCGTGATGACCGCGGGCGCCGCAGAGTTCGTCCGGCCTCTCACGTTCGAAGCCCTCACCGGCCGGAAGGTCCTGACCTCTCTCTGGGAGCGGGACCACGCCCTGGCGCACCTCGGCCTGGCCAAGGCCCCCGATCTCATCATTCTCGCCCCCGCGACCGCGCAGCTGCTGGCGCGGGCGGCGCAGGGCCAGGCGGACGACCTCCTGACCGCCCTGCTGCTCGCCCGGACGGGGCCCGTCCTCTGCGCCCCCGCGATGAACGACGCGATGTATGCGCACCCGGCGACGCAGACCAACATCAAGACCCTGGCCAAGCGTGGCTGGCGGTTCGTCGGCCCCGAGATCGGCCCGCTGGCGGAGGGGCCCAGCGAGCGGCCCGGCCGCATGAGCGAGACGGAGACGATCGTGGCGGCCGCGCGAAGGCTGCTGGCCCCGGCCAGCCGTTGGCAGGGACGGACGGTCGTCGTCACCGCCGGCCCGACGCGCGAGCACCTCGATCCGGTGCGCGTGATCACGAACCCCTCGAGCGGCCGCATGGGGCTCGCCCTGTCCGAGGCGGCATGGGCGCGCGGGGCGGACGTGATTCTGATCGTCGGGCCGATCGAACTGCCGCTGCCGGCGGGGATCAAGGCGGTCCGCGTGGAAACGACGGCCGAGATGCAGCGCGCGGTGCAGGCAGTCCTGAAGGGCGCCGATGCCCTGATCATGGCCGCGGCGCCCGCCGACTACCGGCCCCTCACCAGCGCGAAGACCAAGCGCCCGCGCCAGGGCGACGCGCTCTCCGTGCAGCTCGAGGCCACGCCCGACATCCTGACCTCGCTCACCCGGAAGCCGGGATGCGTGATGGTCGGGTTCGCGCTCGAGACCGGAGACGGCCTAGCCAAGGCGAAGCAGAAGTTGCAAGATAAGCGCCTCGATTTCGTGGTGTTGAACGACGCGCTGGAGCCCGGCGCGGGGTTCGAGGTCGCCACCAACAAGGTCACGATCCTGCGCAAGGACGGGGCGCCGGTGGAATTGCCGCTCCTCCCCAAGCGCGACGTGGCGGAACGGATCCTCGACGCGGTGGAGCAGGCGTTGACGTGAGCGACGCTCGGGCGTTGGCGCGCGCATACCTGGAACAGCAGAGACTCCTGGGCGGCGATGCGGTGGTCTTTGCTGGGGGCTCGGGGCTCGGGGCTAGGGACTCGGAGAGAGCGAGCCTTCCGAATCCCGTGCCCCGAGCCCCGAGCCCCCAGCCCGCAGTCGACCTCCCGCCTCCCGGGCTTTCGTACGACCCGCCGTCGGGCGATCTGTTTTCCACGGAGCCGATTCAACAGGCGGCCGACCTGGACGCCGTCGCCCGGCTCGTGGCCGAGTGCACCAAATGCCGCTTGTGCGAGAGCCGCACGCATACGGTGCCGGGCGAGGGTCCGGCGCACGCACGCCTCGTCGTCGTCGGCGAGGGGCCGGGCCGCACGGAGGACGCGACCGGCCGGCCGTTCGTCGGACAGGCGGGCGAGTTGCTCACCAAGATCCTCGCCGCCATCGACTGGCCGCGCGAGCAGGTGTTCATCTGCAACGTGGTGAAGTGCCGGGCGCCGGAGAATCGGGTCCCGTTGTACGACGAGATCGCCGCGTGCCGGCCGTATCTGTTCCGCCAGATCGAGCTGCTGGCGCCGAAGGTGATCCTCGCGATGGGTGGGACGGCGGCGCAGACGCTGCTCGACACCAAGCAGTCCCTGGGGGCGCTGCGCAACAAGCTGCACCGCTTTCGGGGCACGGCGCTGATCGTCACCTACCACCCCGCGGCCTTGCTGCGCAACCCCAACTGGAAGCGACCGACCTGGGATGACGTCCGTATCGCCCGCCGCCTCCTCGACCGCTGACCGCGCCTTTGTCGGGCGCCAGGCTCCGTGGAGCAACGAAGCGGAGCAGGCCGTCCTGGGCGCCATGTTGCTCGACCAGGACGCGGCCCTCAAAGCGGCCGAGCTCCTCGACGACACGATGTTCTACCGCGAGGGCCACCGGCTGCTGTTTCGGGCGATGGCCGCCCTCACCGAGCGCGGCGACGTCATCGACCCGGTCACGCTGCGCGACGAGCTGCAACGACGTGGGGACCTGGATCGCGCCGGCGGGATGGAGTATATCGCCGCCCTGATCGACGTCGTGCCCACGGCCGCGAATCTCGATTACCACGTCCGCATCGTCCGCGACAAGGCGGTGCTGCGGCGGCTGGTCGAAGCGGCGACCGAGATCGTCCAGGACGTGTACGAATCGCGCGGCACGTCCGGTGAGGTGCTGGACAACGCCGAGCACCGGATCTTCCAGGTGGCGCAGTTTCGCCGCGCCGAGGAGTTCACCCGCCTCAAGGAGTTGATCTGGCCGACGATGGAGCGGATCGAGCTGCTCCAGAGCGGCCACGGCTCGGTGACCGGGGTGCCGAGCGGCTTCGTGGATCTCGATCGGCTGACGGCGGGGTTTCAACGCGGCGACCTCGTCATCATCGCCGCACGGCCGTCGATGGGCAAGACCGCGCTGGTCCTCAACGTCGTGCAGCACGCGGCCATCGAGCACCAGGTCGGGGTCGCGATCTTCTCGCTGGAGATGTCCAAGGACGCCCTGGTACAGCGGCTGCTCTGCTCCGAGGGGCTGGTCGACGCGCAGCGGCTGCGGCGCGGTCAGCTCCGCGACGACGATTACCCCAAGCTGGCCCGCGCAGCCGGCCTGCTCGGCACGGCGCCGATCTGGATCGACGACTCCGCCGCGCTCACGCCGCTGGCGATGCGCTCCAAGGCGCGGCGCCTCAAGGTGGAGCAGGACATCGGGCTGATCGTCGTGGACTACCTTCAGCTGATGCAGGGGCCGACCGACGCCGAGAACCGCCAGCAGGAGATCTCCTACATCTCCCGGGCGCTCAAGGCGCTCGCCAAGGAGCTGGATGTGCCGGTCGTCGCGCTGTCGCAGCTGTCGCGCGCCCCGGAACAACGCGGGGGGGAGCACCGCCGGCCGCAGCTCTCCGATCTGCGCGAGTCGGGCGCCATCGAGCAGGACGCCGACGTGGTCTGCTTCATCTATCGTCAGGAGCTCTACGACGGCCCGGTGGATCCGAAAACCAACGAGAGCATCGAAGGGCTGGCCGAGCTGATCCTCGGCAAGCAGCGCAACGGGCCCACGGGAGCCCTCAAGCTCTACTTCAAGAAAGAATACACGCGCTTCGACAACCTCTCGAAGCTCGAAGCCCCGCCCGGAACCCAGCATGGCTAGGGCACGATCGGTGTTCCGCTGCACCGAATGCGGCGCCGAACAACCCAAGTGGGCGGGCCGGTGTGACGCATGCGGGGCCTGGAATACACTCTTCGAGGAGTCGGTTGGGCGCTCAGGCGGTCGGGCGGTCAGCGGACCGCCGTCTCCGTCCGCCCGTCCGCCCGTCCGACTCTCCGACGTGGGCGGTGCGGGGACGGAGCGATGGCGCACGGGCCTCCCCGAGTTTGACTTCGTCCTCGGCGGAGGCATCGTCCCCGGCTCCGTCGTCTTGGTGGGGGGCGAGCCCGGGATCGGCAAGTCGACGTTGCTGCTGCAATGTGCGGCGCGCCTCGAGCTGGCCGGCGTGACGACGCTGTACGTGTCCGGCGAGGAATCCCCCGAGCAGATCCGTCTGCGCGCAGATCGCCTCGGCCGCGAGGCCGGCACCGTGCATGTCCTGGGCGAGACCCGGCTCGAGGCCATCGTGCACCACGCCGCCGTTCTCGCCGCCCGCGTCGTCTTCGTGGACTCGATTCAGACCACATATACCGAGGAGCTGGAGAGCGCCCCGGGCAACGTCGGTCAGGTCCGCGAGTGCGCCGCCCGGCTGATGCGCTTCGCCAAGGAGGCGGGGCCTGCGGTGCTGCTGGTCGGCCACGTCACCAAGGGCGGCGGTATCGCCGGCCCGCGCACGCTCGAGCACATCGTCGATACCGTCCTCTATTTCGAGGGCGAGACCAGCCTCGATCATCGGATCCTGCGGGCCGTCAAGAACCGCTTCGGCTCGGTGGATGAGATCGGCGTCTTCGCGATGACCACTGCCGGCCTGGCGCCGGTGCCGGACCCCGCCGCCGCGTTTCTCGCCGGCCGCCACACGGGCGTGTCCGGCTCCGCCGTCACGGCCCTCATGGAGGGGACGCGGCCGATGCTCGTGGAGATCCAGGCCCTGGCCTCCAAGGCGGGGTTCGGCACGCCGCAACGCGTCGCCACGGGGCTCGACCACCGCCGGCTCGCCGTGCTGCTGGCGGTGCTGGAGCGACGCGGCGGCCTGCCGTTCGGGGACTTGGATGTCTTCGTGAATGTCACGGGCGGCGTGCGATTGCTGGAGCCGTCGACCGACCTCGCCGTCACGGCGGCCCTGGTCTCCAGCATCCTCGACCGCCCGACGCCTCCGGACGCGCTCTTCCTTGGCGAGGTGGGGCTGGGCGGGGAGATCCGGCCCGTGGCCGGCGTCGAGCGCCGTTTCGCGGAGGCGGCGCGCCAGGGATTCCGCCGGGTGTTCTGCTCCGCCCGCTCCCGGGTGATTCCCGAGGGAATGGAGGTCGTGGGGCTGGAGGGAATCAGTGAGCTCGCCCGTCGTCTCGCCGCCTGACGTCGGCGTCGTCATCGTGGCTGCCGGCGCCGGCCTCCGCGCCGGGCCCGGTGAGCCCAAACAGTTCCGCTCCATCCTCGGCATCCCGATGCTGCTGCGGGCGCTGCGGCCCTTCACCTCCCACCCCGACGTCGAGCACGTGGTGGTCGCGCTGCCGACGGGTCACGCCGATCGGCCCCCGGAGTGGCTTGGCAAGCTGGTCGGGGAGCGGCTGACCCTGGTGACGGGGGGCGCGACGCGCCCGGCGTCGGTGCGGGCTGCCCTCGGCGCCCTGCGCGCGGGGCTCGCGGTGGTGCTCGTGCACGACGGCGCGCGGCCGTTCGTGAGCCGTGCGACGGTCGATGCGGTGATTGCGCGCGCGCGCGCCGGCGTCGGCGCCGTGGCGGCGCTGCGGATGAGCGACACCGTCAAGGAAGTCACCGACGGCACGCGGATCGCCCGCACCGTCACCCGCGAGCGGCTGTGGCGCGCGCAGACGCCCCAGGGGTTCCCCCGCGCCTGGCTGGACGCGGTCTACCGCCAGCCGCTGCACGATGACGCGACGACCGACGACGCCGAGCTGTGCGAGCGCGCCGGCTACCCCGTCGAGGTGGTGGCGGATCTGCCGCACAACCTCAAGATCACGAGCCCGGACGACTTCCGGGTCGCCGAGGCGCTGGCGCGTGAGCTGCAGTGACGTCGATCCCGTTCCGCACCGCGGCGGAGGCGGAGGCCGCGCTCAGCCGGGTCGTGGCGCACCTGCGGAGCGGCGGGCTGCTCGCCTATCCGACCGAGACCGTCTACGGCCTCGGCTCCCGGGCGCGGGCCGACGAGGTGCGCGCGCTGGCGCGGCTCAAGGGCCGCGCGCCCGACAAGCCGTTCCTGTTGCTCGTCGCGAGCCGCGCGATGGCCGAGGCCCAGGGCCTCGCGTTCAACGAGTCCGCCAGCGCACTGGCGCGCGCGTTCTGGCCGGGGCCGCTGACCCTGGTGCTCCCCGGTGGTGGAGGGCGGCTGCCGGATTCGTTGCGCGGCCCGGAAGGCAGCATCGCGGTGCGCTGGACGTCGCACCCGCACACGGCCCGGCTCGTCGCCGCGCTGAGCGAGCCGTTGACGTCGACGTCCGCCAACCTGCCGGGCGTGCCGCCGGCCCCGGGCGCCGACGCCATCGCACGCGATTTCGCCGCCGCCATCACCGATGGCCGGCTGGTGGTGCTCGACGGTGGCGTGCTCGGGAACCGACCACCGTCCACGGTGGTTGACTGCACGGGTCCCGTCCCGCGCATCGTCCGGGCCGGCGCGCTGCCGGTCACCGAGCTGCGGCGCGCGGTCGGTATCCTGGCCCCGTGAGCGCATGATCAGGCGCATCCTGCTCGTCTGCACCGGCAACATCTGTCGCAGCCCGCTGGCCGAAGCGCTGCTGCGCCGCACCCTCGAGGAGCGCGGCGTGGAAGGGGTGAGTGCCACCTCCGCCGGCACGGGGGCATGGGACGGCGCGCCCGCGTCGGAGGGGGCGTATCTCGTCGGGTTGGAGCGCGGCCTCGACCTCTCGGGCCACCGCGCGCGGCTGCTCACCAGGGAGCTGGTGGCGGAGGCAGACCTCATCCTCACGATGGCCCGCCACCACCGCGCGCGGGTGGATGAGCTGGGCGGGGAAGGGCGAGTGTTCGTGCTCGGGGAGTACGGTGGACGCGAGGGCGACGAGGCCGAGGTGAGCGATCCCTTCGGCGGCGACCTCGAGGTCTATCGCGATACCTGCGCGGAGCTAGAGGCCCTGGTCACGGCCGTCGTCGAACGCCTGGTGAAGGAAGGGCAGCGTGGAGATCGGCGCTAGCACCCGCCTCCTCGCCGTGCTCGGGGACCCTGTCGCCCACTCCCTCTCGCCCTGCATGCACAACGCCGCCATCCGGGCCCTGGGCCTGGACGCCGCCTACGTGGCGCTGCACACCCCCGCCAAGACCTTGGCGACGGTCCTCGAAGCGCTCGCCGCCGTGGCGGCGGCGGGCAACGTGACGGTGCCGCATAAGGAGGCGACGGAACGCTTCGTCGCGCGGAAAACGGGTCTGTGCGCGCGCGTCGGGGCGTGCAATACATTCTGGACGGAGCATGGCGCGCTCGTTGGGGACAACACACACGTGGCGGGCGTTCCGGCGGCCCTTCACGCGTTGGGGGGTGCGGCCGGGGCACCGACTGGGGGGATTGTCCCGAAACAGTTTTCGCTGCGGCTCGGCCCGAAAGGAGCCGACCGCGAGCACCAGCGGGCTTCGCGACAGGGCCTCGGCCGCAGCATCCCTCATCGCCGCATAGGCATGCGCGATGGCCTCCTTGCTGAGGTCACCCGATGCCGCGCGGGCGGCCGGGCCGAGCTGCTCGGCGAATGTTTCCGACGCAAAGCTCGCGGCGCCCCATCGATCGCTGGCACGGCGCGCGAACGTCGATTTGCCCGCGCCCGGGATGCCGCAGACGACGATCAGGCGCGGGCGTCTCATACGTTCCTTCCGCAAGCGCCGGCTGGTGTCGCGGTTCGGAAGTTCGCCAGAACTCTCAGCCCGCACCGAAGCGAACTTCCGAACCAAAGCGACACTGGCAAACCTATGATTCTAGTTTCCCTTTTGAATCCGAAGTTCGCGAAGGTGCCTGCTGAACAATCGCGCGAACTTCGGATTCGGGACACTGGGCCCCGTTTCCGTGATGCCATGCGGTGCGCCGGCCCGCAGGCTGAGCGGCCCGGGCAATCCCAGCTTGGTTGCGGTCACGCC
>CAZXKD010000014.1:25056-26092 GCA_964641215.1 uncultured Gemmatimonadaceae bacterium
GGTGTCCGAGGTTCCCTGCTGAAAAATCCGCGGAAGTTCGGTTTCTGGCACTTCGGCGCCGCTCACGTGATGACATGCGTGGCGCGTGCCAGCAGCGTCAGCGGCACGGTAATACCAAGCTTGTTTGCGGTATCGAGATTGATGACCAACTCAAAATTATCCAGATTGATGAACGGCAACTGGTCGATGGGCGTGCCACCGATCAAGCGCCCGACAAACTGTCCAGCCAGTGCATAGGCGACCGACAGGTTGGGCCCGTAGCTGATCAGGCCGCCCAATTCGGCGAACTCGCTCCATTGATAGATTGTCGGAATGTCCCGGACCTTGTTGGTGGAGGTCTTGGCGATCCTCTTGGCGTGATTGTTGAACAGCGGATCGGCCGCGATGATCGCCGCCTTGCATTGCTGGGTTGCCCAGAATTGAAATGCATTGTCGACCTGCTGCTCGACGTTTCCGGCGGGGTCGACATCGACCCCGACAGGAGCCGGCAGGCCAAGCATGCTGGCCTGGCTGGCCAGCTTGGCTTTCTGATCCGCCAGATCGTCGCGAACCTTGTTGTACAGGGCGCCGACTTTCGTCGTGTTCGGCAGCATCTCCAGCAGCAGCTTCAGCCTCTCCGGGTCCTTGCTGGTGGTTTGCACTCCGACGCCGGCGACGGTTGGGGCAGGGCGGGTCAAGCTCGAGACGCTGGTGACGATGACCGGCTTGTTGCCCTGGGCGGCCGCGATCGCGGCATTGGCGGCGCGCTGGCCGCCGGCGGCGACGATCACCCTCACGTTGCTGTCAGCAGCTAATGCCGCTGCATCGGAGTCCAATGTGCCTTTCTTGTCATTGGCATATTTTGGCGTGTCGGCTTTGATCGTGCTGAATTGCCCGACCCCTAGATCGAAGGCATCGAAGTGAATTTTGTGATTGCCGTCGGTGCCGCTATGGATCACCCCGATGGGGCCAGCGGTGAGACTGCCTTTTTTCTTTTTCTTCTTTGCCATTGTGACGCCCTCCCGATTATCCGTTGATGATGAATATCGTGCCGCAA
>CAZXKD010000015.1:0-19588 GCA_964641215.1 uncultured Gemmatimonadaceae bacterium
GCGGCGCTACCAGCGCTGGCTCGCCGCTCGCCCCGCCGCGGCGGAGCAGGAGGCGGTGGAGCTGATCCTGGACCTGTGTCGCCAGAGCGGCTGCGCCGTCCACATCGTGCACCTCGCCTCGGCCGAGCCTGTCGAGACGCTGGACGCCGCCAGGCGCGCGGGCCTGCCGGTGACGGTGGAGACCTGCCCGCATTATCTGACGTTCGCCGCCGAGGAGGTTCCCGACGGCGCGACGGCGTTCAAATGCGCCCCCCCGATCCGCGAGGGCGCGGTGCGGGAGGGGCTCTGGGCGGCATTGGCGCGCGGCAGCATCGACCTGGTGGCCAGCGATCATTCTCCGGCGCCGCCGCAGCTCAAGGCGGTGGACACCGGAAGTTTCACCGACGCCTGGGGCGGCATCGCCTCGCTCGAGCTGTCGCTCGCCGCCACGTGGACGGCTGCGGCGCGGCACGGCGCTCAACCTGCCGACCTCGCTCGCTGGCTGGCCGCCGGCCCGGCGCGGCTCGCTGGACTCGAGGCTCGCAAGGGCCGCATCGCGCCCGGGTACGACGCCGACTTGGTGATCTGGGATCCGACGGCGAGCTTCACCGTCGAGCCGGCGGCCCTGCGGCAACGCCACCCGCTGACGCCCTACGCCGGTCGGTGGCTCTCTGGCGTCGTGCGGCAGACATTCGTGAGGGGGGAGTGCGTGTACGATCAGGGGAAGTTCCCGACCAGGCCCATCGGCGTGTGGATCAAACCGAGCGTCGCGTGAAGGGCGCGGCTTGAGTCGCACATGACCTGGCGCCCCGGGCTCGTGGATCTCGCGGCCGCGCGGCTCGGCGGCCGGGCGCTCGCCGCCAACGACGAGTTCTTCGCGCCGAAGGAGAACCTGCTCAAACTGGGGCGCGGTGTGTTCATCGAGGGCAAGTACACCGAGCGCGGCAAGTGGATGGACGGCTGGGAGACGCGGCGGCGGCGCGAGTCGGGCAACGACTGGTGCATCATCCGGCTGGGCGTCCCCGGCCTGATCCGCGCCGTCACGGTGGACACGAATCATTTCCGAGGCAACCATCCCCAATCCTGCTCGCTCGACGCCCTCGATCTGGCCGGGTCGCCAACCGCCCGACGACTCGCCGGGTCCCGCGACTGGATCGAGGCACTCCCCCGCGCGCCGCTCGCCGGGCATACCGAGAACGAGTTCGAGGTCGAAAGCGCCCGCCGCGCTACCCACGTGCGCCTGAACATCTTCCCCGACGGCGGCGTGGCGCGGCTCCGCATCTGGGGCGAGGCCCAGCCCGACTGGGCCCGGCTCGCGACGAGCAAGACGCCCGTCGACCTGGCGGCCGCCCAGCACGGCGGCGCGCCGCTCGCGTGCAGCGACGAGTTCTTCAGCGCCCCGGTCAACCTGTTGATGCCGGGCCGGGGGCGCGACATGGGGGACGGTTGGGAGACGCGGCGCCGCCGCGACTCCGGCCACGACTGGCTGGTGCTGCGACTCGGCCATCGCGGGGTGATCGAAACCGTCCTGGTGGACACCCATCACTTCAAAGGCAATTTTCCGGAGAGCTGCAGCCTCGAAGGGTGTGATGCGCCTGATCTGCACTCCACCGCGGCGCCGGCGGCGGGTGCGGCGTGGCAGAAGCTGCTGCCGCGGACCAAGCTGCAGGCGCACCGGCAACATCGGCTGCGGCCGACCGGACCGGTGCCGGTGACCCACGTGCGGCTCAACATCTTTCCCGACGGCGGGGTGAGCCGGTTACGACTGCTCGGCAAGCCGGTCGGACGCGAGTGGCGGTGACGGATCTTGCGACGCACTTGAACTCCCTCTCCGACGCCGTCGCCCGGGCCGCCTTGGGCCGCTGTTGCGGCGCAGCGCGGTGGGCGGATGGGATGTTGGCGGCGCGGCCGTACAAGAGCGACGCGGCGGTGTTCGACGCCGCCGAACGCGTCTGGTGGGGACTCGCGCGGCCCGACTGGCTCGAAGCCTTCGCCCGGCACCCGCGGATCGGTGAGCGGGTGCGGGGGGGGGCGGGGGGGGACGCGTGGGCGGAGCGGGAGCAGGCGGGCATGGACGGCGCGGCCCCGGCGACGCGAGCCGCTCTCGCCGACGGCAACCGGGTCTACGAGGCCCGTTTCGGACACGTGTTCCTGATCTGCGCCACGGGCCGTACGCCCGAGGAGATGCGGCGCGAGCTCGAGCGGCGGCTGCGCAACGACCCCGCGGTCGAGCTGCGCGTCGCCGCGACCGAGCAGGCGATGATCACCCGGCTGCGACTCGAGAAACTGGTGCCACGATGAGCCGAATCACGACCCACGTCCTCGACACCGCGCGCGGCCAGCCTGTCGCCGGCGTCCGCGTCAGCCTCGCCCTCCGCGCCGGAGAGCGCTGGAACGAGCTCGCCACCGCCACGACCGACGCCGACGGCCGGATCGCCGCCTTCCGCGCGGACCGCCCGGCCGCCGTGGGCAGCACGTATCGCCTGCGGTTCGAGATCGGCGAGTATTTCGCCGCCCAGGGCTTCGCGGCGTTCTATCCCTACGTCGAGGTCGTTTTCACGGTCAACGACGACCGCCCCCATCACGTGCCGCTGCTCGTCGGCCCGTTCGGCTACACGACCTACCGAGGCAGCTGAATGGGGGCCCACGCGCAGCAGTGGCTCAGTCTGGCGCTGCGATGGGCACACGTGATCACCGGCGTCACTTGGATCGGCACGTCCTTCTACTTCAACTGGCTGAACAGCCGCATCCATACTCCCCCCCCCGCCTCCCCCGATCGAGCGGAGCCCGGGGTTGCCGGCGAGCTGTGGTCGGTGCACGGCGGCGGGTTCTATCGAGTCGTGAAGTACACCGTGGCCCCGGCGCGGCTGCCGGCTACGCTGCACTGGTTCAAGTGGGAGGCGTACGCCACCTGGCTGACGGGCGTCGCGCTGCTCACCCTCATCTACTACGTCGGCGCCCGGGCGTATCTCATCGACACCAAGGTCGCGGCGCTCGCTCCCGCAGCGGCCATCGCGATCGGAGTAGGCACCCTGGTCGCAGCGTGGCTCGTGTACGACGGCCTGTGCCGGACTCCCCTCGCGGAGCGGCCCGCGCTGCTCGCGGCCGTTCTGATGGCGCTGGGGACCGCGCTCGCGCTGGGGCTGACCCGCGTATTCAGCGCCCGTGCCGCCTACATGCACGTCGGCGCCGCCCTGGGCACGATCATGGCGGCGAACGTGCTCATGATGATCATTCCCGCGCAGCGGGAGATGGTCGCCGCGATGGCGGCGGGCCGCGCCCCCGACGCCGCCCGCGGCAGGCAGGCGGCGCTGCGATCGTTGCACAACAACTACTTCACCCTCCCCGTGCTGTTCATCATGGTGAGCAGCCACTATCCGGAGACCTTCGCCCACCGGTGGAACTGGCTGATCCTGGCGGGGCTCAGCGTGGTCGGGGTGGCGACGCGGCACTGGTTCAACCTGCGCAACCAGCACCGGCGCAACGTGTGGCTGCTTCCCGCCGCCGCCCTCGGCATGGTGGCACTGGCGGTGGTGACGGCGCCGCGGACCACTCCGGCGACGAGCGGGAGCGACGACGGCGCCGGATTCGCGGAGGTGCGAGTCGTGGTCGCCCGCCGCTGCGCGCCCTGCCACTCCAGCGCGCCGACCTACTCGGCCTTCCCGACCGCGCCCAAGGGGGTACTGCTGGATACGCCGGACCAGATCCGATCCGCCGCCCCACGCATGCTCGCTGTCGCGGTGGAATCGCAGACGATGCCGCTGGGCAACTTGACGGGGATGACGCCGGGGGAGCGGGAGCTGCTGGGAAAGTGGATTCGGGCGGGGGCGCTGCTGCGGTGAACCGCTAACCGTCTTCCGTTAACCGTTTTCCGTTTGCCGAAACACGTCGTAGAAGAGCACGCGGGCCATCACGTGCTTGCGGTACTCCGCCGTGGAGCGGATGTCGTCGATGGGCGCGACGTCGCGCTCGATTGCGGGCAGAAGCTCCGCCGGCGCGCGGACCGTGGCGCCCTCTTCCAGCAACCGCTCGAGCGTGGGACAGCGACGGATCGTCGGCGCCACACTGGCGGCGACCACGCGCCAGCCCGCCGTGGAGCGGGTGACGGCGAGGCCCACCTTGGCGATCGCCTGCGCCCGGCGCGACCCGACCTTGACGAAGCGTTGCCAGGTGTAGGGACGGCGGGGGATCCGGATGGCGACCACCAGCTGATCCGGCCGCCGGCGCACCTGCTTGTACCCCTGGTAGAAGTGCTCGAGCGGGACCTCTTCCTTACCGGCGACCGATTCGAGCACGACGACGGCATCATAGGCCATCAGCACCGGCACCCCGTCCGCCGCGGGCGACGCGTTGACGATGTTTCCAGCCCAGGTGCCGCGCGCCTGAATCTGAATGGCCCCGACCTGACGGCCGGCCTCGGCCAACAACGGCAGCTCGCGCGCCGCGCGGGCGTCCCGGATCACGTCCCAGTAGGTGGTCAGGCCGCCCAGCACGAGGGCGTCCGGCGTCCACTCGAGCGCCCGCAGCTCATTCAGCCCCGAAAGGTCGAGGTAGGTCCGCTCGTGCTCCGACGGACGCTGCGGCCAATGCACGAGGAGGTCGGTGCCTCCGGCCACCGGGATCGCCGCGCCGCTCGAGCGCACGAGCAGCTCGAGCGCCTCGCGCCGGCTGCCGGGCACTAGCACGCTCACGGCCGCGCCGCCTCGATGCCGTCCACGATCCCGTCATAGCCGGTGCAGCGGCACAGGTTCCCGGCCATCAGCTCGCGCACGGTGTGCGTCGCGAGGACCTCAGGGTGTTGCAGGATCCAGCGCGCCGTCATGACGACACCGGGCGTACATGCGCCGCACTGGGTCGCACCGGCATGGAGCAGCGGGGCGACCGCGGCCACCGCGACCGCTTCGACGGTGTCGACGCGCCGGCCCCGCACCTGATAAATCGGCACGAGACACGAGTTGACCGGCAGACCGTCGAGCCAGACCGTGCACGCCCCGCACTCCCCTTCGGCGCAGCCTTCCTTCGCACCGGTGAGGCCGAGGCGGTAGCGCAAGGTATCGAGCAGGCGCTCGCTGTCCGGAACGGCCACGGTGGTGGCCGCGCCGTTCAAAGTGAACGAAATCGTGACGGGGTCCATCAGTCGAGCAAGGCCATCAGCCGCTCGGCCGTGAGGGGGATGGTGCGGGGGTCCGTTCCCGTGGCGTCCGCCACCGCGTTCAGGATCGCCGGAGCGGGACCATCGATCGGCAGCTCGCCCAAGCCCTTGGCGCCCTGCGCCCCGTGTGGATAGCGGGCCTCGAGAAAGGCGACGCGGATCGGTGGAACATCGTCGCTCGTCGGAATGATGTAGTTGGTGAGCTGGCTGTTGACCAGCGCGCCGTCTTGCCACTTGCATTCCTCCATCAGCGCCCAGCCGATCCCCTGCACGACGCCGCCCTGCACCTGGCCGCGGGCCAGGGTCTCGTTGATGACCTTGCCGATCTCCTGGACCGCGACGAAATCGGTGACCCGCACCGCGCCGGTGCGCAGATCCACTTCGACCTCGGCGACGTAGGTCGCCCACGCGAACGCCCCGTAGGCGTCGCCGCGATAGCGCGCGTCGTCCCAGTTGATGCCGGGGGGCCGTTCGTAGACCGCCTCGCCGACGAGCGACCCGCCGGGGTGGGCGTGGTGCCAGTCGCGCAGCGCGGCCCGCACCGCGTCGCCGCGCGCCGAATCCGGGATTCCCAACCGGCGCCGCAGGTCGTCGCAGGCCCGCTCCACCAGCCGGCCGACGACCATAGTCGTGCGCGAGGCGACGGTGGGGCCGCTGTTCGGCACCCGCGCGGTGTCCGCCTCCGCGATGACCACTTCCTCGGGCAGGAGGCCCAGCCGATCGGCCGCGAGCTGGGTGAACACGGTGAGCGTGCCCTGCCCCATCTCGATGTTGGCCGAGCGCACCTCGACCCGACCGTCGGGGAGGCCCGCGACATGGAGCCGGGACTCGAGGTGGACCTCTCCGCCGCCGGTGAAGCCGCCGCCATGGTAGAACGTCGCGAGGCCGACGCCGCGGCGCCGCGTCGCCTGCGTGGCGTTGAAGCCGGCGTGCGCACGACGCTTCTCGTGCCATCCCGAGACCGCGAGCGCCCGCTCCAGCACGGCGACCCGATCGCTCCCGTCGTTGATCACCTGACCGGTGGCGGTCGTCTGCCCGTCCCGGATCAGGTTCACGCGCCGCAGCTGGGCTGGATCCATCCGGAGGGTGCGGGCGATCACGTCCATATGGCGCTCACAGGCGAACAGCGTCTGCGGGGCACCGAAGCCCCGGAAGGCGCCGAACGGCACGGCATTTGTGAGCACGGCACGGCCGTCGATGCGCACGTGCTCGCAGAAATACGGGCCGGCAGCGTGAATGATGCCGCGCGACAGCACGACCGGGGACAGAGTCACGTACGCGCCGCCGTCGAGCAGCAGGTCGATGTCCTGGGCCAGGAGCCGGCCGTCCCTGGTGAGTCCGGTGCGGTGGCGCACGCGCGCCGGATGCCGCTTGGTGGTCGCCGCCATGTCCTCGCCGCGATCGTAGATCATCTTGACGGCGCGGCCCGACTTGAGGGCGAGGAGCGCGGCGTGGAGGGCGAGGTGGGAAGGAAACTCCTCCTTGCCGCCGAACCCACCGCCCGTGGGCGTCTGGATCACGCGCAGCCGCGTCGCGTCGCGCGCCAAGGCGTGCTTGAGAGCGTTGAGCACGTAGTAGGGACACTGCATGGAGCCGCGGATCACGACCACGGCACCCTCGAGGGTGGCGATCATCCCCTGGGTCTCCAGGTACACGTGCTCCTGGGCCCCCGTCTCGTACACGCCCTCGACCACGACCGGCGCCCGCGCCAGCGCCCGCGCCACGTCGCCCTTCTCGATGCTCAGGTGCTTGAGGACATTGTCCGCGCCATACTGGATCTGATCGGGGCGGGATGGCAGGCGGAAGTCGAGCACGGGCGGATCGGGCTCGATCAGCACCTCGACCGCGCGCACGGCGCGCCGCAGCGCGTTGCGATCGGGATGGGCGAGGAGCAGGACCGGCTCGTGCACGTGGCGCACCACGCCGGCGGCGAGCACCGGCTGGTCCTGCTCGATCAAGTAGACGACGTTCGGACCGGGGAGGTCATGGTGGTCCACGACCACGAACTGCGACCAGTCAACCTCCCGGCCGAAGCGGATCGCCGTGACGCGTCCCCGGGGCGCGGGGCTGCGCACGGTCATCCCCCACAGGAAGTCCTCGAGCGGCAGGTCGTCCACGTACCGCTCGCGGCCGGTGAGCTTGGCGAGCCCTTCGCGACGCTGCAACACGGCTCCGATCGAGTGTGGTCGGCTGGGTGGCTGGCGTATTCTGAGGCGGTGAAGGGGAAAGGGCAACGACCCCGGCTCGCGTCTCAGCGGTTCGGTGCCGCGACGGCGGAATCTCCCCGTTCCTGCTCATCAATTGGGAAAAGTCCAGCTCCTCGAAGACGGTGAACTGAGGAGGGAGGGCCGAACGCCCCGGGAGGGGGAGGGGCGCTCGGCACGCCGCGGGCGTCGCCTCACCGCGATCCGCTGCTCGCAGCGGGCGGCGTCCCCGATGTCGCGCCCGCGAGATAGATCGCGTTGAAGAAGAACTTGAACGTGCCGTGGGGCTGCCCCCGGTTCAGGAGCTCGGGGCCGAACAGGAACAGCTTGCCCCCCTTGTCGCCCACGGACGCCTCCGCCACCGCGACGCCGTCCTTCAGGTACTGCTGCCCCCACGCCCAACCGCTCCGCAACGGCCGGTCGGAGTCGTACCACGCCACCGGGCGGGGCCGGACCCTGGAACTGTCGGGCGTGACGTCGAACACAGGACTCTCCTCGAAGAACACGTCGACCCGCTCCGGCATCCCCCACGCCACCGGACGAGTAGTGTCCACCCGGGCTGACAAGACCGACCCCGGCACGTAGAACTGGGTGCGCGGCAGCGGCTTGCCATCCTGCACCAGGTGGCTAGTGATCGCCAGGCCGAGATGGCGTGCGAGGCTCGTGGAGGTCCCGATCGTGATGATCGTCCCGCCATCCTCGAGGAACTGCCGGAGCTGCGGTACGGTCTTCGCCGCGGTCACCCGGCCCAACCAAGAGCGGAACTCGGTCGGAATGCGCTGGGAGTCAGGCTGCGACGCGAAGAACACGTCACCTCCTCCCACGCCGCCACCACCAGCGCCGCTGCGCCCGCTGTCGGACACCGGTATCGCCCCCGTGGGAAAGACCAGCACGTCGTAGCGGGCTGCCAGCTTCCCGGTATCGAGCGCGGCAGGGAACACCACCTCGAACGGGAACTCGAACCGCTCGAGCAGCCAGCGGGTCCACCCGGACGGCATGGATCCCCCGTACCGATCCCACAGACCGATACGGAGCGGCCGCAGGCGCAGCGCGTCTCCCGTGGGCGCCGTGGCGATCCCATCGGCGCTCACGCCCAGCTCCGCCGCCGCGTGTTTCAAGAGCGCCGTGGTCGCCGGTGTCGCGGGGATGTAGATCGTGCCCACCGGATATGTCTTGGCTTTGGCCGTCACCGGCTGGCTCAGCCAGAAGACCGGCTGCTGTTTCGCGAGCAGCCGGTTCGTGACGATCGCGGCGTCGTTCACACGATGGTCGAGCAGGAAGCCGGCGGCCCCTTCGGCGTGCGCGAGCAGGCCGGGCGGAGAGGTCGCGAGTCCCGGGATCCTCTGGAACGGTCCGTCGAATCCGTCGAGCAGGCGATCGAACCGCACTCCCATCTGGTAGGCCAGCGTCCAGCCGGCGTTATCATAGGGCGGGATCGGCGGGCCACCCGGGTACTGGAAGTCGTTGGGATGATCCTGGGGCTCGAACATGTCGAGGATGTGGGGGCGAAAGGCCTGGGCCGTCTTGACGACGTAGGAGCCCGCCGGGTAGTGCTTGCCCGCCGCGTCGAAGTCGCGGGTCGCCCGGAGCACCGTGACCCCGTTCTTGATGAGGGTGTTGACGAACTTCGTCGCGGTCGGAAAGTCGGGCTGGTCGGCCGGCAGGATGTAGCCGCGCGGGTCCCGGAGAGCGGGGTCGCGCAGCAAGGCGAAGTACTTGAGCGGGAGCGCGCCGCCACCGGCGGGTCCGCCGCGTCGTCCGGGCGTGGAGTCTCCGGCCGCGGCGTCCCGCGCCGCCGCCTGCTTGACGGCCTCGATGAGCTGCGGGTGGATCGTCCAGCTATCCCGGCTCCCCCGCTCGATCGCATGCCTCCCCATGAGGTAGATGTCGTAGAGCAGCGTCTCGCGATAGCGCGACGCGAAGTCCAGGACCGCCCGGTCCATCGTCATCGAGTACTCGACGGACTGCCGGAAATGCCAGTGTTGGGGCTCGACGGGACTGGTGAGGTCACCTTTCGGCAGCTCCCGGTCCGGGATGAACGGAATGTCGATCGGAGTCGGGTTGCCGATGGACTCCGTCAGCAGCCCGATGATGTTGTGGAAGTAGGCGGTAGTCCGAAGCCCGCCGTTCCACCACGTCGAGTAGCTCGACCCCGAGCGCATCGTGGAGCCCGGCTTCCCTTCGGCGACGAGCCGCGCGTGCATCGCCGTGCCCACCATCTCGATGCCGAGCGGGATCAACGGGTCGAGGTTGTAGTTGAACGGGTCCCGGAACGGCGGCGCGAACAACACGGCCCCAGGCGGGCCGGTCTGGTGGTGGTTGTACACGATCTCCGGAAACCACTCGCGGAACATGACGCGGGTCATGTTTTCGGTTTCCGGCTGCGTGACCATGTAGAAGTCACGGTTGTCGTCGTGGCCGATGTACTTCTGGTAGAGGCGCGGAATAGTGGCAGTCGAGCGCTTCAACGTGTCCGGGTCCCGCATGTACCAGGAGGAGACGAGCTCCATCCCATCAGGATTGGCGTGCACCGCGAGCAGGATCACGTCGTTCAGGAAGCGTCGCGTCTCCGGGTCGTTGCGGCTTACCATCTGATAGACCAGCTCCATGAGCTGCGCGGCGCCGAGCACCTCGGTCGCGTGCAGGCCGCCGTCGATCCACACCACCGCTTTGCCCTCCGCCGCCAGCGCGTGGGCCTCGCGGTCGCTGAGCCCCTCGGCGAGCGCCAGCCGCCGGGCGATCTCCTGATAGCGCGCCAAATGCTTGAGATTCTCAGGCGAGGAGATGATGGCCATCAGCTGCGGTCGTCCTTCGGCCGTCTTCCCGATGTCGCGCAACACCAGGCGCGGGGACTGCTGCGCGAGTTTGCGCCAGTAAGCCTCGAGCTGGGTGTAGGTCGCGAGCCGGTAGTCGTCCCCGATGTTGAAACCGAGGGCTTCCTTGGGCGTGGCGATGCGGGTTTGGGCGGCGCACGGCGCGGCCAGCAGCGGCGTCACCAGGAGCACGCGAGCGAGCGTTTTGATCATCGGGAAACCCTCAGATGATACGGGAAGGGGGGCAGAGGCGGACGCACGTCGCCGGGTGAGAGCGAGCACGGGCGAGTCGACGCGACGGCATCCGGAGGTCGTAGATGGGGACCGCCGGAGTAAGCTACCCGGACGCACTCAAGCTGCTAGGCCCCCGAGCGGGGGCCCGCCGTGCCCCTGTTGCGTCCGCTCAACGGGCCTGCGCGTGCCGCTCCGTATTGAGGTACGCCACGAGGGACGCGATCTCGGCCGGCTTGAGATTCAGGTTCGGCATCCCCAACGTCGTGCCGGTGGGCGGCGGCAGGATACTCGGGTCCGCCAGGAACCGCCGCAGGAACTCCGGGTCGAAGCGCTTGTCCGAGAGGTTCGGCCCGACAGCGATCTGGACGTGACAGGTGACGCAGCCCTTGGCCGCGAAGAGCCGAGCCCCGCGCTCGGGCTCCGAGAGCGCCACGGCCGGCTGGCTGCCGGCAGCGACCGCCGGCAACGGCAGCAAGGTCGCTTTGCTCGCCCCGAACCCGCTGTGGACAGTGATGCTCCAGCTGCCGGGCTGCGGGAGCGTGAGCGTCGCCTGATACTGACCTACCGGGCCGCGCGCCACCGCCTCGGCCTTCGCCTCAAGGCCGGCCGACATCGCTTCGACGCGCGGGGAGAGGCCGCTGAGCGGAGTCCTGCCGTGCTGGCGCACGGTGAAGGTGAGCATTAGCGGCCTCCCCGCAACCACGTAATCCGGAAGGTCTTCCACCGTGACCACCGCCCACCCGCCGAGAGCGAGTGCCGGGAGCAGGAGGAGGGCCGACAACGTAAACGGCAATGCTTTCCTTGTCATGGTTCCCTCGCGGGGATGGGTCGGTCCACTGCTCTCTCTGAGATGCCGCGGCTCGCAGCCGGGTTTGAAGATCTAATGGGAGGGCGGGAGGGGAGGGGGGGGGGAGGGAGGTCGCCGACCGGCCGTGCGCCGCGTCAGGAACAGCATCCATAGCCCGAACGCCAGTAACACCAGACCCCAGACGAGGTCGATGGGCACTCCCGTCGGGGCAGTGCCGGGGCGGCCCAGCGTCGCCGCCCCGTACGCCGCGAGTAGCGCGCCCAGCGCGCCGAACAATGCTCCGATCGGAAGCCGCACGTCGAGCCGCACACCACCTCCGCTAGAAGAAGATCAGGTTGAGGGTCAGGGTGAGCGCGAGCACGACCACCGCCAGCACGGCCGGCCGCTGATACCAGCGCGTCGAGTCGTCTTCCGGCCGCGCTGTCAAGCCGTACACCAGCCCCCGCAACTCTTCCGCGGGCCGGGGCGTCGTCGCCAGGCTCACGAGGATCGTCACCACGAAGCACGTGGTCCATGCGACGATCGCAGTCCAGAATGTCTGCGCCAGCTCGCTGGGAAACGTGGCGAGGACCCCCAAGTAACCCCCTTTCACGCCCGGGGCGGCGCCGGCCGGCAGGGTGAGTCCATGATGGACCGCCGCGGCGAGCATGCCGGCGACGAGGCCGATGAACGCCCCATGCCCGGTGGCGCGCTTCCAGAACATGCCGAGCGCGAAGGTCGCGAACAGCGGCGCGTTCACGAACGCGAACACCAGCTGCAGGAAATCCATGATGTTGTTGAACGACGCGGCCACGTAGGCCGCGAGCACCGACAGCGCGACCCCGAACACCGTCGCGAACCGCCCCATGGCGAGATAGTGCCCGTCGGCCTCGCCCGGCCGCACGTAGCTCTGATAGATGTCGTAGGTCCACACGGTATTGAACGCCGTGACGTTGCCGGCCATTCCGGACATGAACGAGGCGAGCAGCGCCGTGAGCCCCAGGCCGAGTAGGCCGGCCGGGAAGAAGTGGACGAGCATCATCGGCGTGGCGAGGTCGTAGTCGAGCACCAGGTGGCCCTGGATGTCGTGGAGCGGGACACCGCCCAGCCCGAGCTTCAGCGGCACGAGGCCCTGCCCCAGCGACAACATTCCCGGCAGGATCACGAGGAACGGGAACAGCATCTTCGGGAGCGCGGCGATGAGCGGGGTGCGGCGCGCGGCACTCATCGACTTGGCCGCCATGGCGCGCTGCACCACCAGGAAATCGGTGCACCAGTACCCGAACGACAGCACGAATCCGAGGCCCATGACCAGGCCGAACCACTCCACGCCCACGGGGTTGTGGGACGCCTGCCCCATGTAGGCCCAGCTGCGCGTGTAGGCATCGGGGGCGAAACCGCCGGCCGTGGCGACGGGTGCGAGCCGGTGCACGAGCCCGCCCCACCCGCCCACCTGCCGCAGTCCCAGCCACACCAGCGGCAGGAACCCCAGCACGATCAGGAAGAACTGCAACACTTCGTTGTAGATGGCGCTGGTGAGCCCGCCAAGAAAGGTGTAGGCGAGCACGATCCCCGCGGCCACGAGGATGCTCGCGCCGAAGCTCCAGCCGAGCAGCAGGTTGAGCAGCTTGCCCATGGCGTAGAGCGAGATGCCGGAGGAGAACACCGTCATCGTGGCGAAAGAGATCGCGTTCACGGCGCGGGTCTTCTCGTCGAAGCGCAGCTTCAGGTACTCGGGGACGGAACGCGCGCGCGAGCCGTAATAGAACGGCATCATGAACAGCGCCACGAAGACCATCGCCGGGATCGCGCCCACCCAGTAGAAATGGCTCGTCGCGATGCCGTATTTGGCGCCCGAGGCGCCCATCCCGATCACTTCCTGCGCGCCCAGGTTCGCCGAGATGAACGCCAGCCCGGAGACCCACGCGGGCATCGCGCGGCCCGACAAGAAGAAGTCGTTACTGGTGCGCACGCTGCGCTTCAGCGCCGCGCCGATGCCGACCACGAACGCGAAATACAGCACCATCACGACGTAGTCGATCCAATGCAGCGTCGTCGCCGGCATGCCAAGTCCCGCGGAGGACGGCACTAAGATGCGCGACCCCGCCGGCTCGGCAAGAGACGCGCCCTTGAGACCCTCCGCGGTGCAGGCAGATTTCCCTGCGTGCCCACGCCCCCGCCCCCGCCCCCGCCCCCGCCCCTGTCCCCGCGTGCCGGTCGTTGCCGCTTGCTCTCGCTCGTCCTGGGCGCCGGCATCGGCTTGGACGCCGGACCACACCCGGTTCCCATCCAGGCGCCGATCTTGAACCCCGCCGCCCAGCTCGCCCGCTGGACGTTCTGGGACAACCGCGACGGCGACTGGTTCGCGGCCAAGATCCCGTTCTTCGAGTCCCCCGACACCGCCATCGACGCCACCTACTACTACCGCTGGGAGCTGGTCACCAAGCATCTCACCTACGGCTCTCCGGAGACCGGCTACACGTTCACCGAATTCATCAACCGGCCGTTCTGGTCGGGGGCGTACGGCGCGATCAGCTGTCCCCTCGGTCATCAGTTCTACGAAGTCCGCTGGCTGAAGGACCGACGCGTGACCCTGGACTTCGCGCGCTACTGGTTCGAGACGCCGGGCGCGCAACCGCGCAGCTACAGCAACTGGTACGGCGACGCGATGTGGGCGACCTACCTGGTCCAGGGGGACACCAGCCTCCTTCGCGCCGTGCTGCCGCACATGGAAGCGCAATACCGCGGCTGGGTGGCCGAGCATTGGGACTCCGGCGCCGGCCTGTTCCGCTGGGACGGCATGCACGACGGCATGGAAACGAACATCAACAGCCGCCAGACTGAGAACACCTTCTCCGGCGCCGAGGGCTATCGCCCCACGCTGAACAGCTACCTCTACGCCGACGAACAGGCGATCGCGGAGGCCGCGGGGCTGTTGGGGGACTCGGCGACGGCCCGCCAGTTCGCCACCCGGGCAGCGGCTCTGAAGCGGCGGGTCCAACAGAGCCTGTGGGACCCCGCGCGGCACTTCTTCTTCCACGAGTTCGCCCGCGACGAGAAGGACGGGATCAAGGCCGGCACCCTGACCTACCAGACGGGTCCCTATGCAGGCAATGCGCGCGGGCGCGAGGAGATCGGCTTCGTCCCCTGGCAGTTCAACCTCCCCGACTCCGGGTACGAGGGGGCGTGGCAGTACTTGATGGATACGGCGTACTTTTTCGCTCCGTACGGTCCCACCACGGTCGAGCGCCACGACCCGCAGTTCTTCATCTCCCCCAAGTGTTGCGTGTGGAGCGGCAACTCGTGGCCCTACGCCACGACGCAGACGCTGGTGGCGCTCGCCAACCTGCTGAACAACTACCGGCAGAGCGTCGTCACCAAGACCGACTACCTGCGGCTGCTGCGGGTGTACACGCGCACCCAGCGACTGCAGGGGCGCCCATTCATCGCCGAGGCCGCGAACCCCGATAACGGCTCCTGGGAGGGCCACAACTCCTACTACCACAGCGAGCACTATTTCCACTCCGGGTATGTGGACCTGATCATCACCGGGCTGGCCGGCTTGCGCCCCCGCGCCGACAGCCTGCTGGAGGTGAACCCCCTCGCCCCGGACGAGTGGCCGTACTTCGCGTTGGACGGGGTTGCCTACCACGGGCACCTCGTTTCAATCGTGTGGGACAGGGACGGGACGCGCTACCACCGCGGGGCGGGCCTCACCCTCCTCGTGGACGGCCGCACGGTCGCCCGGGCACCGAGACTGGGTCGGCTGACGGCGCCGCTCGGCACCGCTCCGGCGCTCCCCCCCCCTCTCCCCTGGTGGACCAGCCCCGCAACCTCGCCGTGAACAACGGCCGGGGCTTCTACCCGAGAATCACCGCATCCTCCAGCGCGCCGGAAACGCCGCCGTTCTATCTGAACGACGGCAACTACTGGTACCATGTCTCCCCACCCAACCGCTGGACCCCGGCGGGCTCGGGCTTTGCCTCGGACTGGATCGTCCTCGACTTCGGCGTCCCCAGGCCGGTCGAGATTCTCCGGCTCTACTTCCTCGACGACGGCACCGGCATCCGGCCGCCCGCGCGCTACTCGATCCAGATGTGGACCGAAGCGGGGTGGGCGGAAGTGCCGGGGCAGCGGCGCTCGCCGGCGCTGCCGGCGGGGCGCCGACCGACCACGGTCGCGCTCGGTCGGCTCACGACCCCCCGGCTGCGCCTGGTACTCACCCGACGGCCGGGTGCGTCGCTGGGCCTCACCGAGATCGAGGCCTGGGCTCACGCCGAGCTGCCGCTCGCCGAGCCCACCGCCGCGGTCCACGACCTCGCCTACGGCGCCAAGGCGTCCGCCTCGTTCACCTCCGAGTGGGACAAGATCGAGGAGGTGAACGACGGGCAGATCGCGCTCACGCGAGAGTCGCGCAACCGCTGGACGGCGTTCGGCTCGCCCAATCCGAGCGACTGGGTGGAGATCGACTTCGCGGCGACCAGATCGGTGCGCGCGCTCGAGCTCTACCTGTGGAGTGACGGCGGCGGCGTCAAAGCGCCGAAGCGCTACACGGTGCAGTGCCGGGACGGCACTCGCTGGAGCGATGCGCACGTACTGGCCCAGACCCCCGCGCGACCGATTGCCCCCGCCCTGAACACCGTGCGCATCGCCCCATGCGTGACTGATCGGGTCCGAGTCGTCTTCGAGCACGACCTCCCGGCGTTCTCTGGCATGACGGAGCTCATGATCTGGGACTCGCTACCGTGACCGGGAGAGACTACGTGCTGGGGGAGAGCACCTGGCAGACCGTGCGGGACACCCCTTATGAGGTGGCCGTTCTGCCCTGGGGTGCCACCGAGGCGCACAACCTCCACCTCCCTTATGCGACCGACACGATCGTGACCGAGGCAATTGCGATTGCGTCAGCCCGGCTGGCCCGGGAGCGGGGCGCGCGCGTTGTCGTTCTGCCGCCGGTGCCCTTCGGAGTGCAGACCGGGCAGCGCGATATTCCGTTCTGTCTGAACGTGAACCCGTCCACGCAGCTCGCGCTGCTGCGGGACGTCACCACCTCGCTCACCGGACAGCGCGTGCGGAAGCTCGTGGTCCTGAACGGCCACGGCGGCAACGACTTCCGCCAGATGATCCGCGAGCTGCAGCCCGGCCTGGCGCTCTTCCTGTGCACGGTGAATTGGTATGCCTGCGTCGATCCGCGGCCGTTCTTCACCGACCACGGCGATCACGCCGGCGAGATGGAGACGAGCGTCATGCTCCATGTGGCGCCCGAGCGCGTCCGGCCGATGGCCGAGGCCGGTCCGGGCATGGCGCGCCGTTTCACGGTCACCGCGCTGCGCGAGGGTTGGGCCTGGGCTCCACGCCAATGGAGCAGGGTGACCGACGACACCGGGGTGGGCGATCCCCGGGCCGCCACGGCAGAGAAAGGCGCGCGCTACGTGGATGCGGTGACTCGGAAAATCGGGGACTTTCTCGTCGAGCTCGCCGCCGCCGACCCCGACAACATGTACGCCTGAGCCGGAGGCGACCGTGCACGCTGTTCTCGTCCCGCTGCTGCTGGTGCTCCAGCAACCGGCCGTCCCCCTCCCCGCCGTCGCCGCCGGATTGCGGACCCGCTGGGCGGCGGCGGTCGACTCCAACCATCCTCTGCCCGAGTACCCGCGCCCGCAGATGGTGCGGCCGCGCTGGGTGAATCTGAACGGGCTCTGGGAGTACGCGGTGCTGGACAGCGCCGCGCCGCGACCGCGCCGCTTCGACGGCAAGATCCTGGTGCCGTTCCCGATCGAGTCGCACCTCTCCGGCGTGCGCCGCGCGGTGACGGACCTGCAGCGCCTCTGGTACCGCCGCACGTTCCGTCTGCCCGCCGTACCGGCCGGGACGCGCTGGCTGCTGCAATTCGGCGCGGTGGACTGGGAGGCCACGGTCTTCATGAACGGCAGCGCCGTCACCACGCATCGCGGCGGCTACGATCCGTTCACCGTCGACGTGACTGAACAGCTGCATCGCAGCGGCGACCAGGAGCTCGTGGTACGCGTCTGGGACCCGACCGACCACGGCGAGCAGCCGCGCGGCAAGCAGGTCTCCAAGCCGGAGAGCATCTGGTACACCGCGGTCACCGGCATCTGGCAGACGGTGTGGCTCGAGGCGGTGCCGCCCGACCACATCGCGGCGCTCGACGTGCGGCCGGACGTGGACGCGGGCACGGTGACGGTTCGCGTGGACGTTGCCGGCCCGACGCCGCCACCCAGCGTCAGCGTCACCGCCTTGGACGGCGACCGGCCGGTCGCGACGGGAACCGGCGCAGCGGGCCAGCCGGTGAAGCTGCGCATTCCCGAAGCCAGGCTGTGGGGGCCGGGCCATCCCTTCCTGTATGGTTTGCGGGTGCGTCTTGGGAGCGGACGCGAAAGGGAAGATTCGGTCGCCAGCTACTTCGGGATGCGGAAGATCGCGGTGGCCCGGGACAGCGCCGGCGTGCTGCGCCTCTTCCTCAATAACCGGCCGCTGTTCGAGCTGGGCACCCTCGATCAGGGGTGGTGGCCCGACGGACTCTACAGCGCTCCGACCGACGCGGCGCTCGCCTCGGATATCGAGACGCTGCAGCGCCTCGGCTTCAATCTGATCCGCAAGCACGTGAAGGTGGAGCCGGCGCGCTGGTACTACGATTGCGACCGGCTGGGGATGCTCGTGTGGCAGGATATGCCGAGCGGCGACAACGAGTCGCCGGCGGCGCGCCGCGAGTTCGCCGACGAGCTGCGGAGCATCGTGGACGCGCTGCGCAACCACCCGGCGATCGTGATGTGGGTGCCCTTCAACGAAGGGTGGGGCCAGCACGACACCGAGCGCACTGTGGCCTGGCTCAAGCGCTACGACCCGACCCGCCTGGTGGACAACGCGAGCGGCTGGACCGACACCGGCGTGGGCGACGTGCTCGACATCCACGACTATCCCGGGCCCGCCATCCCGCTCCGGGACTCGACCCGCGCCCTGGTGCTGGGCGAGTTCGGCGGCCTCGGGCTGCCGCTGGAAGGTCACACCTGGCAGGAGAAGGACAACTGGGGCTACCGTCGCTACGCCGATACCACCGAGCTGTGGGCAGCCTACCGCCATCTGCTCTATCAGCTACGCTTCCTCGAAAGCGCCGGGCTCGCTGCCGCCGTGTACACGCAGACCTCCGACGTCGAGATCGAGGTCAACGGCCTCCTGACCTACGACCGGGCGGTGACGAAGCTGCCGGCCGAGGCGGCGGCGCTGAACGGACGGCTCTACGGGCCGGACCTGCAAGGAGCGATTGTGACGCGTGCGCCGTTCGGCCGGACGCCCGATGGGAAGAGCGTGGATGTCTATACCCTCACCAACTCTCGCGGCATGCAGGTGCGGGCCATCACGTACGGCGCCATCATCCAGGCGATCCACGTGCCCGACGGGACCGGCCGCCTGGGCGACGTGACGCTCGGCTACGACTCCCTCGCGGGGTATCTGGCGTCGTCCCCGTACTTCGGCGCGATCGTCGGGCGGTACGCCAACCGCATCGCCAAGGGGCGGTTCACCCTGGACGGCAAGACCTACCAGCTAGCGACCAACAACGGGCCCAACCACCTGCACGGCGGGGTGAAAGGGTTCGACAAGGTCGTGTGGGCGGGCGAAGCGTTCCAGCACGGCGACACCGTCGGTGTCCGGCTCAGCCACACCAGTCCCGACGGCGACGAAGGGTATCCGGGCACGCTCATCGTCCACGTCACCTACACCTTGACGCCGGCAAACGAGCTGATCGTGGACTTCGCGGCGACGACCGACAAGGCGACGCCGGTGAACCTGTCCCAGCACACGTATTTCAATCTGGCGGGCGCGGGCCGCGGGGACGTCCTGGGGCACGTCTTGAGCATCGCCGCCGACCGCTACACCCCCGTGGATTCGACGCTCATCCCGACTGGGGACCTCGCGAGCGTCGCCGAGACGCCGTTCGACTTCCGCGGGCCGACGCCGATCGGCGCGCGCATCGAGCAGCCCGATCCCCAGCTCAAGAACGGCCGGGGGTACGACCACAACTTCGTGTTGAATCGAACCGGTCCCGGCCTGGTACACTCAGTCCACGTGATCGAGCCGACTACCGGCCGCTCGCTCGACATTGCCACGACGGAGCCCGGCCTGCAGTTCTATTCCGGGAACTTTCTCGACGGGACGATCACCGGAAAGGCCGGGCACGTCTACAAGCAGCGCGCCGGGTTCTGTCTCGAGACCCAGCATTTCCCGGACTCGCCGAACCACTCGAGCTTCCCAACCACCATTCTGCGGCCCGGTGAGGAGTACCGCTCGCGGACAGTGTTCGCGTTCGGGGTGGCCGCGACCCGCCGGTAAACAGGCCCCCCCCCCGCCCCCCCCCCCCCCCCCCCCCCCCCCCCCCCCCCACCCCCCCCCCCCCCCCCCC
>CAZXKD010000015.1:19598-25920 GCA_964641215.1 uncultured Gemmatimonadaceae bacterium
CGCATTTCCCGGGCGCTCCCGGCCCCTCGCGCCTACCCACCCCCCATTTGTGGCCCGCGGGGGGGGACCACCCTGGCGAGCGTGTCCGGTCTCGGGGGGGGGGGGACCCGCCGGTACGCGGCCCCCCCCCCCCCGCCCCGCTCAAGGCACCCGCGCGCCGAGGTTGGCGAGCGCGAACGCGTACTCGTCGGCGATCTCGGCGATCACGCGGTCCGTGGGACGATAGCCGTGGCTCCCGGCCGTTTCCACCCGGATCAGGACGGGTCGGTCGCAGCCCTGCGCCGCCTGCAGCGTGGCCGCGAACTTGAAGGAATGGCTAGGGACCACCCGATCGTCATGGTCGGCGGTGGTGACGAGCGTGGCTGGATAACAGGTCCCCGGCTTCAGATTGTGCAGCGGCGAATACGCCAGCAGATAGCGCACGGCGCTGGAATCGTCGGACGAGCCGTACTCCTCGGCCCAGAACTGGCCGCCGGTGAACCGCTGGTAGCGCAGCATGTCCATCACGCCCACGGCGGGCAGCGCCACGCCGAACAGCTCCGGCCGCTGAGTCATCGCCGCACCCACCAGCAGTCCCCCATTCGACCCGCCCTGGATGGCGAGGGTGCGCGGGCTCGCGTACCCCTCGTGCTCCAGAAACTCGGCCGCCGCCAGAAAATCGTCGAACACGTTCTGCTTCTTGTCCCGCATCCCGGCATGGTGCCAGGCCTCACCGTACTCGGCCCCACCGCGGAGGTTCGCCACCGCGTACACTCCCCCCAGCTCCAGCCACGTGGCGACCGCCGGCGAAAAGAACGGCTGCAGGCTGATGTCGAAACCGCCGTAGCCGTACAGCAGCGTCGGATGGCTGCCGTCTCTCGCGACCCCCTTGCGCGCCACGACGAAAATGGGGACCCGGGTGCCGTCCTTTGACTGGTAGAAGGTCGCTCGGGTCTCGTAAGGGGAGGCGTCGAACGCCGCCTTGGCGGGCTGGAAGGGCTCGAGCCGACCGCTGCGCAGGTCGTAGCGGTACACCGTCGCGGGCAGAAGGTACGATGTGAAGACAAAGAAGAAATCGCCGCCGTCGTTGCGACCGGAGAGGCTTGCCGCCGAGCCCACGTCCGGCAAGGCCACCTCACCGCGTGCGACGCCGCCGAGGTCGAACAGCCGCAGCCGGGTCTGGACGTCCACCAGGTAGGTGACGATGAGCCGGTCCCCGACAAGCAGCGTCTCGTTCATCACATCGGGGCCCTCGGGAACAACCGTGCGCCAGTGCGCGCGGTTGCTGTCTCCAACGGCCGCCGCGACGATCCGGCCCTTCGGGGCCTGCCAGTTGGTGAAGAGGTATAGCGTCCTCCCGACAACGCCGAGAGGGGCATTGGCCGCGTCCTCGGCCGTGACGACCGGCTGGGGCCGCGCGGCGAGGTCGGGCCGTTGCGCGTCCTTCAGGTCGGCCAGCCAGAGCCGGTTGTTCGACGTGCCGCTGCTCGAGAAAATGAAGAGCCAGCGCCCGTCGTCGGAGACGGCGCCGTTCACCCCGGCGGTCGAGTCATCCTGACGCTCGAAGACCAGCCGCTCGGGCCCGCCGCCCAACACATGGTAGAACAACTGATGGTGGGTGTTCGCGTCCCGGAGGTTCGCCCGCTCGGCGGAGCCGCGAAACCGGGAGTAGTAGAATCCCCTGCCGTCCCGCGTCCAGGAGATCCCGGTGAACTTTACGCGTGCCACCACGTCGGGGAGCTCGCGCCCGGTGGCGAGCTCGCGCAGGTGGATGTCCTGGAGGTCCGACCCACCCACTGCCGTGGTGTACCCCAGGGTGCGGCCGTCGGGAGCCACCGACCATTGCGCCACGGCGATCGATCCATCCGGCGACAGGGCGTTGGGATCGAGCACGAGGGCCGGCTGCCCCTGGAGGCTGGCTTCCGAGTAGAGCACCGACTGCCTCTGCAGGCCGGAGTTCTTGCGGAACCAGACCCGCCCGGCCTCGCGCACCGGTACCGACACCCGGGGGTAGTTCCACAGCGCCGTGAGCCGCGCACGGATCGAATCACGCCGCGCGATCCTGGCGAGATACCCGAAGGTGAGGACGTTTTCCGAGTCCACCCACGCTTTAGTGGGGGGCGCGTCGAGATCCTCGAGCGGGCGGTACGGGTCGGCGACGGACCGCCCGAAGTAATTGTCCACCACGGTTCCTTGCGGCGCAGCCGGATAGTGCAGTTGTTGGGCGGCAGCCTTGGTGACGGATCCGAACAGCGTTGAGACGAGTGCGACAGTGCCAAGGCGTAGGTACATGGACGTGCTTCCTCCTCATTCGTGCTCAGGTGACTAGGGGACGAGGACGACTTTCCCCGTCGTCTTCCGACCCTCGAGCTGGCGGTGCGCCTCGGCCGCCTGGGCGAGCGGCAGCTCGAGCCCGATCCGCAGCTTGAGCGTGCCGGCGCGGATCCATCCCAGCACCTCTCCCGCGCGCGTCACCAGCTCGCCCCGCGTGGCGATGTAATGGACGAGCGTGGGCCGGGTGAGGAACAGGGAGCCCTTCTGGCTCAGCACCTGCGGGTCGATCGGCGCGACGGCCCCGCTCGACTGGCCATACAACACCATCATCCCGCGCCGCGCCAGCGCGCTCAACCCCTTCTCGAAGGTCGTCCGGCCCACGGAGTCGTACACCACGTGCACGCCGGCGCCGCCGGTGATTCGCTTCACTTCCGTCTCGATGTCCTGCTCGGTGTAGCGGATCACCTCATCGGCCCCGGTCTCGCGCGCCAGCGCCGCCTTCTCTTCGGTTGACACGGTTCCGATCACCCGCGCGCCGCGCCGTTTGGCGATCTGCACCAGCAGCGAGCCGACGCCCCCCGCCGCCGCGTGCACGAGGCACGTGTCGCCGGTCTTCAAGGGATAGGTCGTCGTCGCCAGATAGTGCGCCGTCATCCCCTGCAGCATCGCCGCCGCGCCCTGCTTCGCGCTCACATCGTCGGGCAATGCGACCAGACGATCGGCCGGCACCACGGCATACGCGGCGTACGCGCCTTGCACGCTGGTGTAGGCGACGCGGGACCCGACCTTGGGGTCTGTCACACCGGGGCCGAGCGCGGCCACCACGCCGGCCGCCTCCTGCCCCAAGGTGAACGGCAACGGCAACCTGTACTGGCCGGTCCGCTGGTAGATGTCGATGAAGTTGACGCCCGCCACTTCGATCTTCACCAGCACCTGGCCCGCGCCGGGCGCGGGCTGGGGCGTGTCTTCGTAGCGGAGCGCCTCGACGCCGCCGGGTGCGTGGACGCGGATCGCCTTCATGGAGTCAGCCGTTGACGGTCCTCACTGCTTCCGCGCCAGCCGTTTCAGCAACTGGATCTGGCCGGCGTGGTAGAGATCGTGGGACGCGATCCCGTAGATGTGCGCCGCGTTGCTCCACAGCGAGCGCCAGCCGCGGCGCCGGAGCTGCTGGGGGTCGAAGCGGGCGATGACGTGCCGCAGTAACAGGTGCTCGTGTTTCAAGAGGGCGCGATCCTTGGCCCAGGCCGCGGCGTCGGTGCGCGCGGGGAGCGTTGGCCAGTTGCTGCCGCGGCGTGGAAAGGAAATGGCCGGGTCGCTGAGCAGGCGTCGCCGCACGATGCACTTCCAGTACGCCGTGTGGAGCACCAGCTCCCAGATGTTGTGCCTGCCCCGTCCCGGCCGCCACAGCGCCAGGGCCGGACCCACCCCGCGCAGGGATCCCCACAAGGGTGTGCCGTGCCAGGAGCGGCCGGAGAAAGCCTGATTGTAGACGTCGAGCAGCAGTTTGATCTTCCGATCGCGCGCCATACTCACTCCGGGTCCATGACGGTCAGCGCCTCCACAACGCGAACGTGCCTGGCTCGGCATGCTCGCCGCAGGTACTGATCAGTCGCTGCGTCCCGACCAGCAGCCGCCCGCCGTTCGCTTGCACGCCCGTGCCCGCGATCGTTCCCGCGCAGTGCTTGGCCGGATAAATGAACGCCACCGAGTAGGTGAAGGCGTTGCCCGACGCGCGTGCCGTGACGGTCCCCGTCAGCCCGACGTCGTCGAATCGTACGTCCCCGACGAGCGAGTCGCCGCTCGGCCGGAGCTCCACCCTCGCCGGGTGGCGGTCCTCCTCGATGCGTAGCTCGCCGGCCCAGGCCCCCGCGAGTGACCGTGGCACCGTGTCCGGCGTGGGGGCGCCCGGACCGGGCAGCGTGTACGCCAACACGTAGTCGCCCAGCGCCGTGGGCAGCCGATCGTGACCCCCCGCGGCGATGACGAGGTACTGGCGGCCGCCGGCGATGTAGGTCATCGGCAGGGCGTGGCCGCCGGCGGGGAGCGGCGCGCACCACAGCTCGTGGCCGGTCTCGAGGTCGAACGCTCGCAGCCGTTGATCGATGGTGCCCGCGATGAAAACGAGCCCGCCGGCGGTGACGAGGGCCCCACCCAGGCCGGGCGATCCCCACTGTTTCGCCGCGATCGTGTCGGCGAGCCACGGCAGGTAGCCGAGTGGCACCTGCCACTTCACCTTGCCCGCGGCGAGGTCCAGCGCCGCGAGTTGCCCCCAAGGCGGCGGGTTGCACAGGCCGCGGTCCCCCGTCCGGAGGATATCGCGCGTCATGATGAACGGGGTGCCGCGCATGCGCCCGATCTCGACGTCGGGGTGCGCCATCGCGGCGGCGCGCAACGAGTCGCGCGGGATCAGCGTCACGACCATCGCCAGCCGGTTCGTCGGCGCCACGATCAGGCCGCGTCGCTCGTCAACGGCGAGGCCCGACCAGTTCGATCCGCCCAGGTTTCCCGGAAAGACGACCATCCCACGGAGGGACGGCGGGGTGAAAATACCCTCCGAGCGCAGCGCTGCGAGGTGCTGACGGCACTGCTCGCGGGCCGCCGCCGTGACGCCGAACGCATCCGACGGGGGCAGGCTCTCGGGCACCAGCCGGAACGCCGCGGGTGGGAACGGCTGGGTCGGCCACGTCTCCTCTCCCGGGACGTCGGTCCGCGGCACCGGGCGCTCCTCTACGGGGAACAGCGGCGCGCCCGTGCGACGGTCCAGGATGAAGATGTGCCCCATCTTGGTCGCCACCGCGAGCGCCGGGATGGCCTGACCGCCCTTGTGCAGCGTGAAGACCACCGGCTGCGCGGGGACGTCGTAATCCCACAGATCGTGGTGCACCACCTGGAAGTGCCACACCGGCGCGCCCGTCGAAGCGCGCAGCGCCACGACCGAGTTGGCGTACAGGTTCTGCCCCAGCCGCTCGCCCCCGAAATAGTCAGGGCTGGCACTGCCGGTCGGCACGAACACGAGATCGGCCGCGGGGTCTGCCGAGAACACGCTCCACGCATTGGCGGCGCCCGTGGCGTGGGCCCATCGGCCGCGCCAGGTGTCGTAGCCGGGCACGCCGCTGTCTCGCGGCACCGGGTCCCACCCCCAGCGCTGCCGCCCGGTGCGCGCGTCGAAGGCGCGCACGACTCCGCTTGGCGCGTCGGTCCGATGGTTGTCGGACACCGCCGATCCGACGATCACAAGGTCGCCCACGACCGCCGGCGGGGACGTGACCCCGTACTCGCTGGCGTACATCGGCGCGTTGAGGATGCCCCGCGTGAGGTCGATGGTTCCCTGCTCGCCGAACCCCTCGCACGGCCTCCCGGTGACGCCATCGAGCGCGATGAGCCGCGCGTCCACCGTGGCCACATAGATGCGGCGTCGGCAGGCCGTCGTCGGCGGCGCCTGGGGGTCGAGCCAGGTGGAGACACCGCGGTTGGTGAAGTCGCCGTAGTCCCCGTGCAGGTCCACGTGGGGATCGAAGGTCCAGCGCTCGGTGCCGGTGGCCGGATCGAGCGCGATCACCCGCGCGAGCGGGGTCGACACGTAGAGCGTGCCGTCGACCAGCAGGGGCGTGGCCTCGAAGCGGCCGCGCCCGCCCAGCAGGTCGCCGGTGCGGTACACCCAGGCGGGCCGCAGGCCCGAGACATTGGCGCTGGTGATCTGGGCCAGCGGCGCGTAGCGCCTCCCGCCGACGTCCCCACCGTACGCCGGCCACTCGCTCGAGGCGGCCGTCTGTGCCCGCGCCGCCGTCGGTAACGCGACCCCCCCGAAGTAGAGCGTCGCGATGGCGAGGCGTCTCACGGATTTCCGCCCCCCCCCCTTCCTGCCGCGGCGCCCGCCACCGGCACGTTCAGCTGCCAGAACAGGAAGCGCATCTCGTCGGTAAGGTGGTCGACGATCTGGCTCACCGGTAACCCACCCGAGGGCCCCGCCTTGGTGTTGTAGCGGAACACCCCCGGCTTGCCGGCTCGGGACGCCGCCGGCCGAAGCGCCGCCCACTTCCGGGCGTGCAACGGCGCCAAGCAGGTGCCG
>CAZXKD010000016.1:0-25707 GCA_964641215.1 uncultured Gemmatimonadaceae bacterium
GCGCGCGCCCCCGCGCGAGGCGGCCGGCGGCGGGGGCGGCCGCCCCCCCCCCCCCCCCCCCCCCCCCCCCCCCTCCGAACCCGCGGCTGCCGGCCGGGTTTCCGGCCACCGCGGCCAGAGTCGAGTCGAACACCTTGGCGGCCGGCACCAGCTCAGCCGGGGCCGTCGCGGCAGTATCCGCGGCTACAGCGGCGCGCAGCGCTGCAACCTGCTGGTAACCGTCCCACGCCTCCTGGATGCCGCTGTAGAGCTTCATCTCCAGCTCGTGTTGCGCGCGCAGGTCGGCCGCGGTGGCGGGCGAGCGCGGATCGCTCAGGACCGTCACTGGTTGAGTGTAGGTCTTGCCGTCCACGGTGAGCTTGAGGGTGTACACGCCGGGCGGCGCCACCGGGCCCTCTGGCGACGCCGGCGTCTGACCCGGATTGGCGTTGATCTCGAAGGTGTGCGTGAACGCCGGCGGAGGGTCGTAACGCAGGTCCCAGTTCACCCGGTTCGTGCCGACCGCCGTCGGCAGCGGCTGCGGCGCAGCGAGCCAGAAGTTGGGCTCGGGAGGCTGCGCCGCCTCGGCCACCGACGCCTCCGGCGCGCTCGACAGATGGCGCACCATCTTGCCGCCCGCGTCCAGGACCTCCAGCGTGATGGTCCCCGCCGGCTTGGACCCCAGGTAGTAATAGATGATCGCTCCGTCCGGGGGATTGAGGGCGTGCGGCACCTCCGGGGGGAACGGGGTGTCCGCCCCCACGTTGCGACGCACGCGGATGGCATCGCCCGGCGCGAACAGATGCACGGGATCGCTGGCGACGGCCGGTGCGACTTGCCGCAGCGGCGAGAAGTCGTCGAGCACCCAGATGCCGCGGCCGTAGGTCCCGACCACCAGGTCGTTGCCGTGAATCGTCATGTCGCGATACGAAGTGGTGGGGAGATTCAGCATCAGCGACTGCCAGGCGTCCCCGTCGTCGAACGAGACGTACACTCCGCTCTCCGTGCCGGCGAACAGGAGCCCCGCCCTTTTCGAGTCCTCCCGAATTACACGCGCGAAGCTGCCGCTCGGCTGGTCTGTCGGCAGCCCGGTCACGATCGGCGTCCACGTCTTGCCGTAGTCGCGGGTGCGGAAGAAGTACGGCTTGTAGTCACCGGTCCCGTGGAGGTCCACGGCGACGTAGGCCGTTGCCGCATCGTGATGGGACGCGTCGATCGCCAGGATATCCGCGCGCGTCGGGTTGGGCAGGTTGGGGATGGTCACGTCCTCCCAGGTCTTGCCCTCGTCCCGCGTCACCTTGATCAGCCCGTTGTTCGTGCCCGCCCAGATGGTTCCGCGCGCCACCGTGGACAGCGCCAGGGATTGGATCGCGCCGCCGACCGGCGTGCCCGGAACGGGGCGCGCAGTATCCGGCGGCGGGGCCACGCCTGTGGGATATCCCAGGTCGGGGCTCAGCTTGGTCCAATGCATCCCGCCGTCGGTCGTGGCCATCACGTACTGGAACCCCGTAACGAGCTCGTGCTGGTTCCAGGGCGCGAACGCGAGCGGCTGCGAGATGGTCGTCCGTCCCCGCAACGCCGGGTCCACGTTGGGGCTGACGTTGACCCACTGCTCGCTGGGGTAGGTGATCTTCACGATTCCCGAGCCGCTGGCGTACACGATGTTGGGATTGAGCGGATCGGGGATCGTGGTGCCCCACTCCCAACCCGGCACCGGATTCCAGTCGAGCGGAGTGACCGCCCCGAGGTTACCGCGGCTGCGGGTGCGAATGGCGCCGGCGTCCTGCTGCGACGCGTACACCCAGTAGGGAAAGGAATTGTCCACCGCGATGTGGTACACCTGCTCCGTGGACTGATTGTACCACGAGCTCCAGGTCGTGCCACCGTCCAGCGTGATGGTCGCGCCCTGATCCACGCCGAGGAGGATGCGCTGGCCGTTGGTGGGGTCGATCCACATCTGCTGCGGATCGTCGCCGCCGGGGGCGCCCTTCCATCCCGTGAAGGTGTTGCCGCCGTCGGTGGACTTGTAGCTCGACGTGTTGATCGTGTAGACGATGTCGGGGTTCTTGGGGTCCACGTATACACCGCAGTTGTAGCCGCCCTGCCCGTTGGCGATCCGGCGGTCGGCGGCGTCCATCTGGCGCCAGGACCCGCCGCCGTCGTCCGAGCGGTACAGCCCGAAGTTGCCGATGAGGAAAATCCGCTGGGCGTTGGTATTCATCGCCACCGCGACGGACGTCCGCCCCACCAGCCGCGGCAGGCCGCCGCCGGTGATCTCGTGCCAGGTGAGACCTTCGTCGGTCGACTTGTAGAGCGCGGTTTGGGTCGGTCCCGTTCCTCCTCCCCCTCCTCCGCCTCCGCCGCCACCACCCCCGCCGACACGAACCGGGCCGGTGACGGGAGGGGTGTAGTGACGCACGGTGGTGGCGAGGATGATCTCGGGATGATCAGCGGCCCACGCGAGCTTCTGGAGCCCCGTCGAGTCGTTGACGTAGAGAGTCTTGGTCCAGGTCTTGCCGCCATCGGTGCTGCGGAACACGCCGCGCATCTCGCTCTTGGCGTGGACGTCGCCTTGCGCCGCGAGCAGCACCAGGTTGGGGTCGTGCGGGTCGACCAGGATGGACGGGATCTGCTTGGTGGCGTCCAGCCCGAGGTGCTGCCAGGTTTTGCCCGCATCGACGGACTTATAGACGCCGTTGCCCTCGTCGATGGCGCCGCCGGTGATCAGGTCGCCCATGCCGACGTAGATGACGCCGGGATCGGAGGGGGCGACTTCGATCGCGCCGACCGACGAAGCCGCGGTGATCGAATCGAAGATCGGGTACCAGGTTTCGCCGGCGCTGGTGGTCTTCCAGACGCCGCCGACCGGCAGGCCGGCGTAGAACACCCCGGGTTGGCCCACGGCGCCCGTGACCGCCGAGATCCGTCCGCCGCGGAACGGGCCGAGGTTGCGCCAGACGAGACCCGCGAAGAGGGTGGGGGCGACCGGAGGGGAGGACCGCGGTGGGGGAACAGTGTGGGCACCGAGGACGCCGGTCGCCGCCAGCCCGAGGCAGAGAGCTGGAATCCGCAAGGGAATGGAGCCGTGAGCGATCATGATTGGGTGGCCCTCAAGGAGAAGAGTAGGAGCGCGGCAAAAATACGCGACGAAGGTGAGCGGCGGGAGTCCTTGCCGGAGACGGCCCGACCGTTGACACGACAGGCGATGCGGTGGCACAATTCGCCGAGAAAACGTCGACCCGCGGAGCGTGCTCATGAATCGGTTGGGCAGCATCCTCAGTGCCACCGCTCTTGCTTCCAGCGCGGTGCTCTTTGGAGGAGCGACGGCCAGGGCCCAAACCGTGACCGGAACGGTGCGGAGCTCGGGCGTCCCCATCGTCGGGGCCACGGTAGTCCTGCTCGAGCTCGACCGCTTCGTGCGCACAGACGCCCGCGGGCAGTTCACGTTTTCTAGCATCCCCTCCGGCACCTACACCGTGTTCGTGGGGGTGCTTGGTTACGCCGCGGCGGCCGACACCGTCCACGTCTCCGGCGGAACCGCCACGACGTCATTCGAGCTCCTCCCATCCGCCATCCCGCTCGCGCCGGTGGTCGTGTCGGCCTCGCCGGTGCCGCGGGCGGCAAACGATCAATACCAATCGACGGCGTCCAAGTCCCAGGGCGAGCTCCTGAACAGCGCTGGGTCCAGTTTCGCGGAGAAGATCGCGGACCTCCCCGGCGTGTCGGTGCGGCTCAATGCCTCCGCCCCCGCCCGCCCGGTCCTGCGGGGCCTGGGCGACAACGAGGTCTTGGTTCTGGAGAACGGTCTGCGCACCGGCGATATCGCGACGTTCGATCCGGCGCACGCGACGCCCATCGAGGCGATCGCCGTGTCGCAGATCGACGTAGTGCGCGGTCCGGCGACGATCCTGTACGGGCCGAACACCATCGGCGGCCTCGTGAACGTGATTACCAATGCCGTTCCCACCATCGCCGGACACTCCCTCTCCGGCACCGCCGACCTGGAAGTGAATTCCGTGAACGATCAGTACGCCGGCTATGTCAACAACGTGTTCAGCAAAGACAACCACGCGTTCCGTCTCTCGGCCGGCGGGGTGCACGCGCAGGATACCCGCATCCCGTCCGGCACCTATGTGGATCCCGCGAGCGGCATGCGGTTCCCCCTCGACCGGATGCCGCAGACGTTCGACCGCAGCAGCGAAGTGGGTCTCGGCTACTCCTACCAGAGCGGGGTGGCCACGATCGGCGTGGGCGCCCGGCACTACGAGATGACCTACGGCATCCCCGGGGTCCCGCCGAACCCCAACTGGATCAACGTTCCCCCGACCACGTCGCGTATCACCCAAGCGAGAAATACTTTCGAACTCCGCGGGCTGTTGAACGTCGGCGGCTCGTTCGTGAAGCAGTGGAAGCTGGACGCGGGCTACAACGACTACGGCCACTCCGAGTTCCCGACCCAGCAGGATTCGGCCGGCGTGTCCACCCCGCAGGCGAACCATTTTCACAAGGGCGAATTCAACGGCGTGCTGCAGCTGCGGCATCAGCCGCTGGGCCGGTTCGAAGGCACTTTCGGGGTATGGGCGAACGTCCAGGATCTGACGATCTCGGGCGATCAACCGCTGGGACCCAACTCGCTGACGACCGACCTGGCCGCCTACGTGTACGAGGAGTATCGCGCGGCGTCGGCCACCCGCCTCCAAGCCGGCCTCCGCTTCGATTACAACAAGATCCAGACCCGGCCCGCCCCACAGTCGGCCGATTCGGTGTTTCGGGGGATCACCGCGTCCCGTCTCGCCAACGCGGTGACGGCATCGCTCGGCGCCATCCGCCAGTTCACGCCGAAGGTGACCGGCTCCCTGAGTCTCGCCCGGTCGTTCCGGGCGCCCACCGTGCAGGAGTTGTTCGCGAACGGCCTGGATGCGGCCAGCGGCACCTACTCGATCGGCACCGCGACCCTCGGCCCCGAGACGGGGTTCGGCGTGGACGCCTCCCTCAAAGGCAGTTTCGCCACCGCCACGTTCGAGGTCTCGCCCTACGTGAACATCATCGACCACTACATCTACGGGTTTCTGCGGGGCGACACGATCCAGAACTTCCCAGTCCGCCAGTTCGGCGCCGCGCGGGCGCGACTGGCGGGGGCCGAAGCGAGCATCACGGTGCAGCCGGCGCAACGGGTCGCCATCAAGGCCAGCGGCGACTATGTGAATGCCGAGGACACCGAGCGGCATGTGCCGCTGCCGTTCACGCCGCCGTTGCGAGGCCTGCTACGGGGAACCTATCAAGACCGCACGCTCCTTGGCGCGGTCGAGTGGCGCCTGGCCGCCAGTCAGCACCGCCTTGGCGAGGGCGATACGCCGACGAGCGGATACGCCGTAATGAATGTCGGCGTGGGCGTGCGCCTCGTGCAGCACGGCCTCGTGCACAACATCAGCCTCCATTGCGACAACGTGTTCAATACGGTGTATCGCGACCACCTGTCGGTGATCAAGGATTTCCTGCCGCAGCCGGGTCGGGGGTTCCGGCTGAATTACGAGCTGCTCTATTAGGCCCTGGCACGAAGGGCGACCAGTTGGCTACAACCGGCCGTCTGTTCGAAAGGCCACGCAGCACTGACCCGGCTGCGGATCAGGCTCAGCCGTGATCCCGGGGATCCTGAGGCCCGCGACCAGCCCCTCCATCACACTGAGGTTCGCTCCGCACACGACCGCCCGGTGGGCCCGGGCGACTGCGTCGAATGGGCAGTTGCGCAGGCGGAGCCCGCCGTCCACACGGATCGGCTCAAACCCGTAATCGCGAAGGACTGCCTCGGCCTGCCTCACCAGGCAGGCCTGGGTTGGCCGGCCGGGAAGGCTCGCGCGCAGGGTCTCCCCAAGCGCCTTGCCAAACCTCCGCCCCGCCCGCCGCAGCGCCGCCAAGCTCCTCGGCGCGGTGCCAGCTGCCCGCGCGAGCAGTCGCGCCAACACGTCGTAGCGGCGCTCTGGGAGCATCACCCGGAGCTCCTCCGCGGACCGACGATACAGCTTGGCGGGCCGACCCGCGCCCCGGCCCGTCCGGCCGGTCAGGCGTCGGTACCGAGCCTCGAGCAGCCCTTGCGCGACCAACTTGTCCAGGTGGAAGGCCGCCAAGGCACGAGAGATCCCGAGCCGCCGCGCCGCCTGGTCGCGGCTCATCTCACCACGCTCCAGGACTCGGAGGTACAGGCGTCGACGTACCGGCTCAGCGAGGGCCGCGAGCGCCGCCATTGCTGTCTCGAGCTGCGCGGGCGTCATCCCGAACCCCAGGATCAAGGACGGAGCGGAATCCGACTTCCTAAAACCAGCGTATACTTATTTTAGAAAGGTCGCTCCCCACGCGCAAGGAGGCGAGGGTTTTGATGAATCGCTACAAGCATCTCATTGTCGGCGGCGGAATGACGGCCGACGCCGCCGCGCACGGCATCCGCGAGGTGGACGCGTCCGGGACGATCGCCCTGGTGAGCGCCGAGCCGCATCCCCCGTACAACCGACCGCCGCTCTCCAAAGGGCTCTGGAAGGGCGATCCGGAAGCCGGCATCTGGCGCCCCACAGTGACGACGGGGGTGGAACTGCTCTTGGGAAGGCGGATCGTGGCGGTCGACGCGCGCGGCAAGCGAGCGAGCGACGATCGCGGTGAGCAATACGCCTTCGAACGCCTACTCTTCGCCACCGGCGGCACGCCGCGGCGCCTGCCGCTCCAATCCGAACAACTTATCTATTTCCGCACCTACGACGACTACCGCCGGCTCCGGGCGGTTGCCCAGCAACCGGTTCGGTTCGCCGTGATCGGAGGCGGGTTTATCGGGTCGGAAATCGCCGCCGCACTGCGGATGCAGGGCCGTGAGGTGGCGATGATCGTCCCTGAACAAGGATTGGGCGCACGCGTCTTCCCCGCCGACTTATCGACCTTCCTCGTGGACTACTACCGGCAGAAGGGGGTGGAGATGCGCATCGGGGAGGGCATGGCAGGTCTCGCGCCGCGCGGCGGCAAGGTGGTGGTCAAGACCACCGCGGAGCGGGAGGTCACGGCCGAGATCGCGGTGGCCGGCCTCGGTATCCTGCCCAACACCGACCTCGCCGAGCAAGCGGGCGTGCACATCGACAATGGAATCGTCGTGGATGAGACGCTGCGAACGAACCAGCCCGACATCTACGCCGCCGGCGACGTCGCGAACTTCTACAACCCTGCCCTCGGCGCCCGCTTGCGGGTCGAGCACGAAGACAATGCCAACACCATGGGCCGCGCCGCCGGCCGGGCCATGGCCGGCGCGGCCGACCCCTACCACCACCTGCCGTTCTTCTACTCGGACCTCTTCGATCTCGGCTACGAGGCGGTGGGAGACCTCGACGCGCGTCTCGAGACGGTGGCCGATTGGAAAGAGCCGTTCCGCGAGGGCGTCGTCTACTACCTGAAGGGGGGCCGGGTGCGGGGCGTGTTGCTGTGGAATACCTGGGGCCAGGTGGACGCCGCACGAGCCCTGATTGCGGAGCCGGGTCCGTTCACACCCCAGGCGCTCCGAGGCCGCCTGCCCGGCTAGACGGGGAGCCCGCCTAGCCGACCCGGGCGCCGACGGGCTCCGACGGGCACCGATCTCCCAATCGCCGCTGTCTTGGGTGACGCCGTGGCTCAGGCTCGGTCGTATGCCTGCTGCAGACCTTTGATGTCGATCTTCCTCATTTGCAGCATAGCCTGCATGGCCCGGTTGGCTTTTTTGGGATCCCTGTCTCCCAACATCTTACCTAAGACAGTCGGAATGATTTGCCACGACACGCCATACTTGTCCTGCAGCCAGCCGCATTGATCTTCTCTGCCGCCTGCTGACAGGCGCTCCCACAGTTCGTCCACTTCCTGCTGTGTTTCGCAGTTCACAAACAAGGATATCGCCGGCGTGAACTTGAACTGCGGGCCACCGTTCAGCGCGTAGAATTCCTGCCCCTCGAGCTGGAAGGTGCAGGACATGACCGAGCCTTTGGGCCCGGGCCCGGCATCGCCATAGCGCGACACCCGCCCGACCTTCGAATTCTTGAAGATCGACACGTAGAAATTCATCGCCTCTTCGGCCTTGCCGTCGAACCACAGGAACGGGGTGATCTTTTGCATATGGCTCTCCTTGTTAGTCCCGCTCATTTCCTGACTTTCGCAGTTGCCGCCAACACCTCGGCCAGCCGGTCATAGCTCGCTGCCACACCCTTCTCCATACCGGACTTGATGACCGCATCGCGCGCCGCGCGCGACTCGTAGCGCATCGTCTGCGTGAGGGTGGTCCGGCCTCCCTGCTCGACGAGGACCAGGGTGTTGAGGGCCTCACCCGGGTACCAGGCCTCGTCGAACCGCTCGGTGGTGACGAGCCGCTCGGGGGCCACGATCTCGCGGTAGACACCACCCAGGCCCATCGTCGTGCCGTCACGATCGTGCCGCCACACCCAGCGGTACGTGCCGCCCACCCGCAGGTCCATCTCACACACCGGCATCGACCAGCCCGGCGGTCCCAGCAGCCACTGTCTCACCAGGTCGGGCATAGTATGGGCGTCGAAGACCAGCTGGCGCGGGGCGTCGAAGACACGCGTCATCGCGATCTCGCGATCCGAGGGCGTCGTGAGTTTCAGGGTTCCCATCGGTCCTCCTTGGGTTTGAGCCTCTCCAGGAGGGCGTCGAGGCGTTGGTAGCGGCCCTCCCAGAACCGGCGATAGCGCTCCAGCCAGCGGGTGGCCTCCGCGAGCCGTTTGGCTTCGAGCCGGCGTGGCCGGCGCTGCGCGTCGCGGCCGCGCGAGATCAGGCCGGCGCGCTCCAGCACTTTGAGGTGCTTGGAGATCGCGGGCTGGCTCATCGCGAACGGCCGGGCCAGCTCCAGCACCGATGCCTCCCCCGCGGCGAGCCGGCCCAGGATGGCCCGCCGGGTGGGATCGGCGAGCGCCGCGAAGGTCGCGTCGAGGCGCGTTGCTTTCATAACTGATAGGTTATATACAACGGCACCCACCGGGCCGTCAAGCCCCGCTCCCGGGCGGTCCACCGCCCGCAGGCGGCGCCCCGTCGCCCCGATCGTCAGTTTGGCGGGAGAGACGCCCGCCCGGTAGATTCGCGGGCCGATGGCCCTTCGCGCCCCCGGACGGCACGCCCTCGCCTTCGTGACGATCACGGTGCTGATCGACGTGATCGGCTTCGCGCTCATCATCCCCGTCCTCCCGGCGCTGCTCGTCGACCTGACGGGCGACACCGTCAGCCGGGCGGCGATCGAAGGCGGCTGGCTCGCCTTCGTCTACGCGGCCACGCAATTCCTGTGCGCCCCGGTACTCGGCAATCTGTCCGACCGCTTCGGCCGTCGCCCCGTCCTGCTGTTCGCCGTCGGCGCGCTAGGCGTCGACTACATCATCATGGGGCTCGCCCCCACGCTCGGCTGGCTGTTCGTCGGCCGCACCATCTCGGGGATGGCCGGCGCCTCGTTCACGCCCGCCTACGCCTACGTGGCCGACGTGACGCCGCCCGAGCGCCGCGCGCAGAGCTTCGGCATGATCAGCGCCGCGTTCGGGATCGGGTTCATCATCGGTCCCGCCCTGGGAGGGCTGCTCGGCGGGTTCGGGCCGCGGACGCCGTTCTTCGCGGCCGCGGCCTTGAGCCTGCTGAACCTCGCATACGGCTGGCTGGTGTTGCCCGAGTCGCTACCGGTGGAGCGCCGCCGCCCCTTCGACTGGCGACGCGCCAACCCCCTCGGCACGCTCGTCCAAGTACGCCGCCAGCGCGTGGTGCTGGGCCTACTCGCGGCACTGTTCCTGTGGTCGCTGGCGAACCAGGTCATGCCGGCCACGTGGTCCTTCTACACGAAGTTCCGATTCGGATGGTCGGAGGCGATGATCGGGGCTTCGCTCGCCACCGCCGGGGTGGCGATGGCGACGGCGCAGATGGGCCTGCTCCGGATCCTCGTGCCGCGGCTGGGCGAGCGGCGGACCGCGCTGCTCGGCGTCGCGCTCGGCACGGTAGGCTACCTCGGCTATGGCAGCGCGACGGCGGGCTGGATGATGTTCGCCTGGCTCGCGACTTGGATGTTCGGCGCGCTGGTGATGCCCGTGACCAACGCGGTCATGTCGCACCGCATCGCGCCGGATGCGCAAGGCGAGCTTCAGGGGGCGGTCGCGAGCCTGTTCTCGCTCAGCGCCATTCTCGGTCCGCCGCTCATGACCCAGTTGTTCGGGCGCTTCTCGTCACCCGGCGCGGCGGTGCGATTCCCAGGCGCGGCCTTCGTGGCGGCGAGCCTGCTGGCCGCGACGTGCGGCGTGATCTACTGGACGGTCACGCGGGAACGGGCGGCGCCGGTCGCGGCGGCACCGCTCGGGCGACCGACCTGAGCCGCGCGAGGAGTCACTTTCTTGGCGAGGCGAGCGGGACCATGATGTGAGCGTACGGCGTACCGGTCCACATCACCCACGGGCCTCCGCTCTGCCGCTTGGTCGGCATCCCCGCCAGCCCGCTCGAGTCGGGCACCAGGAGCATCACGTGCGGGGGATCGTACCCCCAATCATTGTCGGGTGTCGCCTTGGTCGCAAATGGGTCCGCGTTGCTGCCATACGCGCCGCCGGGGGCGGCCATGTACCCGACGCCGACGCGCGTGATGTGCGGCGTGGCCTTGGTCATCAGCGCGTTCATGAACGACATCCACTGATCATCGACGCACATCGGATCATTCCCCGGCGTCGCCGGGAAATCAGGCAGGCACGTCCACCCGTTCGTGCCGGCACGCAGCGTCACCATGCTCCCACCCGCCGTCGCAGGCCAGTCCATGATAGTGGCCTTGGCTGAGATGGAGCTGGGGGCGGCTCTCATGGCATTGGCGATCTTCTGAGCATTCGTTGGCTTCGCTTGCGCCATGACCCGGCCGGCGGGGACGGCCGACGCCAGCGCGAGCATGAGGTACGGCGAAACGCGATGCATATGAGCCTCCGGGAAACTGGTCCTGGCGACGACCACCGACGGTGCAGGCGTGTTGCCTTGCGGCGCAACGCTGGCAATAGCTCAACTTACGGGAACACCCACGTTTGTCTAGCATCCGCGCTACGGCGCCCCGCCGAGGCCTCCGCCCTGGTGTGCTCACGGCCCCACCGCCCCGGTCGGCCGCAATGCCGCCACGAGCCGCTCATAACGCGGATTGCCGTGCAGGGCGTCGAACTCCGGCCGACGCAGCGCGCGCCACAAGAAGGGGGCGGGTGACGCGCGCTCCATCCGGTCCAGTGCGGCCGCGGTATCGCCCACCGCCACGAGTGCCGCCATGATGAGCCAATGGTCGGTCCGCCCCGGCCAGTGCGCCAGCAGCGCCCGCGCTCGGGCGCTGTCTCCCGCGTGGGCGAGGACGGTGGCGAGCATGCTTTCCATCACGAGGTCCCCGGGTTGCAGCCGGTTGGCCAGCTCGGCGTCCTCCCGGGCTCCGCGCAGGTCACCTGCCCGTAGGCGGGCCAACGCCCGCCACCGGCGCGAGAACGCCGAGGCAGGATCGAGAGCGACGGCGCTGTCAGTCAGAGCCGCGGCGAGCGCGGTATCGCGCACGTGCGTCCACGCGGCCAGATCGGTGAAGGACACCGCGCGCCCCGGATCGAGCATGAGCGCCAGGTGCAGCTCCCGGCTGGCCTCCTCGTCCCGCCCGAGCCAACTCAGGATCGCGCCGTATTGATGGTGCGCCTCAGGGTTCTTGGGGTCGAGGGCGATGGACCGCTGGAACGCTGCCACCGAGCCCTCCATGGTGCGGGGCTGGGCGAAGGCGAGGAGGTAGCCACGCGCCATCCAGGCGTCGGAGGAGGTCGAATCCCGGCGCAGCGCGCGGTCGGCGACGACGAGCCCTCGGACCGCGAGGCTCTCGATCGGTGCGTCAGGCAACCGATAGTAGTTGCCGCGCGCGATCGCGTGGGCGTAGGCCGCTCGCCCGATCGCCGCGGCAAACCCGGAGTCGAGTCGCTCGGCTTCCCGATATTCGGTGAGGGCCCGGGCCGTCCCCTCCGGCGAGCGCCGTGCCAGGAAAAAGTTGCCCCGCAAATAGTGATCGTAGGCGGCGGGGCTGCGCGTGGGCAACTGGCCGAGCGCAGCGGTTTCCGATGACGGGGCCGGCCCGCCCCCCACGCGCACTGCCACCTCCCGGGCGATCACCGACGGCAACGCGAGCAACTCCTCCGGCGTCCGATCGAACACGTCGCCCCACGCCGCGACCGCCGTCGCCCCGTTCAAGAGCCGGGTGGACACCCGGACGCGCGTGCCGACGCGCCGCACGCTGCCGTCCACGAGATAGCGCACACTGAGCGCGCGGGCGATCGCCGGCGCGTTGCCTGGCGAGGCCTTCTGGGCACGCCGCACCACGCCGGGCGACTTGACCTGCACACTGGCCACACTGCCGAGGAGACTGGTGAGGTCTTCGGTCAACCCGTCGGCGAGATAGGCGTCGGCCGTGTCCCGTGCTTCGAAATACAGCACGGCGACGCTGTTGGCGGCCGGGGGCGCGACCGCAGGCCGCCCGCATGGCGGTGGCGAGCCGTTGGGGCATTGGGCGGAAAGACGGGCGGCCACCGCACCGCTCGCAAGACCAAGGACGAGCGCGAGCCTCGTGCGTTTCACTAGTCGAGGATGGCCGACCGATCGCCGTTATCTGTTGGGCGTATTATCCAGTGCCGGCACAAGAGTCCCGGACGTCTTGGTGATGTCCCCTCTCGCCCCGATGGTATAGAAGTGGCCGGCGACGAATGACACGTTCGTTCTGCTGATCACGCTCGTGTTGGAGCCCGTGTACCGCGTGATCAGATTGTACACGCCGTTCGGCACAGCGGTGAACTGACCGGCCGCCTTGTAGGCCAGCGCCCCACCGACGGCGATCGAATCCGTCACGGTCGGATCCGTATTCTTCGCGTACAGGGTCATCGGATTCGCGTTGTAGATCGCATGGACGAATCGGACGTACGCGACCGAGTAGTCCCATTGCGCGGGAACGGGATCCTCCACGATGAAGGCGTCCACCTTTTTGGTCGTGCCATCGTACGCGCCGCTCAAATAGAATGAGTAGTACTTCCCATCGGCGATGGTCGTGGTCACTGTGTCGATGGGGAGATCCTTGTCGGTCGTCGCCGCGATCCGGCCGGTCAGGGTGTAGGTGCCGGGCGCGATGGCCGAATACAGGCCGCCGTTCCCCACGCCTCCGTACGCTACGCCATTGACCGACTCATTGTCGGTGCTGGAAGAGATCGCCGTCATTTTCGTTTCGTTAGCGTAGAAATTCACCGCCGGTGTGCTGTTGACGCCGAAGTTGAAGAATTTGATTCGCGCCGCGGCAGTAGGGGCCAACGGCAATTCCTGAACGGCGTTCTTGTCGCACGATGCGAGCGCGGCCGCGCAGAGCAGCCCCGCGAAAGGAAAGTGTCGTTTCATGGTCCGCGTCACGGTTGGATGATCCACAGCGGTTTGGTGTGATAATCCGTCGCCAGCGCGCCGATGGCCGAGAGGCCGGCCGTGTTCCAGACATACTCCGAGTTGAATCTCGGCCGGATCCGCTGCACCACCTTGCCCTGGTTGTCGGGGTAGAAGTTCGTCGGCGGCGCGAAGCCGCGGAACACCTGCACGCCGCTCACCGGGTCGAGATCCGTGTAGTGATAGCGGCGCATGTCCATCCAGATTTCGTCGTGCCCCCAGCCCCACAACGCGATGAACTTCTGGGACATGATCTGCGACAAGGTCAGCGGTCCCGCGGCGGGGACGATGTTCGGATCGGCCAGGAAGGCAGCTTTTTCCGCGGCCGAGATCTGCGTCGGCGTCTGGCCGGCATCGAGATTGCGCGCATTCACGAAATCGATGGAGGCGGAGATGCCATTCTGGTAGGGGGTCAGGGCGGCGGTCGCGTTCCCCGCGCGGTACGTCGCTTCCGCCTTGATGAACTGCAGCTCCGCATAGGTCATCACGGGGATCTTCGACTTGTCCGCGAAGATGTAACGGGCCGGCAGGCCCGACCCGGCCGTACCGACGTAGCCGAAGAAGTTATTGGGCCGCTGCGCGGCCGTGAGCCCGCCGAAGCCCCCGAGGTTGGGATCGAACCCGCGGTACTGGCCATCGGGCGCCGGCGACAGCATACGGCTCATCCGTGGGTCTACCACGCCCCCGAATTGCGTGCCGTTCATGAGGCCGACAATGAACAAGGTCTGCCGGTAATTGGTGATGTTGCCCCGGCTGCTCCCCCAGAAGTTGTAGTCCTGAAGGTCCGTGCTGGTGGCCGGATAGGCGAGCAGCGCGTCGTCGGCGTTGTTCTTGAAGGAGGAATCGACCGCGGCCGTCACCGCCGCCGGATCGTAGCTCGCCTTATTGGAGAAGTGGTTCAGCATGAGCGCTTTCAGGCCCCACGCGAAGCGGAGCCACTGCACCCGGTTCCCGTTGTAAATGTGGTCGCCTTTGCCCAGGTACGTCGCGTCCACGGCGCCGTCGGTGCGCCGCAGCAGCACGATCGCGCTGTCCAATAAGCGGTTCACTTCCTGATACGCGTAGTCCTGCGTGTCGTAATCGAAGGTGGTACGCGATTCGTCGAACGCTTCCTTGATGATGATCTCGCCGTGGAGATCGGTGATGACCTGCCACCCCCACGCCTTGAGGACCAGCCCGACCCCCAGGAGGTCCCAGCGCTGCTCGGCCTGGGCCTTGGTGTTCATGTCGATCAGGTTTTGCCCGAGCGACCAGTAGACGTCGCGCCATTGCTGGCCGCCGTTGTCGCTCCCCGGATCGTACCCCATCCGGTCCCAGGTCGTGGGGAGCGCGGTGGCCAGGGTCGCACTCGGGAGCGTCCATTCCTGGGTGTAGCGGCCGACGAACCGCCCGTCATACTGAGGGGAGGTCGTCAGCCAGTGCAGCATCGGTGTCAGGTACAGATTGGCCGACACGGACTGGGGTCCGTTCGGATTCGTGTTGACGTTCAGGAAGTCGCTGCAGCCGGTAACCAGGCTCAGACAGCCGACCAGGAGCGTCACATGTCGCGTTCTCATAGTCAGAACCCCATCCTGATCCCGAAGTTGAATCCACGCGGCATGGGGAAGTTGCCAAAGTCGATCCCCACCGCCCCGGATCCTCCCACGGCGGCGGTATTGCCGTTCACGATCGGATCGAGCCCCGTGTAGTTGGTGATCAACAGCAGGTCAGTGCCTTTGATGAACACGCTGGCGCTGCGGGAGCCCAGGAAGCCCTCCGGGAGCGCGTAGCTCAGCTGCACGTCCCGCAGCCGCAGCCACTTGATGTTCTTCTCGATGAACAGCTCTTCGCTCATGTTGGTGTAGTAGGCCGGGTTCGCGCTCGGCACGACGACGATGGTGTTGACCGTCGGATTCGCGCTGTTCTGCTTCCCATCCATCAACACGCCCTTGATCACCCGCGGCCGGTCGCGATCCAGCGTTTGCATGCTGAGACCGTGGGTCGTGAGGTAGTGATCGGTCGCATCGAACACGTCGCCGCCCTTGCGGATATCCACCAGGAAATCGAGGGTGAAGCGTCGGTACCGGAGGGTGTTCGTCAGGCCGATCGTGAAGTCCGGCTGGCGGTCGTAGCCGCCATTGATGAAGTTGCTCGACAGGACGTTGGATCGCACGGGAAGGCCCGTGGTCGGATCGATCAACAGGTCGCCGCTCTTGTTCCGGAGATAGAAAAAGCCGGTGAGCGACATGGTGGAGAGGCCCGGCATGGTCCCGTTCCGCACGTTCCCGTAGAGCCAAGTGTCCGACACGTACGATTCCGGGATGCCGCGCGGCAGGGCGGTCACGATCTCGCCGGCGCTGAACCAGTTCGCGACGAGGTCCCAGGAGAACGTCGGCCTCAGGACCGGCGTGGCGCGCACCGTGAGCTCGAGGCCCCGGGCCCGCGTCGAGGCGCCGTTCAGGTTGAAGAGAATGAAACCTGTCCCGTAACTGCCGCGCACGTCGTTGACGATCTGGTCCTGGGTGACTTTGCGGTACACGGTCGCATCGAGACCGAGCCGATTATCGAGGAAACTCACCTCGGCCCCGACCTCCCACGACTTGGCGAACTCGGGCTTGAGACTCAGGTTCGGGCCCCAGAAGTTGTACCCGTAGCCGCCGTACGCCGTCGTCTTGTATTGCAGCGCGGGCCGATATGCATAGGGCTTCGCGTCCTTCCCGACCTCAGCGTAGGCCGCCCGGAGCTTCCCGGTCATGAACTGTCCGATTGCAGGGAAGGCGTCGGAAAACACGAAGCTCGTCGAGATGGAGGGATAGAAGAACGAGCTGGCCCCCGGCGGCATCGTCGACGTCCAGTCATTCCGGCCGGTGACGGTGAGATACAGGTAGTTGCGGTAATCCACCACCGCCTTGCCGAACAAGCTCACGAGGCGGCGCTGCTCGATGGTGGGCAGCGGCAACCGCGCGTTCGTGTTGTTCATGGAGATGAAATTGGGATCCAGGAACTGCGTGCCGACCGTCGCATCCGTCGTGGCCTTGTGATCAGAGATGTAGTGACCCACGAGGCCGCTGACCGAGATGCTGTGTGTGAGCGGGTGACTGTTGAAGCTCAGCACGGTCTGCGCATCGAGATTGCGCGTCACGACGTCCGCCTGATCGAGCACGCCGTTCGTCGCAAAGCCGGCCGCGCTCTCGGGATGGCGCAAGACGAGATTCTGGTTGGTGTAGGCGTCGGTGCCGAGGTTGGTCTTGAGGCTCCCCCACGAGAACGGCGTCATCAGGAGGCCGAGGTTGACCATGACACGGCTCGTCTTGGCGTTGATCTTGTTCTTGTTGACGTTGAAGTACGGGTTGTCCAGCTCCGCCCCTGCAGTCTGACTGGTCAGCCGGCGCCGCAGACCCGACGTGGTCAGGTAGTTCTTCGCGTTGTCGTTTTGGGGCCACAGCATCAGGTCGATGAGCGGGCCCAAGTCCCCCTTGTAGACCTGATCATTGTTGTCATAGGTGTAAGCCATCGACAGATCGCTGCTCAACCAGGGAGCGATCTGGGCCTGAGACGCCCCCGTCACGTTGACCCGCGAGTACCCCGAATTCAGGACGACGCCCTCTTGTTTCTCGATGGCCGTGCCGAGCCGGTAGTTGATCCGATTGTCGGGCGTGGTCCCGCTGAAAGACAGGTTGGTCGTGGCGGTCGTCCCGGTGCGCAGGAAGCCGTCGATGTTGTCGTAGAACACCGTCCCGGCGGGATACGGCGCCCCGAAGTAGAAGAAGGAGCCGAGCGTCCCATCCGCCGCGACAGTCGTCGGGCCGTACACGCGCTGCAGCTGCGGCTTCGCCCTGGTCGTTTCAATCCGGAAGGTGCTGCTGTATTGCACCCCGCCGCTGGACCTCCCCCGCTTCGTCGTGATGACGATGGCACCGTTCGCCGCGTCAATGCCGTACAGCGCGGCCGCTTCCGGCCCTTTGAGCACGGTGAGCGTCTCGATATCATCGGGATTGAGATCGGCGGCGCGGTTTGTGAAGTCGATTCCGCGGTTCGAGAGCGCTGTATTCGAGTTCGCATCCGACGCGAGCAACCCGGTATTGACGGTCCGGTTGTCCATCGGCAGGCCGTCCACGATGATCAGCGGCTGGTTGCTGCCGCTGATCGAGCTGACGCCGCGGATGATGATGGATGAGGAAGCGCCCGGGACGCCCGAGGTGCTCGTCACGTCCACGCCGGCGATCCGGCCCTGCAGCGCGTTGACGAAGTTCTCCCGCTGCGCCTGCGCGATCTCGGTTCCCTGGATGGTCTGCTGCGCGGTGCCCAGGGCCCGCTGCTCGGTGGTCTGCCCCAGAGCCGTCACCACCACGGCGTCGAGGCTCAGCGCCACGCGGCGGAGTTGGACGTTGATGACGTCGGAGTCGCCGACGGTCCGCTCCACCAGAGCGGTCCCGATGAACCGGAACTGTAGCACCTGGCCCACCTCGGCGCGAATGGAATAGTCTCCTTCGATGCTGCTCGAGGTCCCGGTGCTGGTTCCTTTGATGACGATCAGGACGCCGGACAAGGGCGAGCCCTGCTCACTCGTCACTTTCCCGGTAACAGTCTTTTGCTGGGCGAACGCTTGAGCAGCAACGAGGAGGAGTCCCGTCAGCACCGTGAGTACTCTTTTTTTCATGATGACGTGTACCGTGTTGGGGTGGACATGGAGTCGGCTCCGGCCGCCCGCTCGAACGCAATGGGGTTCATATATCGCGGGGTCGTGAAGGTCGCAAGAGGCGCCTCCCCGGGGTCAGGCGGAGCGAGACTCAGGGAAGAGCACTTCAGTGAGCGGACTGGGCCGCGAGCACATAGGCCAGGTTCGCGGTGCCGTCCATGATCGGCTCGTTCGTCGCATAGTCCCCGACATCGTCGTGATAGACGATGAAGCCGGTGTTGAACGGGGCGTAGTCGTCGGCCTCGACCAGCCGCACCCCCCGCAGCGCCCCGAAGATCGACCGGTACACGGGGCCGTCCACCAGCCCGCCGGTGAGCTGCAGCCGCAGCTGCTGCGCGACGACCGAGTGGGGCGCGCGCGGGTAGGTGACGCCGAGGCCGATGACCATCGAGACGCCCCAGGGGTTGGTGCCGAACAGCCAGTCGAGCGCGGCGGTCTCGTACTCGACGTAGCTCGAGTCGCCGGTCATCTCTCGGTAAAACAGCGCCTGGGTGGCGAACGACGCGACCAGGTTGTTCGAGCACCAAATGAACGGAATGCCGATGCGGAACCCGTTGCGAGCCCTGCGGGCCACCGCCTCGAGGCCTTGGGCGTAGTACCCTGCCACGACTCGCCCCGCGCTGTCCGGGCCCGCCCGCCAGATCTCGTAGTGGCCGTTGTTGTGCCAGGGATACCACTGGTAGTGGCGCGCTGTGTCTTGTCCCATCCATGGGCTCACGGGCTCGAGCGCAGCGTACTGGAGCGCGGCGCCGAGAAAGTGTGCCTCGCCCGTCAGCGCGTACAGCTCTACGGCCCCGAGCTCCATGTCATCCGCCCAGTCGTCCTCCTCGTAGAAGTAGGGCGCCCGGGCAGGCGCCGTCTGGCACACGCCGGGATGCGCGGCGCCGAGCGCGTACACCGCCCGCGCGCGCTCGGCGAGCTGACGGGCGAACACACTGTCGCGCTCGCGGAACGCCGCGGCGCCCAGCGCGAATGCGGCCGCGTACTTCCCCGCCGTCGAGGCGAGGCCGGTGGAGCGGTTCTTGTACTGGAACAGTCCCTGCGGTCTCCCGGTGCAGGGGTACACCGGGCGCCTCCCTCCCCGCCCCCACCCGTAGTCTGAGGAATCGCTGACCGGCAGATCCCAGAAAGCGTGATCGCGATCGTCCCCTAGCTGGTTCAGGAGCAGGTCGTCTTCCGGATACATCTTGAGCAGCCAGACGAGCCCCCAGCGCGCCTCGTCGAGTACGTCGGGGATCCCGTTCGCGCCGGGAAGACCGTTCGCCTGAAACCGGTCGGAAAACGCCTCCGAGTGGTCCCGGTAGGCGAGGAGCAACATGGTCGTCGCGTGCGCCGTGGTGGCGCCGTACTGCAGGTAGTCCGACGCGTCCGCCCACCCCCCGCTCACTGGAATGAACTCGCCACTGCGCGTTGGATGATCGACGAGCACGCCGTCGCTGCGCTGGTGCACGGAGTCTCGGAACACGGGGTTGTAGCCGGAGCGCTGCTCCCGCAGGTAGGCGAGCAGCGAGTCCGCCGCCCCCCGATAGACGTCGTCCGCAATCCGCACCGGGAGCGAGCTCACGCCCGCCGCCACGATCCGATAGACGCCCGGGCGTCGCAGCATCGAAAAGTCGAGCCGATACGTGGCCGCGCAGGGCCCGAACGGCCCGGCGGCGGCCGTCGCCTCCGGTCCGAAGACGGTCAGGTTGCGCGCGTCGACGACGCGGAAGCTCGTGATCAGCCGCGGTGCGAGCGCGCACACGACCGCCACCTTGGGCGCGTCGGGCCGGTAGCCGAGCTGGTTGACACGGATCGTGACGCCGCTGCCTCCCTGCGGGGCGGGACCTCCACTAGGGCCCGGCGGGGAGCAGGACACGCCGAGGGCAACCAGGAGCAATTCGGCGCGAGCCATGCGTGCCAATCTTACGGCCGGTCGCGGGCAGGCAAGGGCGCGTCGCAATCGAGACCGAAGGAGCGTCGGGGGTGCCCGAGCAGGTAGGTCACATGCCCAGGCGTTGACGCGATCGGCGCCCGGCCCGATTGCCAATCGTAGGTGTCAGGTGCCGCGTCTTGTCCGAGCCGACGCAGCTCTGCCACGGTGTACGCCCGAAGGTGCGAGACCATGCCGTCCCACAGGCAGGTCAAGGGAACCAGCGGGAGAACATACGTCCAGAGTAACCGAGGCCAACGGAACGGCCGAATGAAGGGCGTCGCGAGGGCCACAACCAGCGGCGTGAGCAACGTCAGGAGCATCACCAGGAGGGCTCGTTCGGGAATCTCAAAGACGGCAATGGGCACTCCGGCATTCGTGGCATCGCGCAAGACGGCTAGCGCGTCGGTTGGTCGAAAATGGTGAAAAGAATTGAACATCGTGCGGACACCTGCCAAATCCTTGGGGACCGCTCGCGCGTCCACCGGCCGGGCGACGAACGTGATTCTGCCGTTGGATTTCCTTTCGGCCCGATGAAAGGCTGGCAGATTGGGAAAGCGGTCCGTCAGCGTAAAGCGCACGTCCAGGCCATCGGTCGCCAGCGCCTCCCGCAGCGCCGGGATGGGACCCCCACCCCCCGAGCAGAGATCGATCACGTGATCCGACTTCGCAGTACGCAGCGTCCGCGCGAGCAGCGCAACCACGGGTCGGTGCAGGCGAAAGGTCACTTCGAAGAAGTGCAGGTAATCCGTGGCGAGATCGCGGACGCCCGCGGGAAACCAGGTCTGGTCCTCGAGCTCGAACAGGTGCATCCTCGGAATCAGCAGGCGGGTTCCGCCTCCCGCCGCCGGATGTGAATGGACGTTTCCACCTCCGCGTGCACCGTGCCGTCCCGATCCGTGAGGTCCACCCGATAGATGCGCTCAGTCGCCGTCCCCGGCGCGAGGGTCGCGCGAATATCGTCGAGCTCGATCTGGGACAGTGCGAAGCGCGCGTACAGCCGCGTTCGTGCCGGCTTCCGGAATCGCACGGCTGCGGCTTTATCCCAGACGATGTACTCCCGTCCCAGGTTCTTCATCAGCATGATCATGTAGACGCCGTCAGTGGCGGCGTACATGCTGCCGCCGAACATCGTGCCGACGTAGTTGCGCGTGCGCCAGGTGAAAGGCAGCTCGATCCGGACCTCGCGAGCGTCGTCGGCGATGTACGTGACCCAGGCGCCCGTGCTGCGAAAGACGGGGAACAGGTTGAATCCCCAGCGCGTCAGCTTGCTCCGCAGCGATTCGGGCATCGTTCGCCTCACACATCGAGAAGAGTGATGCTGCCGGCTGTACCGTCCACGCGCACCCGATCGCCGGTGTGCAGCCGGGTCGTCGCGTCACGCACCCCCACGACCGCGGGAATTCCGTACTCCCGGGCCACGACGGCGCCGTGCGTGATTAGCCCTCCGACCTCGGTCACGAGTCCCGCGGCGGCGAGAAACAGCGGGGTCCACGCCGGGTCGGTCCCGCGACACACCAGGATCTCCCCCGGGACGAGTTGAGCGCCCGCAGGGTCGACGACGACGCGGACGGGCCCGACGGCCACGCCTGGCGAGACTGGAGTGCCGGGGAGCGAGGAACGCGATACAGGGGCGATCTCGCCGGCCCCAGCAAAGAACGCTCGGCCGTCGCTCAGCAACACCCGTGGGATGCGGCGCCGTCGCAGCTCTCGCGCGTACACCCGGCGTCGCTCCCGCACCGTCGAGCGCCAATCGCGTGATGCGCCGGCGGCGAGCGACTGCAGCTCATCGATGTGCAGGAAGAAGAGGTCCTCGAGCGAATCCAGGACCCCTGCGGTCGCCAGCTCGCCGCCGCTCGCGAGCAGACCGGCCCGCACCGCGTCCAGCATCGAGATCACGGTGAATTTGGGGCTCTCACGCAGCCCCGCGAGCGCCCGCATCCGCCGCGCCGCACGCCGCATCAGGAACGCTTTCAACCAGCCGAATCGCGTGCGGCGGATGTCGGAAACTAGCGACTCGAGTGAATGCTGCGCCGCTGCGGCGCCGCGCCGAAACACGGCGTCCGGCGCTCGCTCGGGGTCGTCGATCTTCAGATAGCTCTGGAGAACCTGCATCAGCGCGGTCGGATCCTCGCGCCAGCGCGGTCTGCCGAGGTCGATCTCGGCGACACCGCGCATGCCGTAGCTTCGCAGGAATCCATCGATCGCGGCCTGCGCCGCCGGCGGAAGCTGTCCTGCGAGGGAGGCGCGTGCCAGCATCCTGGGATCCGCCGCGAGAAACGCCCCCTTCCCCACCCCAGTCGCATCACCACGAATCGCGCGCGCCACCTCCCAGAGTGCCAGGTCCATCTCGGTAGTGACGTTGTGTGGCAGGCCCCGCGTCAGCTCCAGCACGCGGCGTTCACCGTCGGGAAGGACCGCCGCGAGCGAGTGCAGGATCCGCAGGCTGCCGAGTCCGGCGCCCAGGGCCGGCATCAGCAGCGGCAGCCCGCACTGCAGCACCCAATCGAACGCCTGCTGCAGCAGCTCGATCCGCTCCTCCAGGTTCCTGGCGGCGGCGCTGCGTTGCCTGAACGCGTCGATCGCCGCAGCGAGGCGACGCTGGGTACGCGCCCGACCTCGATTGGGCCAGAGTAGGTTGTACGTCAGGTTTCCCAGCGCGCGGCCGATCACCCAGAGAAAGCGGGGTGACAACGCGCGCAGCCAGGATGCCGGCTCCCCCGGTGGCGGTGCGGGGGGGAGGGGGTGGTCAAACTCGGCGAGTACGGCATCGAGCGCTTCACCGGTCGTGGGCTCGATGACCCGGAGTGCGTTCCGCACGATCGCCCGTCTGCGCCGGCGACGCAGCAGGCCAGTGACGTCGAGAAACCACCGTTCTGCCGCGATGACCGACGGCCGAAAGTCCGCGGCCGGACCGCCGAGCGAGGCCGCCGCTTTCGGCATTACCAGGCGGAATACGTCGGTCCCGAGTGGCGTGATGGGATCGAGCATCCCCTGGAATGCGCCGGCCGAGATCAGGACGTGCAGTCCGTCATCGGGAAGCCCGGCGGGGAGGGGAAAGAGTGATGTGATCGGCCGCGCTTGCAACAGGTGAAACCGAGCTCCCGCCCAAGCCCATTCGATGTCCTGGGGCGCGTCGCACAGCGTGGCGACTCGCCCCCCCAGGCGCGCCAGCTCGAGCGCGGCCGCTTCCGTCAGCGTGGGGCGTCCCGCTCCCGCTTCGTTCACCTCCACCGTGCCCCCTCCCCCTCCCCCCCCCGCTCCGGAGCGCGACCGGACCGACAGCGCCTTGGCGCCGATCCGCCGCTCGACCACGCGCCCCGCCGCGACATCGACGATGTAGCGATCGGGTTCCACGCGCCCTGACACGAGCGCCTCGCCCAGTCCGAACGTCGCCTCGATGACGGTCTCCGATCGCTTGCCGGTCAGCGGGTTCGCGGTGAACAGCACGCCGGACACCTCGCTGGCGACCATCTGCTGAACGATCACCGCAAGCGCGGCGTCTTCGTGCGCGACGCCGTTGCGGGCGCGGTAGGCGATCGCGCGCGCCGTCCACAGGCTGCCCCAGCATTGCGCCACGGCGTGCAGCAGCGCGGCGTCATCGATCACGTTGAGAATGGTGTCCTGCTGGCCGGCGAAGGACAGATCCGGCAGGTCCTCCGTGGTGGCCGAGGACCGCACGGCGACCGGGGGCCGGCCGAGGGCGCCATACGCCGCGCGAATGGCGGCGGCGAGCTCAGGTCGCAGAGGAGTGGACGCAAAGCGAGCACGGATTGCCGTGGACGTCGCGTCGAGCGCTGTGGAATCCTCGATGAGCGCGGCCCGCGCGGTCTCGAGGATCCAGTCGGCCATTTGGTTCCCCGAGACGTAGTCGCGATACGCTTGTGTCGTGACGATGAATCCCGGCGGGACGCAAAACCCTGCCCGGGCCAGGCGCGCGAGGTTCGCTCCCTTCCCCCCACTGGCCTCGAGCGACGTTTCGCTGTGCAGCGGCAGGATCACTGTCGTGGCCCTCGGCCGCGGCCACGCCGCAGCGGCCGAAGGACCGCTGCGATGTTGCGGCGGATCCACGGCGCCAGCTCGCCCTCGCGTTCGATCGCCCACTGCAGCAACGAGCCGTTGATGGTGGCCTGTACCGCCCGTGCCAGCCGGTCCGCGTCGCAGCGCCTCAGCTCTCCTACCTTGATCGCCGCGAGCACCAGCGCGCGAATCTCCCGTCGCAGCGCGCGGGCCCGCGCGAGCGCCACCTGGTGGAACTCGGGCTCATTCAGGTCAGCCTGCAGAAAGGTCAGATTATTCGCGAGGGCTTCTGGCCGCTGAATGTGGCGCGCCGCGCGATCGCCGAGCGCGAGCAGGGTGGCGAAAGGCGAGCCGCGCGAGGCCTGCCCGGTCGCGACTCGCTCCGCCGAGCGGGCAATCGACCGGCGCAGGAGGCTCAGCAGCAGCTCCCGTTTGGACCCGAAGCGGTGGACGAGCGTGCCGGGCGAGATCCCGAGCTCAGCGGCGACGTCCGCGAGGGTGAGCCGCATGATGCCGAGCCGGCTGATGGCGCGGGCGGCTCCCTCGAGGAGTGCGGCGTCCGACAGGGTCTGCGGTCGCGGGCTCACTGACGCCCTTAGTTATTAAATGACCATACAATAATAACCATACGAACCGGAGGTGGCAAACGCGGGGGGGCGCGACACCATCCGTTGCTAGTGCGCCTGGAGTCGCTGCCGGATGGCGCCGAGATGGTACGCGGTATGGGCGATTGCGCCCATCGCCACGCCCAGCGCGTCCTCGTCCCACACGGCGTGCGTCCCCACCGCAAGGAGCAGCTTCTCGTACTCATCGCGCAGTCGCGCCCGCAACGCAGCCCACTCGGCGTGATCGACCGCGGACACGGTCCAGCTGCGACTGCGGTCGCGCGAGGGCGACTCTCCGCGCAGTCCCCTGGCCGACAGCTCCATGCTCGCGCTCAAGTGGTGGACGTGGCCGGCGATGGTCGTGTGGCCGGGGCCGCCGACCGTTGACGCCTGGGCCGCAGTCAAGCCACTGATCGTGGCGAATACTCCGGTTCCCGGCGATGTATCGGTGAAGTAGGTCCACGGCCCAGGAGGGCCTTCGAACGCTTCGCGGAGCATTCTCGTCACGAGCGTCACTGTCATCGCGGGTCGCGTACCGGTCATGGCTTAGGGCAGCGCTCACCACCTAGAGCGTTCGACGTCGCAGTCGCTACTGCGCCCGCACCATGCCTGGCTTCCCGTGCACCCCTACAAAGACGACCAGCAGTTTCGCCGTCGTCGTCCCGCTGTTCTTGCCGTTGTGCCACGTGTTGACGACCTCAAGGAACGAATCGCCAGCCTTGTAGCTGCGAGCCGCACCACCATCCACCTCGACGTTGATCGCTCCCTCAAGCACGTAGACGAATGTCGGGAATGGATGTATGTGGCGGCCTGTTTCGCCCCCAGGGCCGACGTCCACGCGCAACGCGGTGACTTCGGCACTATCGGTCTTGGGATAGGCGATCGGTACTCCCGCGACCGTAGCACCACTTTGAAGGATAGGCGTGTACGTGAACTTCACCTGGGCCGCGGCAGGCGTTGCAATGAGACCGAGGACTGCGGCAGCAAGAAGCCCTGGCAGTTTCATGTCGGACTCTCCGAACACAAGGAGCGGTTAGTCTGCCCCTCGGGTTTCACCCTGTCAATCT
>CAZXKD010000017.1:0-25421 GCA_964641215.1 uncultured Gemmatimonadaceae bacterium
TCCCGGGCGGTCCTCAGGCGGCGGTCGACGCCGCGGCGGCGGGCGGCGGCGGCCACGTAGCCGCGCACGATCGGCACCACTCCATCGTAGCCGACGACCGCCCACTGCTGGATGCCGTCCAGGAACGTCACCGCGGCGGGACAGCTCTCTGGTGAGACGGTGTACACCGCCATGCGCGCGTCCTCCACCAGCTCGGCCCCGGCGACCTCGTCCACATCGGTGCGTCCACCGCTTCCGTCCGGCACGAACGCGGCGGGCACGGCCCCGGCGGCCACGATCCGCTCCGTCCAAGCGCTCATGCCTTCAGCGCCCAACCGAGGTAGGTCACGCTGAGATCGTCGATCAGGATGCGGCGGCCGCTGCCGTCGTCGGCACGCGCCAGTCCCCGCAGCTCCTGCACCGCCAAGCGCTGACGCGCCAGCGCCTCCGTGAGCTCGCCCGGGGTGATGAACCGCCGGAACTCGTGGAACCCCTCTGGCATCGTGTGATCCACGTACTCCTCGGCCCAGACGAGCTGGAGGAATGCCGCCGGTGTACGGTTGTGGGTGAGGAACCCCAAGGCGCGGCCGGGCGCCAGCAGCCGCGCGATGGCCGCGAGACTGCGCTCGAGATCGTCGACGTGCTCCAGCACATCCACGGCGAAGACAAGATCGAACGCTCCTGCGAAGCCGGCCGCCGAGAGGTCTTCCGCCGAGCCGGCGCGGTAGTCGATCGTCAGCCGCGATCGGGACGCGTGGGCCCGCGCCACCGCCAGCGACTTCTCCGACGGGTCGACTCCTGTCACCCGCGCGCCTTCGCGCGCCAGTGCTTCAGCCAAGATCCCGCCGCCGCAGCCCACGTCGAGCACCCGTTTGCCTGCGAAGCCCCCGAAGACGCGGCGGAAGTAGTCGACGCGGGCGACGTTGAGCTCGTGCAGCCCCAGGAAGGGGCCCCGATCGCTCCACCACACATCGGGATCCCGCTCTACCATGCGCTCGTATTTTTCGGGCTCGGGCAGTCCTTCGAGCCGGGGCAGATCGGCACTCATCCGGCGACCTTCACGCCGACCACCAACCCATCACGGATCGGAATCACGGCCGAGACCACGCGCGGGTCGGTCGCGGCGAGGCGGTTGAAGGCGCGCACGCCCTGCGCGGTGGCCGACCGGTCGACCGGGTCGATGACGGCGCCGTGGAAGAACGCGTTGTCGCAGAGCAGCAGCCCTCCAGGCCGCAGCAGCCGCACACTCCACTCAAAATACTGCGCCAGGGGCTCTTTGTCGGCGTCCACGAACACGGCGTCGAAGCCGGGCGGCAGAGTCGGCAGCACGTCGAGGGCCGCGCCTTCGATCAACCCCGCACGACCCTGGAGGCCGGCTTCGGCGAACGCTTGCCGCGCGAGCACGGCGTGACGAGGGTCCTTTTCGATGGTGGTCAGGCGCCCATGAGGCGGCAGCGCTCGAGCCAGCCAGATACCGCTGTACCCGCCGAGCGCGCCGAGCTCGAGGACGGTGACGGCCCCGATGGCGCGCAGCAGGACGAGCAGCAGTTTGCCTTCCTCGGGAGAGATGTGGATCGCCGGGAGGCCCGCCTCGGCGTGGCGGCCGCGGACGCGGGCGAGAACCGGATCTTCGACGGCGAACAGCTCGGCGACGTAGCGCTCCAGGCGCTCGTCCACGACTAGGCAGTCGCCTCGACGTTCGGGAAGGGCGGCACCTCGAGCAGCCACAGGCCCACGAGGCGCGACTGCTTGTCCAGCTCGACCAGCAAGTGGTCGGCAACCCGCACCACCGACGCGGCCCGCCCTCGCCCCACACGGATATGAAACACCGACTCGCCCGCGTTTTTCTCCACCGTGAGCGCGGTGTCCACCTCCACCGCGGCGACGCCCGGCTGGGAGCGGCGGCTCGGAAACACCACGCGCGCCTCCTTGTCCGGCGCCGGGGCCGCGAGGGCGTCCGCGGTGCGCACGTCGTCGGGCCACGTGACCACGTCGAGTCCGCGCAGCGTTCCGCCGGCCACGTCGAGCACGATAAACGATCCGTCGTCGCCCTCGAGGTCGACCGTCCCGTTGAGACCCGTCGCCTTCCCGCCGCCCTTGCACGCCACCGACAGGATGTCCGTCTCCGGATCCCAGTGGTAGCTGACCTTGGGAAGCTTGCCGTCGAGTGGCTCGATCCGCGCCTCGAAGTGCATCGACTGCCTTCCGACTCGTCCGTGGGGCGGGTAATATAGCGCGAGTCCAGGGAGGAGCCAGCGGATGAAGCGACGCGAGTTCGTCGCGGCGGCGGGAGCCGCCCTCATAATGCGTCGGACGGTCGGACGGTCGGACAGTCGCACGGTCCCCACCCCCCACGGTCCCACGGTCCCACTGACAGACCGTCAGACGCCTCTCTTAGGCCCCGAAGTCTTCGCCCGGCGTCAGGAGCGGCTGCGCCAAGAGCTGACTACGCGCAAGCTCGACCTCTTTGTCGCGGCCCCGAGCACCAACTTCCAATACTTCACTGGCTATAACCCCGGCCGCAGCGAGCGGCTGATCGCGCTATTCGTGCCGGTCAAGGGCGCCCCGGTCGTCGTCTGCCCCTCCTTCGAGGTGGAGCGCCTCAAGCGCAACGCCGCCGTGCTGGACATCCGCGGCTGGGAGGAGCAGGAGGACCCGTGGCGGCTGGCGCGCAAGGCCCTCGACGAGATGAAGCCCCAGCACCGGCGCGGCGAGCTCGCGCTCGAGCACACGCTGGACTATGCCTCGTACCTGCGGCTGGCCGACGTCGCCGGCGGCAACTGGCACCTACAGACGGCCCAACCGATCACCGAGCGGCTCCGGATCATCAAGTATCCTGAGGAAATCGCCTTGATCCGGAGGGCGATCGCCGTCACTGAAGCGTCGATCGCTGCCACCTTCGCCGCGCTCCAGGTCGGCATGACCGAGCGGGACGTCGCTGGGCGCCTCTCCGATGACATGCGAGCCCGCGGCGCCACGGGCGGCGGGCTGGTGCAGTTCGGCCCCTCCAGCGCCTTGCCGCATGGCGGCCCCGGGGGGGGGGAGGCGGCCAAGCTGGAGCGGGAGATGGTGGTGCTGATCGACGCCGGCTCGCCGGTAGAAGGGTACGCCTCCGACATCACTCGCACCATCTGGTGGGGCGACACCCCGTCGGAAGAGTTCAAAAAGGTCTTCAACACGGTCCACGACGCGCAAACGGCCGCGATGCAGCTCGGGAAGCCATTCCTGACGCGGTGCCAGGAGATGGACCGCACGGCCCGCAAGCTGATCGCGGACGCCGGCTACGGGCAGTTCTTCACGCACCGCTTGGGTCACGGCATGGGGATGGACGGGCACGAGGTGCCGTACCTGGTCGAGGGCGACGAGACCCGGCTCGAGCCAGGGATGGTCTTCACGGTCGAGCCCGGGATCTATCAGCTCGGCAAGTTCGGGGTCAGAATCGAAGACGACTGTCTCATGACCGAAACCGGAGTCGAGGTCCTCTCACACCGAGTCGCGAAACTCTAACGGGAATCGAGAAACGGGAAACGAGAAACGGGGCGTTGGAAGACGATTCCCGTTTCTCGTTTCTCGTTTCCCGGCTCTCAGTCCGCCAGTTTCTTCGCGAAGTCGACGATGCGATCCAGCGCGCGGATGATGTCGAGGGTGGCCGCGGCGTAGGACAAGCGCACCCACCGGTCGTCCCCGAACGCCGCCCCCGGGACCAGCGCCACGCCGTGTTCCCCGACCAGCCGGGTGCAGAAACGGCTCCCGCTGATCCCGCCGAAAGAGTCCACCCGGAAGAAGAAGTAGAAGGCGCCCAGGGGATCGACGAACTCGACGCCCGGCAGCGCCTGCCGAAACCGCCCGACAACGATGTCCCGCCGCCGGCGAAACTCGGCCACCATGCGGCCGACGTCCTGTTCCACGCGCTCGTCGCCGAGCGCCGCGGCGGCGGCGTACTGCGCGATGTGGTTTGCGCCGGTGGTGGTGTGGGACTGCAGGGCGGCCATCGCCTTGGCCACCGCCGCGGGAGCGAGCGCGAGCCCGATACGCCAGCCGGTCATCGCGTACGCCTTGCTCACGCCGTAAATCACGACGACGCGAGTGAGCAATTCGTCCGGAAGGTCGAGGAACGACGGCGCGGGCCCCGTGCCGTAATGGATGCGGCGATAGATCTCGTCGGTGATCACCCAGATCTTGCGCTCCCGGGCCCACTGCGCGATTGCTTTGAGCTCCGCGTGCGTGTACACCGAGCCCGTCGGGTTGCAGGGTGAGCACAGCACCAGCCCCGTGGCCGCCGGCAGCATGCGCTCCAGCTCCCGCACGCTCACCTTCAGGCCCCACTCCGGGTCGCCGGGGACCAGCACGGGCCGCGCCCGCGTCAGATGGACGATCTGCGGATACGACACCCACGCCGGCGCGGGGATCGCGACCACGTCGCCGGGGCCGAACACGCTGAAGCAGGCGTTGAAGAGCGACTGTTTGGACCCGGTGGAGACGATTATGTGGTCGGCGTTCACCGGCCGGCCGCCCGAGAGCAGGGAGAGGTGTGTTGCCGCGGCCGCCCGCAGTTCGAGGATGCCTTCGTTCGCCGGGTAGTGCGTCTTGGCGTCGCGGATCGCCTTGATGCCGGCGTCGGCGGGGATGGGCGGCGTCGGGAAGTCGGGCTCCCCGGCACCGAGGTCGATCACATCCTCACCGGCGGCCTGGCGGCGCTTGGCCTCCTGCGAGATCGCAACGGTAGCGGAGGACTCTAGGTGTTGCAGATTGGGCGAGAGACCCTCGCTCATGGCCGGATGGCTCCGTGGCGTCTGAGAATGGCGACGGTCGAGTCGAGCGGCAAGGCTGGCGCCGTGCCACGATAGCCACGCACTGTCTCCGCACGCAACAGCGAATTGTACACGGCCTCCTCGGCCGCCTCGATCACCGCCTCGAACAAGGGGCTCATGGCGTCGTTGGAGACGACCTCCAACGTGTCGGACACCCGGACGGTCGGACGGTCGGACGGGGCAGTGCGATGGTCCAATGGTCCGCCCGTTCGCCGTGTGGAAAACGCGACGACGTAATCCCCGCTCCCATTGCTCATGCTGCTCCCGGTGCGCGCCAGGCCGGCGAGCGCCCGCCGCCCCAGGCGCTCGAGCTGGCGGTGGTCGAGCGGGGCGTCGGTCGCGACGACGAGAATGACGGACCCGTCAGCCGTGATCCGTTCGCCGTGGTCCATCGTCCGTGAAGCCATTCCTTTGAGGTAGTACTGCCCCAGCTCCTGGCCCACCGGCGCGCCGTTGATCGTGAGCACGCCGCCGAAGTTCGATTGCACCAGCACCCCGACCGTCCAGCCGCCAAGCGGGCGCGTCAGTCGGCGGCTGGCGGTGCCGATCCCGCCTTTCCAGCCGAAGGCGACCGTTCCCCGCCCCGCGCCCACGGCGCCCTCCGCCACCGGCCCGCCTTGAGCTTCCCGGATCGCCTGGAGCACGGTTCCTTCAGTGATCGGGCGGGCGCGGATGTCGCTGAGGAAGCCGTCGTTCGTCTCGGCCACGACGGGGTTGGCCGAGCGGACATCCTCGTTTCCCGGCAGCCCGAGTAGGTAGGTGAGCACGGCGTCGGCGGCGCGCGGCACACACAGGGTGCAAGTCAGCACGATCGGAGACTCGAGCTCGCCCAGCTCGTTCACCTGCGTCGCCCCCATCAGCTTGCCGAAACCGTTGCCGACTACGATCGCGGCAGGGACCTTGTCGCGAAACACGTTCCCGTCGTGCGGGAGGATCGCGGTGACGCCCGTGTTGATGGAGTCGCCACGCGCGATGGTGACGTGGCCCACGCGGACCCCGGCAACGTCAGTGATCGCGTCGAGTGGCCCCGGCGGTAGCACCCCGACGACGACGCCAACGTCCCGCGCTCTCGGCCGCGGCGTCTGGGCGAGGAGGGGGAAGGCCACGAGGCTCACCACAAGGAGAATGCGCTTCCGCATTGGCCGCTCACCATTGCGCTTCGTGTCTATCGAAGCTAGCCTCTCCGTAGAATTCCCGCCCTTTGACAACCGAGGCTGGTGTGAAGAGTGAGCGCAGTGGGCACACGGTGCTGGTCACGCCGCCCGCCGTGGAGCGGGCCGGAGAGGTGTGGGGGCTCGCGCCGGCGCCGACCTTGATCCTCTGCGCGGACCCCGATGCCGCGCTTGAGTGGGTTGCCGCCGCGCCCGCCGACCGTCGAGCGCACGCGATCACGAGCCTGCGCCGCAGCACCGCCGTGCTGCGCCACCAGCCTTGGGACGTCCTCGCGGGCGCCCCGCAGGATCTCGCAGCCCTGCTTGCCCGGGCCGCGCTCAAACTGGAGACCCTCCGCAGCGTCGTGCTCGCCTGGCCCGAGCTCATGGTCGCAGGCGAGCAGTCCGCCACCCTCGATACGCTGCTCGCCGAGCTGCGTGACGTGCCGCGCCTCGTTCTCAGCTGGAACCCCACGGCCCTGGCTGATTTCCTCGAGCGGCACGCGCGGCGCGCCGAGGTCGTGGGCAGCCTGCCGGTGGACGGCGACGGGCGGCCGCTGCCACCCGTCGCACCCGCCCGCTACGTCGTCAGCCCGGCCTTCCGCCGTCCGCTCGTCCTAGCCGATTGGCGGGACGCCGTCGAGGCGCAGCACCCGTACATCTGGAGTGGCGGGGCGATCAGCGCGCGGGTCGCGCCCTGCGACGCCGTGCTCTGCACGCAGCTGCCGACGCGCGAGGAGTTCCGGGCGCTCACAGCGCTGGGGCCGGTAACCGTGTTTGCGAGTGCGGGCCAACTGCCCTACCTGCGCACGCTCGCCGCACCGCTGATGCCGGTGCCACTGCCCGGCGCGGCCGACCGCGCCCAGGATCGCGCCGAGACGGTGCGAACACGCGTGACGGCGGTTCTCGAGAGCGACAACGTCGACGCCGAGTTGCTGCTGCTCGCACCGCTGTTCCAGCGCTTTGAGCCGGCGGAGGTCGCGGCGGCGCTCCTCAAGATGAGCCGTCAGCCATCAGCGGTCAGCCAGCAGGCCCAGGAACCGCCGATTCCAGCAGGACGAGTGAAGATCTTCGCCAACGTCGGGAAGAAAGATCAGGTGGGACCTAAGGACCTCGTCGGCGCGCTGATCCGAGAGGTGGGTCTCGAGAAGGCAGCCATCGGCAAGATCGACGTGCGCGAAACGTTCAGCGTGGTAGAGGTCGCCGCGGGCGAGGTGGAGCGGGCCATACACGGGCTGACGGGAGTGATGATCCGAGGCCGGCGCGTGCAAGCGCGGCTCGATCGCGCGGGAGGAGGAGGGAGTGGGAGGGTGGGGAGCGAAGGCTGAGCCGCAGACGGGCCGCCCGACGGGGCGGCCCGTAGCTCGGGTGCGGCTCGCTTCGCTCGTCACCGCGGTGACGGGCGCAACATAACCAGCCACATCACCACAGCGTCAACACAGGCCCCTCGCCCTTCCAGAAGACGCTGACGGGCCGCCCAGCGGAGCGACCCGTAACCAACGCACGGTCGATCGTTCAGGGCCTACTTGCGGTTGTTCACCGCCATTTTCAACTGCTTGCCAGCGCGGAACGCGGGGGCGATCGAGGCCTTGATCTGAATCACGCCGCCTGTCTTGGGGTTGCGGCCCATGCGCGCGGCGCGCTTGCGCGCCTCGAAATTCCCGAAGCCGGTGATTTGCACCTTCGCGCCCTTCTTCAGCTCGCCAGCGATGATGCCTTTGTCATCGAACAGGGCATCGATCGTGCGAGACGCGTCGGCCTTGGACATCTTCGTCCGCATCGCCAGCGCTGAGGTCAGCTCGGCCTTGTTCACTGCGATCTCCTTGTGTGGAAGGTGAAGTCAGACAACCCTTGAGATTCCGCCCCTATCGCGGGGGGGCGCCCGAAAACCCGCATAAAACCGGCACTATCATAGGGTATCCCCAGAGAATCCGCAAGATATGGGCCTTTTCTCATGTCTAGACGCCAGACGCAAGGACGCCGAGCGGGAATCAGGTGGGAGGGGCAGGACCTTCCTCCCCCCTGTAGACTTGGAACCGCTTGGCATCTTAGCGTCTTGGCGTCTTCCCTGGCCCCCAACTTCTGACACCTTAGACCCGATGTTCCATGGCACCCGGCCCGGATGGATCGAAGTCATCTCCGGCGTGATGTTCTCCGGCAAGAGCGAGGAGCTGATCCGGCGGGTCCGACGGGCGGTCATCGCCCGTAAGCAGGTGCAGGTCTTCAAGTCCCACCTCGACTCCCGTTACAGCGGCCTCTACAACGTCACGACCCATGACGGGATGACCGTCGAGGCCGAACCGGTGGACAGCGCGGAGGAGGTCATGCGGCTGTGGCGGGCCGGCACCGAGGTGGTCGCGGTGGACGAGGTCCAGTTCCTGGACGACGGCATCGTCGACGTTTCCAACGCCCTGGCCGACCGGGGCATCCGGGTCATTCTAGCCGGGACGGATGTGGACTTCCGGGGCCTGCCGTTCGGGGCGATGCCGACCCTGATGTGCATCGCCGAAGTGGTGGACAAGTTCCAGGCGATCTGCGTGGTATGCGGCGGCCCGGCGACCAGGAATCAGCGGCTGGTGAACGGCAAGCCCGCCAACTGGGACAGCCCGACGATCATGGTTGGAGGGCGGGAGTCGTACGAGGCGCGGTGCCGGCACTGCCACCGTGTCCCAAAGGCTGATGAAGATCAAACCGCACTCTTGTGAGCGGTGCGCGGTGAGCGGTGCGCGGTGCGGCGCGGCCCGTCCCCGCTTACCGCGCACCGCTCACCGCCCACCATCGTGCTGAACGTCGCTCTCACTGGAAACATCGCCGCCGGCAAGTCCGCGGTGATCGAGTTGTTCCGGCAATGGGGCGCGACGATCATCGATGCCGACCAGCTGGCCCGGGAGGCCGAGGCGCCCGGCACCGACGTGCTGGCGGCGATCGTGCGGCGCTTCGGCAGCGATGTCCTCGCCACCGACGGCGGGCTGGATCGCGCGGCGCTGCGGACGAAGGTGATGGGTGATGACGCCGCGCTGAGCGCACTCAATGCCATCGTGCACCCCGCGGTCCAGCGACAGCGCGAGGAGCTCCTTGCCCAAGCGCGGGCGCGCGGCGACGCGGTCGTGATCAACGACATCCCCCTCCTGTTCGAGGCACTCGACCCCGAGGAGTTCGATATCGTGGTCCTCGTGGACGCCCCAGTCGCGCTGCGACGCACTCGCCTGCAGACGCTGCGGGGACTCAGCCGCGAGGAAGCCAATCGCATGATCGGCGCCCAGATGCCCGCCGAGCGCAAGCGGGGGCGCAGCAGATTCGTCATCGACAATTCCGGCACGTTGGAGGAACTGCGGCACGCGGCGAAGGCGGTCTACCAGGAGCTGCGTCGTCTGGCCAAGGTCCAACCTTCGCCTTGACAGGGGTTTCCGGCCCCGGTAACCTTCGCCCCGACCTCACCGCGGCCCCGAGAGCGGGCTCCGCATGTCGAACATCCCGAAGGACCTCCGCTACAGCAAGGAACACGAATACGTGAAGCCGACCGCCGACAAGACGGTCGTCCAGATCGGGATCACGGACTACGCGCAGAGCGAGCTCGGTGATGTCGTGTACGTGGATCTGCCCAAGCCGGGCGCCACGTTCGCACCCATGGACGTGTTCGGCACGATCGAGGCGGTCAAAGCGGTCTCGGAGCTGTTCTCCCCAGTGGCCGGCACGGTGGTGGATGTAAATGGGGCTCTGGAGGGCGACCCCGCTCTCGTGAACAAGGACCCCTACGGCGCCGGCTGGATGATCAAGCTGCGCGTGAAAGACGCGGGCGAGGCCGCCACGCTGTTGAACAGCGCCTCGTACGCGAAGCACATCGGAGAATGAGACGTCGTCCGTTTTCCGTTGTCCGTTTTCCGAACGGATAACTGATAACGGATGACGGAGAACGCATGTTGACTCTGACCTTCCACGGCCACGCCTGCTTTCTGATTGAGGCGGACGGCCGCCGCATCCTCATCGACCCGTTTCTCACCGGCAATCCGGCGGCCGATATCGGACCGGACAAGCTTCCCACAATCGACGCGGTCCTGCTGTCGCATGGCCACAGCGATCATCTCGGCGATGCGATCGCGATTGCCAAGCGGCACGGCGCCACGATCGTTGCCACGTTCGAGCTCGCCAAGTTCTGCGAGGCCAGGGGGACCACGGCCCACGCCATGCACATCGGTGGGGCGCACCTCTTCCCGTGGGGAAGGGTCAAGCTCGTTGCTGCCGTTCACGGCGGCGCTGTGGCGGGCGACGAGCACGGGACCCATACCACCACCGCGTGCGGTTTGCTGCTGACCGCCGGCGATAAGACGGTGTATCATACCGGCGATACCGGCCTCACGATGGAGATGCGGCTCCTCGATGGCCTGGTGGACGTCATGCTCCTGCCGATCGGCGACAACTACACCATGGGGATCGACGACGCGGTGCGAGCGGTCGAGTTCGTAAAGCCCCAGATCGCAATCCCCATGCACTACAATACGTGGGAGCTCATCGCCGCCGACCCGCAGGAGTTCCGTCGCAAGGTGGGCAACCGAGCCGACGTGGTGATCCTGAAGCCCGGCGAATCCCTCAAACACTCCTGACCCGCTCGGCATGCCGTCCGATCCTCTGATGCACCCCGACACGTTCGCCGCCCGCCACCTGGGCCCGCGTCCCGGCGACCTGCAGGTGATGCTGGAGACGCTGGGCTACGCTTCCCTCGACGCGTTCATCGAAGCCGTCGTGCCGGCCGACATCCGCCTGCAGCGGCCGCTCGATCTGCCGCCGGCCAGCACCGAGCAGGAGGCGCTCGCTGAGCTGCGCCGCCTCGCCGCGCAGAACCAGGTGTTCCGCTCGTATATCGGCATGGGGTACTCCGACTGCATCACGCCGCCCGTGATCCTGCGGAACGTGCTGGAGAACCCCGGCTGGTACACGGCCTACACCCCCTACCAGGCAGAGATCGCCCAGGGCCGGCTCGAGGCGCTGCTCAACTTCCAGACGATGGTATCGGACTTGACGGGGCTCGAGATCGCCAACGCCTCACTGCTGGATGAGGGAACGGCCGCCGCCGAGGCGATGCATCTCACCGACGCGGTCGTGGGCCACGACGGTCCCCGCGTCTTCTTGATCGACCGCAGCTGCCATCCGCAGACGATCGCGGTCGTACACACGCGCGCCGAGGCGCGCGGCGTGGAGATCGTGGTGGCGGACCCGGCGACCTTCACGTTCGGCGGCGGCGTGATCGGCGCCCTGCTGCAGTATCCCGCCACGGACGGCGCCCTACCCGACTTCCGGAGTGTGTGCGCCACCGCTCACGGAGCCGGGGCGCTGGTGACGGTCGCGACCGACCTGTTGGCCCTGACGTTGCTCGCACCCCCGGGCGAGTGGGGCGCCGACATCGCCGTCGGCAACTCCCAGCGCTTCGGCGTGCCGCTCGGCTATGGGGGCCCGCACGCCGCGTTCTTCGCCACGCGCGACCAGTACAAGCGCCACCTGCCCGGTAGGATCATTGGCGTCTCCCGGGACAAGGCCGGGCGGCCGGGGTTGCGGATGGCCCTGCAGACTCGCGAACAGCACATCCGCCGTGACAAGGCGACGAGCAACGTGTGCACCGCGCAGGTGCTGCTGGCCGTCGTGGCCGCGATGTACGCCGTCTATCATGGGCCCGACGGGCTCCGGCGCATCGCCGAGCGGGTGCACGCCCATACCTCGGTCCTCGCGGACGCGCTGCGGCGTCTCGGCCACCGGCTCGCCCATCCGGAGTTCTTCGACACTCTGGCGGTGGACGTGGACGCAGCCGCGCAACCCAAGATCCGGGAAGCTGCGCGGGCCCGCCGCATCAACCTGCGGGTTTTGTCCCCCACGCGGCTCGGCGTCGCGCTCGACGAGACCACCTCGTTGGCGGACGTCGCCGACCTGGTCGCCGCCTTCGCCCTCGGCAAGCCCCCCGCCTTCAAGCTCGAGACCCTGGTCAAGACCCCTCACCGGGCAATCCCGAAGGCACTGGTCCGCAGCTCGCCGTTCTGCACGCACCCGGTCTTCACCACACACCACTCCGAGACCGAGATGCTGCGGTACCTGAAGAAGCTCGAGGACCGCGACCTCTCCCTTACCTCCGCGATGATCCCGCTCGGCTCGTGCACCATGAAGCTCAACGCCACGGCCGAAATGATTCCGGTGACTTGGCCAGAGTTCGGCCGGCTCCACCCGTTCGCGCCGCCGGAGCAGACCTTGGGGTACGCCGAGCTCTTCCGCCAGCTCCAAGCCTCGCTCGCCGAGATCACCGGGCTCGCCGCGGTGTCGCTGCAGCCCAACGCCGGCTCGCAAGGCGAGTTTGCTGGGCTACTGGTGATTCGCGCTTACCACCGGTCGCGCGGCCAGGGCCACCGCACCACCTGTCTCATCCCCCAGTCGGCCCACGGGACGAACCCCGCCAGCGCCGTGATGGCCGGGATGCAGGTGGTGGTAGTGAAGACCGACGAACACGGCAACATCGACTTGGTCGACCTCCGGGCCAAAGCCGCGCAGCACGCCAGCACGCTAGCGGCCCTGATGGTCACCTACCCATCCACGCATGGCGTCTTCGAGGCCTCGATCAAGGAGGTCTGTCGCATTGTGCACGCGCACGGCGGCCAGGTCTACATGGACGGCGCCAACATGAACGCCCAGGTCGGCCTGTGCCGGCCGGGCGACATCGGCGCCGACGTATGCCATCTGAACCTGCACAAGACGTTCTGCATCCCCCATGGCGGCGGCGGTCCTGGCATGGGACCGATTGCCGTCGCCACGCACCTCGCGCCGTACCTCCCCGGCCATCCGGTCGTCGACCTCGGCATTCCGCAGAGCTGCGGCACCGTGTCGGCAGCCCCGTGGGGCAGCCCGTCCATCCTCCCAATCTCCTGGGCTTACATCGCGATGATGGGTCGCGAGCAGCTCGCTGCCGCGACCACAATCGCGATCCTGAGCGCCAACTACGTCGCCAAGCGGCTCGAGGGGCACATCGGGCTGCTGTACGCGGGCCAGCACGGCCTCATCGCGCACGAGTGCATCCTCGACACCCGGCCCTTCAAGTCCTCCGCAGGCATCGACGTCGAGGACATTGCCAAGCGGCTGATCGATTATGGGTTCCACCCCCCCACGGTCTCCTTCCCCGTGGCGGGGACGCTGATGGTCGAGCCAACCGAGAGCGAATCGAAGGAGGAGCTCGACCGCTTCTGTGACGCGCTGATCGCGATCCGGGGCGAGATCCGTGAGGTCGAGCGTGGGGAAGCCGACCGTGAAAGCAACCTGCTCACCAACGCCCCCCACCCGCTCGCCGACCTGCTGGCCGACGTGTGGGACCGACCCTACTCGCGCGAGCGCGCGGCCTTCCCCACCGCGGCCACGCGGGAGCACAAGATCTGGCCGCCCGTGGGAAGGATCGACGCCGCCTATGGGGACCGGAACCTCTTCTGCACCTGCCCGCCGCTGGAGGCCTACGCCTCGGTCTGACTGTCGAGCACTGTCGTGGCACTTGCTACTCGGTGTCGCTGGCCGTCGCGGCGCCGAAAACATGGCCATCGACCAGGCTCTGCTCGAGGAAGCGGACCGCTCGGGCCGGACGGTCCTGCGGCTGTACCGGTGGGATCCGCCTTGCCTTTCGTTTGGCCGCAACGAGCCGGCGCTGGTGCGTTACGACCGCGCCGCCATCGCGCGACTAGGACTGGACGTGGTGCGCCGGCCGACCGGGGGACGCGCGGTGTGGCATGAGCAAGAGGTCACCTATGCCGTCGCCGCACCGCTGGCCTTGTTCGGCTCACTCCGCAAGAGTTATCACTGGATCCACGAGCGGCTGGTCACGGCGTTGCGCAGTCTTGGCGTCGCCGCGGCGATCGCGCCTGACCATAGGCCCGTTCGCCCGGCTGACCGTTCGACAGCGTGCTTCGCTGCCGCGGTCGGCGGTGAAGTCCTGGCGGCCAGCCGAAAGGTGATCGGCTCGGCGCAGCTCCGGCAGGGCACGGCGTTCCTGCAGCACGGATCCATTTTGCTTGACGGATCGCAGGACCTGGTGCGAGTCGTCAGCCGTCAGCCGTCAGCTGTCAATGGGGAAACAACTCTCTCAGCAGTGCTGGGCCGGCCGGTCTCTTTCGACGAGGTCGCCGCGGCGATCGTGGCAGCGTGGGGTGGGCGACTCACGCCCTCTGAGTGTCCGAACGTCCGACCGTCCGACGACGCAGCCTGGACCTGGTGCCGCTAGGCGGAGCTCAGCACCCCTCATCGGATGACTGCCCAGGCGAGCGCACTGGCAGACCTATCGTCCCGGCCCACTCGTCGGTCAACTCGAAGGTCTTACCCATGTCGAATCGCAGCACCCGCAGCCGCCGGGCGAGGTCCTTCAGCGCCCAGAGGACCGTATGCTGCACCTCGACCGAGGACCACTGACCGAACTCATTGTGACTCAGGTCCGCCTGCACCGCCGCGCCGATTCGGACCGCAAACTGCCCGTGTGATTCCCCGGGCGCTGGCGCCGGGACCGATTGCTCCCGCGATGGCAGCTGACCAGGTGCCCTTTCCTCAGTCACCTGCGCGTGGGTCGTTTTCGGGCCTCTTTGGGGCCCAATACCTTCTCCCCAGAGCACCCACTCGAGATTCACACCGTTAATCCCGCGCTCCCTGGCTCTGGTCACGATCAACCGGGCTATTTCCGATGGAAACTTCTTGCGCTGGGGCCACTTCTTGACGGCGGCTTCGGTTACGGGCGCGCCAAGCTCAGCAGCGAACTGCCGATAAGTCAAAGAGATGCCCTCCCAAGGACTGAAGGCATCCAATAGCGTGACGAGCCGCTCCGCTACGGGGCCCAATTTAGCTCCCTTTCTGCCCTTGACATAGGACAATATTGTCTCATATTTGGAGATGAACAAGCACTCAATAGGCCCCGAGTAGTCGGACCCATTGGCCATAAGGTGTCGCCCATCACGGCCCTTGTCAAGTCGCACAACTACGTTTCCCAGCCGATGCTCCCCACCCGCGAAGGAGACGCCGTCGTGTCGCGGCTGACCGTCATCGCCATCTCAGAAGCGTTTCGAGATTTCTGGAGCGACCTCGCCCTGGACCTCGGTGTCGCAATCGATGTCCTCTGCCCGGGCGCAGCGGTGACGCCGCTGCCCGAGACAGTTGCCATCATCGTCGCGGCGGGGGGCGCGGAACGCGACGTGATTCCGTGGCTCGAGAGCCACAAGGTCCTCCGGGGCGTGCCGACGCTGGTCGTGGGCACGGACCCCGGTCGACGCACCGCCATGGAGCTCGTGGCCCACGGTGCCAGCGACTACTTCGCGCTCCCGGACGACCTCGAGATCTTCCGCAATACGGTCGTCGCCGCGCTCCGCGGCGGACCCGGTCACGGCGTAGCCGCGGCGCACGCGCACACGGACCCGTTTGCAGGGATGGTGGGCGAGAGCCCGGCCATCAAGAGGGAGCTCGCCCGTGCGGCTCGACTCCTGCCGCACCGAAACGCGACCGCCCTGATCGTCGGCGAAACGGGCACCGGGAAGGAACTCCTGGCGCGGGCGATCCACGCCGGGGGACCGCGCCACGACGCCCCGTTCGTCGCTGTCAACTGCTCGGCCCTGCCGCAACACCTCATTGAGTCGGAGCTGTTCGGTCACGAGCGCGGCTCCTTCACGGACGCGCATGCGGCCAAGCCGGGGCTGTTCGAGGTGGCGGACACCGGCACGCTGTTCTTGGATGAAGTCGGTGACCTGCCCCTCTGCCTGCAGGCGAAACTGCTGCGCGTGCTCGAGGACAAGCAGATCCGCCGGGTCGGAGGGACGAAATCGCGGACGGTCGACGTCCGCATTCTGGCGGCGACGAACGAGCTGCTCCCCGAGCGGGTGCGCGAGGGCAGCTTCCGGGAGGATCTGTTCTTCCGCTTGAGCACCGTCGTGCTCCGGCTGCCGCCCCTCAGGGAGCGTGGCGACGACGTCATCCTCATCGCGCAGGCGCTGCTCGACCGCCTTGCTGGGGAGCACGGACTGCCGGTGCCCACGCTGACCTCCGAGGTGTGCCACCAGTTGCGCGCCCATCCCTGGCCCGGAAACATCCGCGAGCTGAAGAACGCCGTGGAACGGGCGCTGCTGCTATCGCCGGCAGGCGAACTGAGCGTCGACGAGCTTCTCCCCCCCCCCGCGGCGGGCCCGCAGAACCAACACGAGGGACCGATCCCTTTCCCCGCCCCGCTGCACAAGATCACGACCGCCGCCGTCCGCGCGACGGTGCAGCTGTGCGGCGGCAATCGCAGCGAGTCAGCTCGCCGGCTGTCGATCTCGCCGCGGCGCCTGCGCCGTCTGCTGGACGGCGGGGCGGTGGTGGGCGCGGAAGTTGACGAAGACACCCGGTTGATCGCATCTCCCTAGCTCGCATCGACCCACCTCTAGGGACGAAATGACCCTGCGGTCCCGCGGCGAGATCGGGCTGTCTGCTCGCAACTCCTGACCGATCACACGGCTGCGGTGAACGCCACCATCTGGAACGAATCCTGCTCAATCGTCACCAGGGAATTGCCGCAGTTCTCGAACTACGCCCTAGCCTGGTAGGACTCACATGGACTCGGAGAATCGTATGCTTGTTCGCCCTGCCCTGATCCCGCTCGCTCTCGCGCTGCTGGCCGCCGGATGCGCTGATACGCATCCCACCGCAGTGCAGCAGCCGCCTGCTCAGGCTCCGCATTTTCTCCGGTGGGCGGGAAGTGTTCCCCCCGAATTCCGCGCCGTCGACGGCCTCTCGGGTCAAGGCGGGGGGGCCTTCTTTGCCGGTGGGCCACGTGGGCTCAGTCTCGATCAGGTCACCGCGACGTTCTGGGCGGTCCGTGGGGTGCAGCGTTCCGTCCAGATCGATTACCTCAGCGCTGCGGGGGACACCAGCGCCCCCTTCCTGCGGCTCTCCATCGCTGATCCGACCTATGTGCCCGGGCGCGGCGACCTCGCGCCAGGCGACTCGGTGCAGATCACGGTGACCATCGACACCGTGAACATCGGCGTGTCGCTCCAGCCGACGGGATTGCGGTTCGGCGATCCCGCTCAGCTCCAGATCTGGTACGGCGGCGCCGGCGGCGACTTGAACGGGGATGGCGTCGTGGACAGCACCGACGCCCGCATCGAGAGCCGCTTGCTCGGGATGTGGTATCGCGAGGGCACGGGCAGTCAGTGGACGCAGATCCAGGCGGCCCAGTCACTCTTGGATAAGTCGTTCGTCAGCCAGTTGCTGCACTTCTGCGACTACGCGGTTTCCTTCACCGAGTACGCCGTTTCCTGGTAGGGGAACAAGATGCGTTCTTCACTCCCGGGGTCCAACGGAGTGCGGCAGCTCGGGCTCGCGTCAGACCCTACGACCGAAGCGGGGGAACCGACCACGGTGGTCAGCGTGGACGGACAACTCCCGGCAACGGCCATCCGCCGCTGCACGAACTACGCGGTGGCGTACTGAGGCTCGTGGCGGCGGACCGGCCGACCCATGGCCGCGATAGTGCCGGGAGGGTGTCGATGACAATCCCGAGGGTTGGGGGACCAATACGATGCACACGTCGTCAATCGTAATCGAGAAAGCCCGGCGACTCGCCGCGGCCGGCCACCACGCTGAGGTCGTCGAGTATCTCGGCGCCCGCAAGGGCAGCGAGCTCGAGGAGTCGCCGAGCCTCGCCTTGCTGTACGGGACCGCGCAGGCGCGGCTCGGTCGCCACGAGGAAGGCCTGCGCTGGCTGGATCTGGCGCTGGACGAGGCGCGTAAGCGGGACGACCAGGCAGTCGAGTGTCACGCCCTCAATGCGCGGGGCGCGATCGCCCTCGTGAGCGGGCGGATCGACGAGGCGGCGGATTACTTCACGCAGGCCCTGCTGGTCGCCAGCCGCGACGGCGATCTCGCCACGACCGGCCGCGCTTCCAACAATCTGGGGATCATCAGCAACCTGCGCGGGCGGCACGCGGAAGCGATCGGCTCCTGGGAAATCGCCGTCGCCGCGTTCGAGCGGGCTGGAGTCCCCCAGGGCGTCGGCGAGTGCTACCACAACCTGGCGATCACCTATCGGGAGCAGGGGGCTCTCGACCGTGCGCTGGCGGAGGCCGACCGGGCCGTCGCGGTAGCCGCCGCGGCCGGTGATACCACGCTGTGGGCGCTGACGCTCCGGGGACGGGCGGAGATCCGCATTGCCCGCCGCGAGCTGGAGCACGCGCGGCGCGAGCTTGACCAGGTGCGGGAGATCCGCAGCGGCCTGGCCGATGCCCTCGGAGCGGCCGAGGATCTGCGCGTCGCCGCGTCGCTCCTGATGGCCGAGGGCCAGATGGCGGCCGCCGAACAGGCGCTGCGTGAGGTGATCGCGCGGGCCGAGGCGCACGGGCGGCCCCAGCTTCTCGCCGAAGCGGCACGGGACTTGGCGACGGTCCTGCGGCAGACCGGTCGGAGCGCCGACGCCCAGGCCGCTGCGCGCAGGGCACAAGCCATCTTCACCCAGCTTGGCGCCGAAGGAGAGATCCGCAATCTCGTCAGCCAGGGGTGGGACGACGATTTCGCGACGGATCTGGGTCGCTCGCTGGCGCCGCTCCATGCGGCACAGGAACTGGCCGATGAAGGGCGCTATGCCGAGTTGCTCACGTACCTGAGCGGGCGCTCGCAGCAGGAACTCGAGCAGTCCCCGATGCTGGCCCTGCTCTGCGGCATCGGAAACAGCCGCCTCGGGCGGCTGGAGACGGGACAGCAGTGGGCGCAGGTCGCGTTGGCGCGGGCGCGGGTGCTGAGGGATCGGACGCTAGAGGTGCGCGGGCTGAACGTCTGCGGCGCCATCGCGCTGGAGCGCGGCGGCATCAGCGAGGCCACGGCGTTCTTCACGCAGGCGCAGGACGAGGCGATGCAGCAGAACGATTTGGCCACCGTAGGCCGGTGCGCCAACAACCTCGGCATCATCGCGAACATGCAGGGCGACTACGGCCGGGCGGTCGGCGCGTATACCCGGGCGATCGCCGCTTACCAGAAGGCCCGTTGCGAGCGCGGCATCGTCGAGTCGGAGCACAATCTCGGGATCACCTACCGCGAGCAGGGACATCTCGACGACGCCATGCAGGCGGCCGACGCCGCGGTGCGGGAAGCGGAGCGACTGGGCGACCGGCGGCTCAAGGCCCAGGCCCTCGCGGGACGGGCCGAGATCCGGGTCATCCGGGGAGAGCCAGACCTCGCCATCCGAGAAGCCGAAAGCGCGTTGGCGCTGCATCGGGAGCTGAAGGACGCCGTCCTCGAGACCGAGGATCAGCGAATCCTCGCCGTCGCGTTGGGCATCATGGGCAAGGTGTACGTCGCCGAGGACATGCTTCGCGAGGTCATCGACCGCGCGACGGAGCACGGGCGGCCCCTGCTCGTCGCCACGGCGCAGCGAGACCTCGCGCAGCTGCTGGCCCGCGAGGGTAAGGTCGTAGCCGCGAAAGAGGCGGCCCAGACGGCCCGGGCGACGTTCAACCGGCTGGGGGCGAAGGTGGAGATCCGCAAGCTGGGGGCGTTGCTGGAGGATCCGGAGTTCCCGGGACGGCGCATCCCCGCTCCCGGGTTCGAGGCCGGAGCCTATTGGTCCTCGGAGCGAGAGGGCGGTCCGTGACGGCGGTTACCGCGTGCGGGCGCCACCTGCTGGGCCCGGCGCCGCGGCCGACGGACCTGCTCGACGAAGCCCGCGCTCGGGAGCGCGCCGCCTCCATCCCCGAGGCGATCGCCTGGTACGAGGCGGCGATCGCGGCCGCCGAACCCGCGGGGGAGCCGGCGGTGTTGGCCGAGGCGCTCCGGCGCCTCGCCGTGGTGCGTCACCGCCAAGGCACGTCGGAGCTCGCGCGGGGGCTGTGCCGCCGGAGCCACGCGGTCGCGCTCCGGGCCGGCAATGCCGTGCTCGCCGGCGAAGCCCTCAACACGCTCGGCGCGATCGACCTCGAAGCGGGCGCACTCCCCGACGCCCGCGCGCATTTCCTCCACGCCGTGGCCATCGGGGGGCAGAGTGACGCCCTCCGCGCCCGCGCCGAGCAGAATCTCGGTATTGTCGCGAACATCCAAGGCGACTTCGATGAAGCGCTAGCACGCTACGGGCGGTCCCTCGCGGCCTATCGCGCCGCGAACGACGAGCACGGCTGCGCGATCGCGTATCATAACCTCGGCATGGTGAGCGCGGACCGAGAGCTGTGGGATGAGGCGCACCGCTACTACCAGGAAAGCTACCAGATCGCCGAGCGTGCCGGCGACGTCCACCTCCAGGGGCTCTGCCTGCTGAATCGCGCCGAAGTCCACGTCGCGCGCCAGCGATTCGAGGACGCGCGGCGGGACGCCGAGGCTGCGCTGGTCATCTTCGATGAGCTCGGCGACCGGGCCGCGAAGGCGGGGGCGTATCGAGTCATGGGCGTCGTGTACCGGGAGACCGGACGTCCGGCGCTCGCCGAGTCGCGCCTCCGCTCAGCAATCGAGCTGGCAGTCGCAGCGGGCTCTGTCCTGAATGAGGCCGAGGCGTCGCGGGAGTTGGCCCTGCTCTGCCAGGCGATGGGGCGGAACCAGGAAGCGCTCTCACTGCTGAACGTCGCGCACTGCCTCTTCGGGCGGCTCGATGCCCGCCTCGACCTCGTCCATGTCGACGGCAGGATGGCCGAGCTCGAGGCCGCCTTTCTGGCGGTGGTGCGCGAGTGGGGTCAGTCGCTGGAGTCCAGCGATACCTACACCTTCGGCCACTGCGAGCGCGTCGCCCGCTATGGCGTCGCGGTCGCGCAAGCGCTTGGCCTGGAGGAGCAAGCCCAGACCACCGTGCGGATCGGCGCCTACCTCCACGATCTCGGGAAGGTACGTGTCCCCCACGAGATCCTCGGCAAGCCCGGCCCGCTGACGCGCGACGAGTTCGAGCTGGTGCAGATGCACCCGATCTGGGGGATCGAGCTCCTCGGCGACGTCGAATTCCCCTGGGATATCAAGCCGATCATCCGCTGGCACCACGAGCGCTGCAACGGGACGGGATACCCCGATCGCCTGCGGGGAGACGAGATCCCGCTGTCCGCGCAGATCGTCGGCATCGCGGACGTCTTCGACGCGCTCACGACCGAGCGTCCGTACCGCCCGGCGTTCTCGCGGCATGCGGCGCTCACCACGATCACGCGGTCGCGCGGAATGTGGTCCGAGGCTGTGTACAACGCCTTCCTCGCTTCACTGGACCAGTCGGCGGCGCTGAGCCCGGCCGTTCCCGGGGTAAGCGGCTGAGCCCGACAGCGAGCGCCTAGCACACCGCCGGGTCGGCGCTCGGGACCTGGCGCCACTCGCTCGGCGGTGGAATCTTTGGCGACATGCGAGCCCCTGTGACGCTCCGGGCGTCGATCGCCCTCGCCCTTCTCGTCATCGTCACCTCCTGCAGCCGCCCCGGCACCTGCCGCGGCGACTATTGCGGCACCCTGGTGTTCGCGGCCGGCGGCCAGCCGGACATCCTGTTACCACCGGTCAGCGTGCAGGGCCTGGCCCGAGACGCCTACCAGCAGATCTTCCTCAAGCTCGCCGACATCGGGCCGTCGATGAACACGCTGGGCGACCGGGACTTCCAGCCGCAGCTGGCGCAGCGCTGGGAATGGGAAACGCCGACGAGGCTGGCGGTGCACCTGGATCCCCGGGCACGGTGGCAGGACGGGCCACCCGTTACCGCGGCGGATGTGGCGTTCACATTCCAGGCCTACACCGATTCCCAGGTGCACGCCGAGGCGGGCCCCCTGCTCGCGCGCATCGCGTCGGTGACCGCCCGGGACTCGCTCACGGCCGTGTTTACGTACCGGGAGCGCTACCCGGAAATGTTCTACGACGCTGTGTACCACATGTACATCCTGCCCCGGCACCTACTGGACACCGTGCCGAGGCCGCGCTGGGCGACGACCGCGTTCGGTCGGGCGCCGACGGGCGACGGACCGTATCGATTCGTATCGTGGACGCCGGGCCAGGGCATCGAGCTGAACGCCGACTCGACGTTCTTTCTGGGTCGGCCGCACATCCGCCGGCTGATCTGGCAGTTCGTCGGAGACCAGCAGGGGGCGATCACTCAACTCGTGGCCGGGCAAGCCGACGCCCTGGAGTTCCTTGGCCCTCTGGACAACCTGCGGCGGGTCCAGCAAGTGCCGCAGCTCGCGACCTATCCGTACAAGAGCTCCGCCTACGGCTACCTGGCGTTCAACCTGACCACGCCGCTCTTCAGCGACCGCACGGTGCGGCGGGCTCTGGTCCAGGCGCTGGACCGGGACCGGATGAACCAGAGCGTGTGGGCGGGGCAGGCCAAGGTGCCACCCGGACCCATGCCGCAGCTCTGGTCGGTGTGGGACCCGGCGATCCGCAGCCTGCCCTATGACACGGCTGCGGCCTCCCGGTTGTTGGCCCAGCGCGGGTGGCGTGCCGCCGGCCCGGGCGCACGGTTGCGGGGGGGACGACGGCTTTCCTTCGAGCTGCTCGTGCCGACAACGAGCGCCGTGCGGCGGCAGTACGCCCGCCTGATTCAGGCGCAGCTGCTCAACGTGGGCGTCGAGGTGAGGCTCGTGGAACTCGAAGGCAACGTCATACAGGACCGGCTGGTCAAAGGCAATTTCGATGCCGCGATGCTCGCCTACCAGACCGACCCCTCGCCGACGGCGAGCGTGACCCAGCACTGGGGTCGTGGCGCGCCGGGGAACGTCGGTCATTATGACAACTCCACCTTCCAGCGCGCCCTCAAGGCCGCGGGCCACGGGGCGGGCAAACCCGAAGAGGCCGCGCGCGCTTGGCGTGAGGTGTTCGACATCCTCAACGACGACGCCCCCGCCGTGTGGCTCTACTCCCCGAATCTCGTCGCCGCGGTCCACCGGCGCGTTACCGACGTCCAGATCCGCCCCGATTCCTGGTGGGCCCTGGTCCGGACCTGGCGCATCCCCGCCGACCAGCTGATCCAACGAGACCGCGTGGAGCGCTAGGTGACGGCGTGGCTCGTGCGGCGCCTCATCGCCGCGGTCGCCATCGTCTTCGCAGTCGTCACGCTCACCTTCGCGCTCATTCACCTCGCCCCCGGCACGCCGTTCCTCCCCAGTGACGAGCGGACTCTCGACCCGGCGGTCGTCGCCGGTCTGCGCGCGCAGTTCGGGCTCGACCGTCCCCTCCCGGTCCAGTACGCCAAGTACCTCGGCGCGTTGGCTCACGGGGACCTCGGTGTCTCGTTCCGGCTGCGGCGCCCCGTCGCCGACGTGCTCGCCGCCACGGTCCCCAACACGCTGCTGCTCTCGGGGGCAGCCCTGGCCATCGACTTCCTGCTCGGCGCCACCATCGGCCTCTACCAGGCGGCCCGTGCCCGGCGTCGTGCCGACGTCGTACTCGGGAACGCGACCCTCTTCCTGTATTCGGTCCCCACGTTCTGGCTCGGCCTCCTGCTGCTGCTCGTGTTCGGCCAGAACCTCGGCTGGTTCCCCGTGGGCGGCGTCGTGGACCCCGTGGTCTACCCGTCGTTGTCATGGCTCGGCCGGCTGGGGGATCGGGCCTGGCACCTCGCCCTTCCCGCGCTGACACTCGGCGTCGTGGGCGCCGGAGGGACCGCGCGGTTTCAGCGCGCCGCGCTGCTCGAGGTGGTCCGCCAGGACTTCATCCGGACGGCGCGCGCCAAGGGGCTGCGCGAGCGCCGGATCTGGCTGATCCACGCCCTGCGCAACGCCTTGCTCCCCCTCATCACCCTGTTCGGGCTCGCACTGCCGTTCCTGCTCACCGGCGCGGTGCTCGTCGAAACCGTCTTCTCCTGGCCCGGCATGGGCAAGATCGCCGCGGACGCGATCTTCGGTCGGGATTATCCGGTCGTCGTCGCCGCCACGCTCCTCGCCGCAACGCTGGTGGTGCTCGGGAGCCTTCTTGCCGACCTGTTGTACGCCGTCGTCGATCCGCGCATCCGCCTGCCCCACGGCGACGGCGGGGAGACTGGCGCCGCGTGATCCGTTCCCCGCACGCCTGGGCGGCGCTGGTCGCGGTGTTCGTCGCGGCGGTCACCGGCGTACTCGTGCTGCGCGGTTGGGCGCGCCGCCTCGACGCCGGACGCCGTTTCTTCCGTCAGCCTACCGCCGCGCCGGGACTGGTGGTGCTGCTGTTCTTCGTCCTGGTGGCCGCGGCGGCGCCGCTCGTCGCTCCGTACCCACCCTCGGCCCAGCTCGACATCGTGGGGCTGCAAGACCGCCCGCCGTCCTGGGCGCATCCGCTCGGCACGGACCTCTACAGCCGCGACCTGCTGAGTCGCCTGGCCTACGGCGCCCGCGTCTCGCTCGCGGTGGGCGCGCTCGCGATGCTGGTGGCCGTGACGGTGGGCGGCGTGATCGGCCTGCTGGCCGGCTACTTCCGGCGCTGGCTGGACGAGGTGCTGATGCGCCTGGTGGACGTCGGGCTCGCGATCCCGCGGATCTTCCTGTTGCTGATGGCGGTGGCGCTCTGGGATCGCCTGCCCCTCGCGACGCTGGTCCTGGTCATTGGCCTGACCGGCTGGTTCGCGACCAGCCGTCTGGTCCGGGCCGAGGTGCTGTCGTTGCGAGAGCGGGCGTACGTGGACGCCGCGCGCGCGCTGGGCGCGCCACCAACCCGCGTTATGTTTCGCCACATCCTTCCCAACGCCGTCGCGCCGCTTATCGTCACGGCGGCACTGGGGATCGGCAACGTGATGCTGCTCGAAGCGGCGCTCTCGTTCCTGGGCATCGGCGTGGCGCCGCCGACGCCGAGCTGGGGGAACATGATCGCTGACGGGAAGGACCAACTCACCACTGCCCCCTGGACCACGCTGTTCCCGGGACTCGCCATCGTCCTCGTCGTGATGGCCCTCAACGCCGTGGGTGACGCCTTGCGCGACGCCCTCGACCCACGCAGAGAGGCGACGTGAAGGAGCCGCTGCTCCGGGTGCGCGATCTCAAGACCTACTTCGTGACGGAGCGAGGTCGCGGAACGGCCCGCGCGGTGGATGGCGTCTCCTTCGACCTCTATCCTGGGGAGACCTTGGGCATCGTGGGCGAGTCGGGGTGCGGCAAGACCGTGACGTCGCTCTCCATTCTCCGGCTCATCCCGGAGCCGCCCGGCCACATCCGCCCCGGCAGCCTCATCGAGTTCGAGGGACGCAACCTGCTCACGCTGTCCCCGCCCGAGCTACGGGCCGTTCGCGGCAACCGGATCGCCATGGTCTTTCAGGAGCCGATGACGTCCCTCAATCCGGTGTTCACCGTCGGCGACCAGATCGCCGAGGCGGCGATCGTGCACCAGCGCCTGCCGCGCCGCGCGGCCCGCGCGCGCGCTCTCGAGATGTTGCGGCTCGTGGGGATGCCCGATCCCGTGCAGCGGCTGGACGAGTACCCGCACCAGCTGTCGGGAGGGATGTGCCAGCGCGTGATGATCGCGATGGCCCTCGTGTGTCACCCCCAGGTGCTGATCGCCGACGAGCCCACGACCGCGCTCGACGTCACCATCCAGGCGCAGATCCTCGAGC